>JBHJIZ010000073.1:0-63267 GCA_050043005.1 Paracoccaceae bacterium
ATGATCTCGATGGTCCAGTCGCCGCAGCCCTTCAGCATGTCTCTGAGGTTCTGGCCGCTATAGCCGCCATCAGCGAAGGTGAGACCCCGAACGCGACCCGTCCGAGTGAGCGGGTCGAACGCGCAACCATGGGAACCGGAACCGGGCAATGCGCAGAACCTCGGGCGCGCCGTCTCGGTCCTGCACCCCCGCACTCTGGATGATGAGCACGAGAAGGAGGCCGATGGTGTCGGTCTGAATGCGACGCTTGCGGCCCTTGGTCTTTTTCCCGGCGTCATATCCACAAACCCCTCCAGCCTCAGTGGTTTTTCAGACTGGCTATCGATCAAGCCGGCCGTCGGGCTGGCCTCTCGGCCCTCCAACTCCCGCGTGGCAGCGACCAACAGATGGTTGATTGAGTGCCACAGCCCCTGGTCGCGCCAAGCGTAGAAGTAGCCCCGCACCGTTGAGACCGGCGCGAAGTCCTTGGGCAGCATACGCCACTGGCAGCCACTGCACGCGATGTACTGGATGGCATCGACCACCTCCCGCAGGTCCGTCGTTTGGGGCCGCCCACCACGCTTGGCTTCCGGCAGCATCGGCACGATCAAGGCCCATTCGCGATCCGTCAAATCGCTTGGATACCGCAGATGGTCCCGGTTATGATGATCTCGAGCGGTATCGTTCCAAGGCACTTGATCCTCCATCTTCCTAGCAGAAGCGGTGAACCACAAGTTACTGATATCGCTCAACTACTTTCCGATCGGACTCTGAGGCTGAGCGCGGTGCCTCGACATATCAAATCGCAGCCATGGCGGGGCACATGTCGGTGTCCGAAGTTGAAAGGTACAACAAGGCTGCGGACCGCACACGCATGGTTAAATTGCTGGTTGGAAAGGGGTGAATTCGGGACACAGGAACCCGCTTTCGGGACACACGTCACTAACTCCTTCAAAAGACAGGATGGAGAGTTGAGCAGATCCAGAATTGGCGATCCCGGTAGGACTCGAACCTACAACCCCCTGATTAGAAGTCAGGTGCTCTATCCGGTTGAGCTACGGGACCCCAGCTTTCCCGCGTGTCTAAGCCCATGCTGCCGCGAAATGTCAACTGTGGTATGCAATCGCGCTAGAGTTGAAATCGTAGCATGTACTCTTAGCAGCGCAGCATTATTGCGCGACATTAGCACTGTTGGTCCCGAATTCAGGGCTTGTGCACTGCATCACTCGTGTGCTTACCATCACGTCCTGAGTGTCGAGACCGGCTGAGGGGCAATCCACAACATGGCAATTGAAGGAACTGGCGACGCATTTGTTGCGTTCGAACGAGTTCAGAAAAGCTACGACGGTGAAACACATGTCGTGAAGGATCTGAACCTGACGGTCGGTAAAGGCGAGTTCCTGACAATGCTTGGCCCCTCCGGCTCAGGCAAGACAACCTGCCTGATGATGCTTGCGGGCTTCGAGACCGCCACCCATGGCGAGATCAAGCTGGCTGGCCGCCCGATCAACAATATTCCGCCGCACAAGCGGGGCATTGGCATGGTCTTCCAGAACTACGCTCTGTTTCCGCACATGACCATCGCAGAGAACCTCGCGTTCCCGCTGCAGGTGCGAAAGATGAGCAAGACCGACGTTGACCAGAAGGTTCAGCGCGCGCTCGACATGGTGCAGATGGGCACCGGGGAATTCGCGGGACGACGCCCCGCGCAGCTCTCGGGCGGCCAGCAGCAACGAGTTGCTTTGGCCCGGGCACTGGTGTTCGAGCCGGAACTGGTGCTGATGGACGAGCCGCTCGGCGCGCTGGACAAGCAACTGCGCGAGCATATGCAGTACGAGATCAAGCACCTGCATGAACGTCTGGGCGTCACGGTTGTCTACGTGACACACGATCAATCCGAAGCTCTGACGATGTCCGACCGGATCGCTGTGTTCAACGACGGTGTCATCCAGCAACTCGCACCGCCCGCGGATCTATACGAACGCCCGGAGAACGCGTTCGTGGCGCAGTTCATCGGTGAGAACAACAAGCTGGGCGGCAAGGTGACCTCGGTCAGTGGGTCCGAGGCGCGGGTCGCCATCGACGGTGGGGCCGAGATCGGTGCGCTGGCCGTCAATTGCGGTGGCGAAGGCAACCGGACGATGCTGTCGATCCGGCCAGAGCGCGTTTTGATCGGCGAGCCGGAGGCTCCGAACCGGATGGATGGCAAGGTGGTCGAACTGATCTATCTGGGCGATCACATCCGCTGCCGCATGGAGGTTGCGGGCCACGATGATTTCATCGTCAAGGTGCCGAACTCGTCCAGCCACGCGGCACTGAATGTTGGCGAGACCACGCCAATCGGATGGATCACCGACGATTGCCGCGCTCTGGACGCCGCGTAGATCGACACAACATCATACCTGGCGCTCCGTGCCCGGGGAGCGCAGCGCAGGTGCAAGACGGGTCCGAAAACTAGGGAGAGTAGAAGCATGAAACTCAGAACTGCCTTGATCGGTGCAGTCAGCGCGGTGGCCGTCGCAGGCTCCGCCCTGGCGAGCGAATCGATCACCGTCGTCTCTTGGGGCGGCGCCTATACGAAAAGCCAAGTCGAAGCCTATCACAAGCCGTGGATGGCAGCGACCGGCAACACGATCGTGTCGGAAGACTACAATGGCGGGCTGGCCGAGGTGAAAGCTCAGGTCGAGGCGGGCAACGTCACCTGGAACGTGATTGACGTCGAGCTGTCGGACGCGGTCCGTGGTTGCGATGAAGGCCTGCTTGAGCCGATCGACCACTCGATCCTGCCCCCGGCACCGGATGGCACGCCTGCCATCGAAGACTTCATTGAAGGCTCGCTGCCCGAGTGCGCGGTCGCCAACATCGTCTGGTCGACCATTTTTGCGTATGACTCATCGAAGACCTCGGGTGTCACGGGAATTGCTGATTTCTTCGATCTCGAGAAGTTCCCGGGCAAGCGCGGCCTGCGCAAGAACCCGAAAGCCCAGCTCGAAATGGCGCTGATGGCGGACGGTGTTGCACCTGGTGACGTCTATGATGTTCTGGGCACGCCGGAAGGTGTTGACCGCGCATTCGCCAAGCTCGACACCATCAAGGACTCGGTTGTCTGGTGGGAAGCCGGTGCTCAGCCGCCGCAGCTGCTCGCAGATGGTGAGGTGGTCATGACCACGGCCTACAACGGCCGTATCTTCAATGCAGCCGCTGGCGAGGGCAAGCCGTTCGTCGTGAACTGGGACGCTCAGATCCTGGACTTCGACCTTTGGGTCATCCCCAAGGGTGCACCGAACATGGAAGCCACGCTGGACTTCGTGAAGTTCTCGACCGACACGCAGCGTCTGGCGGACCAGGCCAAGTGGATCGCTTACGGTCCGGCCCGCAAGTCCTCGGGGCCGCTCGTCGGTCTCTACAACGACGGCAAGACCGAAATGGGTCCGAACATGCCGACGGCGGCGGACAACCTCGAGACTGCTTTGGTCAGTAACTTCGAGTTCTGGGCCGACAACCAGGACGAGATGAACGAGCGTTTCAACGCCTGGCTTGCTCAGTAAGCTGAACCTGTAGGGTGCGCATTGCGCGCCCTACGTCCGAACAGGCGGGATCTTATGACCGATACGACACAAGGGCCTTTGATGGCCGCGGATGGCACCCCGCTTAAGGCGCGACTTGCCAAGGCGATGTTCGTGAGCCGTGTGCGCGCATTCGGCCTGGTCGCACCACTGCTGGCTTTTATCTCGCTGTTCTTCTTCCTGCCGATCGTCGTCCTGTTGTTCCAGGGCGTCTACAACGACCAATTCGCCGAGGGGATGCCCCGCACGACCGAACTGATCGGCGACTGGGATGGCCAGGATCTTCCGGACGAGGCGCTCTACGCTGCCGTCGTCGCCGACATCAAGCAAGCGCGCGAAATTGCCCGCGCTCTCCCGACCAAGGTCGGTGCGCGTCTGAACCGAGAGATCTCGGGCGCGCTGTCGCTCTTCAAGAAAACCACCCGCCGTGCTGCCAAGATGGAGGCCCCGTTCAAGGAGGGCCTGATCAAGACCGACAAGAAATGGGGCCAGATCGAATACTGGCACGCCATGAAGCGGGTCTCGAGTTCCTACACACTGTCCTTCGTGCTGAAGGCGTTGGACCTGCGCATCACCGAGGAAGGCGGCATCGGCTGGCAACCTGAGAACGTGCAGATTCACGTGAAGCTGTTCCTGCGCACGCTCGAGATTTCGCTGATCGTGACGCTGGCAACGATCGCACTGGGATACCCGGTGGCCTATCTGCTCGCGACACTGCCGGTGCGCACTTCGAACCTGTTGCTGATCCTCGTGCTGCTGCCGTTCTGGACCTCGATCCTGGTGCGCACGACCGCGTGGATCGCGATCCTTCAGGGGCAGGGGGCCCTGAATGACATCTTCGTCTTCCTTGGGGTGACGACGGATGAGCAGCGCTTCTCGATGATCTACAACAAACTCGGCACTCTGATCGCGATGACGCATAGCCTGCTGCCGTTTATGATACTGCCGCTCTATTCCGTGATGAAGTCGATCCCACCGCAATATGTGCGTGCCGCCAAATCACTTGGGGCCACGAACTGGACAGCATTCTGGCGGGTCTACTTCCCCCAGACCGTGCCTGGCATCGGTGCGGGCGCGATCCTCGTCTTCATCCTGGCGATTGGCTACTATATCACCCCGGCCCTGCTGGGCGGGCAGGAAGGCGTGATGATCTCGAACATCATCGACACCCACATGCGAAGTTCGCTGAACTATTCGTTAGCGGCCGCGCTCGGTCTCGTGCTGCTGGTGTTCGTGCTGTTCCTCTACTGGCTCTACGACCGGATCGTCGGCATCGACAACAAGAAGCTGGGGTGATCGGACATGGCACTGCCTCCATACGCATCCACCGGCGAGCGGGTCTGGTACTACAGCTTCCGGTTCATCTGCGCGCTGATCTTCATCTTCCTGATGGCGCCGATCCTGATCGTCATGCCGCTCAGCTTCAACGTCGAGCCGTATTTCAGCTTTACCGAGGGGATGCTGGAGTTTGACTCCGACGCGTACTCGACCCGCTGGTACGCCGACATCCTGCGCAACGGCATGGCCGCCCCCGATGCCGTCGCGGGCTGGTGGGCCGACATGTGGAACAACGCGCAATGGGTGCGCTCGATCAAGAACAGCTTCTTCATCGGCATCTTCGCGACCCTTCTGGCGCCAGCACTTGGGACCTTGGCCGCCGTCGGCCTCAGCCGGTCCGAGATGCCGTTCAAGGGCGCGATCATGGCAACCCTGATCTCGCCGATGATCGTGCCGTTGGTGATCACCGCGTCGGGCTTGTTCTACTCGTTCAGCCAGGTTGGCCTCGGCAAGACCTATTTCGGACTGATCCTTGCACATGCCGTGCTGGGGACGCCCTTTGTCATCATCACCGTCACCGCAACTCTGGTCGGCTTTGACAAATCCCTGGTCCGCGCGGCCGCAAGCATGGGCGCCAACCCGGTCACGACCTTCTTCAAGGTGCAGATGCCACTGATCCTGCCTGGTGTGATCTCGGGCGCCTTGTTCGCCTTCATCACCTCGTTCGACGAGGTCGTCATCGTGCTGCAGATGGCTGATGTCGAACAACGCACGATCCCGCGTCAGATGTTCAGCGGCATTCGCGAACAGATCTCGCCGACCATTCTTGCGGTCGCGACGATCCTCGTGATCATCTCGGTGTGTCTGCTGGCAACGGTGGAGATGCTGCGCCGCAGGTCGGAACGCCTGCGAGGGATGTCTCCGCAATAGATCACCATTCTTGGGTTTGGCTGCACGTGACAGCCGGCGCCGCCGCCTCTAGTTTCGCTGAAAGCGATGGAGGCGCACATGCTGGATGACGTTTCCCTGAAGACGCTGGCCGAGGGCATGCTGGCTGACTACGACCACGCAACGCCGGGCACCGTCTTTGGCGAGGGGCTCCGGCTGGAGATTGACGAGGCATGGCAGCTTCAAGCAGCCGTCGCGGTCCTGCGCGAAGCCCGGGGAGAACACGTCGTCGGGTACAAGATCGGCTGCGTGTTCGCAGGCAATCAAAAGGAGATGGGTCTTTCCCATCCGGCCTATGGTCGCCTGTGGTCAACCGAGCAGCACGCGACCGGGGCAACGCTGAGCAAAGCCAAATACTCGAACCCGTCGATGGAAGCAGAGTTCGCGATCACGCTTTCGGGTCCTGTGACGCCCGGCATGAAGACTTCGGCAGACTTGTTGCCGGTCATCGCCTCGATCCATCCGGTGATCGAGATCCACAACCTGACCATGCGAGGCGAAGCCCCCCACGGGCACGAACTGCTCGCGAACAATGCGATCCTTGCCGGAGTCGTCTGGGGACCGCCGGTGCACCAGATCCAGGACGTCACGACGACCGACCTCAAGCTGATCTATGATGGCGAGACCGTCGACTCCTGGGACGACCTGACTTGGCCGGATGACATGATCTCGGCAATCGGTTGGCTGGCGGAGAAACTCGATGCACAGGGCAAGTCGCTTCGCGCGGGCGACCGCCTTTTGACGGGAGCGTGGGGCCCGCCGATCCCTATGGCAGAATGCAGCCGTGTCGAGGTAACCTCTTCTGCGTTCGGGAACGTCTCGGCGACCTTTGTGTAGTGTTCCGTGCCGACAGCGCGTTCGGAACCGACTGAGCAAGTCGGATGCGAGGGCAAGCTAGGCAAACGCCCTGGGACGTGCATCTCCCAATCGATCCGGCGCGCAGTGTTGTCTCCAAGATGTTCGGGCCGACACCGCAATAGATTTCCCAACATTCCCCGCCTATATACGGGCGAAGTGCAGCCTCCTCCCGAACTTTGGGAGGGCCAGCGAAGGGGGAGTTCCCATGGCCTATGTGAAGTGGATCCTTCTGGCGCTGATCGTTCTGCTGATCGGTTCCTTCCTGCATTACTACCTGCCGCAGAACGATGTTGTCCGCATCGTCGCAACGGAAGTCGTGCGCGAGGACTTCGAGACGACCGACGCCCAGGGCAATGCCATCACGCGGACCCACGATGTGCGTTACATAAAAGCCGCGTGGCCCGATGGCTCGCCGAGCGTCTATTCAAACGAAGACACGGGCTGGGGCTTCCCGTTCTACTTCAAATTCGACACGGCCAACCTGGCGGCCGAGGCTGACAACGCGACATCGACGCCGGACAATCCGAAGTGGATGATTGTGCGCCACTATGGCTGGCGCATAACTTACTGGTCCTGGTTCCCCAACGCAGTGTCGATCCGACCTGCCGATGGTCCCGACGCCAGCCCGTTTCCCCTGTTCAACGTGATTTTCCTGACGGCCCTGATCACAGGCGTGCTCGTGCTCTATCGGATGCTGATCATCCTGCGCAAACGCCATGTCGATCCGGTCGTCGAAGCAATCGACGAAGAAATTGACGAAACCGCCGGGTGGTGGCGCCGTCAGTGGAAGAAGGTGTTCGGCTAGACCGGCCAGTTACGCGCAGCGCCCGTACTGACCGCGATAGCGCGCTGCCTGTGCGGCCACCTTTCGCGCCACTTCCATCAACCAGTTCTTCTGGCGATAACTGCCGCGCCTGTGCCCTGCATGGCCCTCGTGATAGGCCAGATACTGGTTGTAGGCATCATGCATGCCGACACCGTTCGAGCGGGAGGTCTTCGACATGTACCAGCCAACGAAATCAGCGGCGTCGTCGAAATCGGTCCTGTCAGCGCCGCGATTTCCGGTGTCCTTGCGGTACCAGTCCCAGGTTCCGTCGATAGCCTGAGAGTATCCAAAGGCAGATGATGCGTAGCCTGTTGTAAACCCCAGGAACGATCGCCGTCCGGGGCGTACGTTCGACCGGAAACTCGACTCGCGCCAGATGATCGCCATCTGCACGGGTGCTGGCGCACCCCATTTTCGCTCGGACGCCGCGATCGCGTCGCGCCAGCCCGGGCGTTGATCAAAGATCGCACACAGGTCGTTCTGACTCCGCGGCGCTTCGGACACATCTGGACCACCCCCGCACGCCGACAGCAGCAGGGCACCGACAAGCGGCAAAGTCTTCATGATGCGGAGGTTCACTGCTCGTCCCCCATGATAGTGTTTTGATAACCTTACCAGAATAACGCCTAAGACGCAAAACCCCGTCGCGCTGGATCGCGTGTGACCACGACGGCATTGGCAAGCAGAGACGTTGGGTCTATATGCACGGGATCGTGCAGCGCAGCATTGGGCTGCAAGCATTCTGTTTAGTCAAAGGCATTGAGCGTGCTGCGAGCCAAGGCAAAATATCGTATCGGCGCTGTGGTGCGTCACCGGGTCCATCCGTTCCGGGGCGTGATCTTCGCTGTCGATCCGGAGTTTTCGAATACCGAGGAATGGTGGCTCTCGATTCCGGAGGAGATGCGCCCCCGCAAGGATCAGCCGTTCTATCATTTGTTCGCAGAGAACGAGACGAGCTACTACGTCGCCTATGTATCAGAACAGAACCTGCTTCCCGATGATACCGGTCAGCCTGTTGATCATCCGAACATCGGCGACTATTTCGATGAATACGACGGCGCGACCTATTTGTTTGACCCGACTCAGTGCCACTAGGGACCGCGGAACGCACGATCGCGACGCATCGGGTCAGTTACACACTCAATCTGTACTAGGCCGCACCTTCGGCGGGAGCCCGGAACCATGATTCGGGGTGGGGGCTGAATTGCATGGCTCCGGACCGCCCGAAGGCAGGAACAACATGCAAATCGCCTGCGACCGATCTCTGTCGCCAACAGGGCGCTTTTGTGAATCCGACCATTGCGGATTGTGGCGACATCGGGGTTGCATTTCCGGCGCGATCGGTGTCACCGTTGGCTCATGAAGCCGATTGATACTTCCGGTCTCTCAACGTTTGGCGTGGTTGCGAACCAGGAGGACGCGCGCGCGAACGAGCCGCAGCTTGTCACGTTCCATCGGCGCGAACTCACGCTGATACTCAACGTCTACGGACGCATGCTGAGCCTCGGGATCGCGCGGGACTATGCCATCGATCACCTGAAGGATCGGGCCGTGTTTTCGATCTTTCGCAGGACCAGCGAGACGCCGCTTTACTGCGTCGAGAAGAAGCCCCGCGATGCGCTTCGCCAGGGCGCCTACAGCGTGTCTTCACCGACCGGTGGCATTCTGAAACGCGGCCGGGATCTCTCGCAGGTCATGAAAGTGTTCGACAAGAAGCTGATCCGCGCTGTCGAGTGACGCGAGGCTGGCGCGAAAATTTATAATAAAAACAATAGCTTACCGCGGAAATCTACCGTGCGGTGACAGTCCAGGTTTCCTGACCGGCCAGCGTCGCGTCCGAGTGCACGACAAAGCCCTCATAGCTTCCCGTGGGCTGAAGAAACATCGTCGCTGTCCCGAAGCCGGATTGATCCGAAAACCCGATGGCGAGCATCAAGTCATCCTGATGCGCAGGTCCGATCACGAATGATCACTGGCTGAATGCCCCGCCCATCGCAACACCGCTGCGTGCCGCTCCGTCGAGGGTCCATTCAACAATGTAGCGGTCGCCCGAACGGCTGACCTCAACTGACCCGCTATACCGGTCGCCCGTGCCTGCGGAGACGCCTTCGACCGAATACGTTCCCACCGGATCGGCGGCGGCAATGCCTAGCGTCACGCTCCAGAATATTGCTGCGAATGCAAGCCGTTGCAGCACCGCGAGTTCCCCATGTTTCGCCACAGTGCGGCGATAGTTGCGCAATCGTTGGGTCGTGACAAGGCACTCTGCATCAGCGCGTCCGCTTGGCCTTCTTCGCGGCCCGTGCCTTCTTGAGTCGGGCACGCGCCACCTTGCGCGGGCTGCCCTTCATCCGCGCGCCACCAGAGCGGCGGCCAAAGCCATGATGACCGTCGGCGTGCAGAAGCTCGAAGATCAGGCCGCCGCTGATCGGCGTCGCTTCGATCAACCGCACACGGATGGTCATGCCTGCCCGGAACTCCAGTCCCGAGCGTTCTCCCCGCAGGAGGTGACTGTCCCGGTCGTAGCGAAAATAATCATTCCCCAGGGTCGAGATCGGGATGAGCCCGTCTGCCCCCGTTTCGTCGAGCCTGACGAAAACACCGGCACGCGAGATGCCCGAGATCCTTCCACTGAACTCGGCGCCGGTCCGGTCCGCCAGGAAAGCCGAAACATAGCGGTCCACGGTTTCGCGCTCGGCCTCCATCGAACGGCGCTCGGTCCGCGAGATGTGTTCGGCGGTTTCCGGCAGCCGGTCGGTCTCTGGTCCGCTCAGCCCGTCGCCGCCCAGTTTCAGCGCCGAGATCAATGCCCGATGCACGATCAGATCAGCGTAGCGCCGGATTGGCGACGTGAAATGCGCGTACCGCTTCAGGTTCAGCCCGAAATGCCCGAAATTCTGATTGGCATAATATGCTTGCGTCTGAGCCCTGAGCACGGACATCGCGATAACATCGGCATCCGTTCTTCCCTTGGCGCTCTCGAGCAGACCGTTCAACTGACGTGGCTGCAAGACCTGCCCCTTGGCCAGTGAGAGCCCCATTGCCTCGGCCACCTCACGCATTGCGTCGAGGTTTTCGGGGTTCGGTTCCTCGTGAACGCGATAGAGCAGGGGTGTTCGCCTGGTCTCAAGCGTCTCGGCCGCACAGACATTGGCGAGGATCATGAATTCCTCGATCAGTCTGTGTGCGTCCAGCCGATCGCGAAAGTTGATCGACGCGACCTTGCCATCCTCTCCGAGGACGATCTGACGCTCGGGCAGATCCAGGTCCAACGGCTGGCGGTGGGTCCTCGCACGGTCGGCTGCGCGATAGGCGTCGAAAAGCGTTCGGATGTGATCTTCAAGACCCGAGGCGAGATCGGCGACATCGTCGCCGTCAGCGACCGCCTGAACCATCGCGTATGTCAGGTCCTGCCGGGACCGCATCAGACCGCGCGCGAACCGATGCTCGAGCTTGTCACCTTCCGCGTTCAGAACCATCCGAACGGCGAGGCACGGCCGCTCCACATCCTGGCGAAGTGAACAGAGATCCGCGCTCAACGTCTCCGGCAGCATCGGCACGACAAGATCGGGGAAATAGGTCGAGTTTCCGCGCTCCCGTGCCTCGCGGTCCAAAGCACTCCCCGCCCGGACATAGTGCGCGACGTCGGCGATCGCGACCCACACGACGAAACCGTCCGGATTGGCCGGATCCTCGTCTTTCAAAGCGCAGACGGCGTCGTCGTGATCCCGTGCATCCGGTGGATCGATTGTAACGAGCGGCAGATCACGAAGATCCTCCCGGTCTCCAAGCGCATCGCTGCCTGTTGCGGATCCGGCCTCGGCTTCAATGTCGGCCGGGAACTCATGCGGGATCTGATGCTTCAGAAGTGCGACGCGCGAAACCGCGCCTGGTTCGTCGAGATTCCCGTAGTGGGCAATGATCCGGCCATGCGGCAGCCCGAACCGACGCCCCTCGATTTCCTCGGCTTCGGCAAGATCACCATCGCGGGCGCCGCCGTCCTCGCCCCGGGGAATGACCCATTCCTTCGACGCCTTGCGCTCGACCGGTTCCAGCCTGCCCCCGCCGTTGCCGGCACGGTAGATCCCGATCATCCTTTGCCCGTCGGCAGCTATGCGTTTGATCGGCGTCGCTTCGTAGTCGACATCGTCACCCGCAACCCGCTGCATGCGCGCAAGCAGCCGGTCTCCCGCTGCAAAAGCCGGGTCTTTCTTGCGCGGTTTCAGAAGAATCCGCGGCTGCGGTGCATCTCCGGTCGACTTCAGAGGCCGTGCGAAAAGATCGCCGTCATCATCCGGTCCGGTCACGATCAAGACGCAGACATTGGGCAAAGCGCCGCGCTCGCGAACCTGCCGCCGGTGACGTTCGACCTCTCCCGTTTCCTGCAAATCCCGCAACATACGCTTCAGTTCGATCCGGTCCGGCCCCTTGATGCCGAAGGCCCGCGCAATCTCACGCTTGCCCGACTGGCCCGGGTTTTCCCGTATCCATGCAAGCAGCGTCTCGCGATCCGGAAGACTAGCCATGCAGGGCGTCTTTCAGGCCGGGCCAGGCTTTGCGGGCAGCGGAACGGATCGATCGTGGGATTGCGCGCGCGTCACGCGAAATCATGGATCCTTGGCCGCCGGGCCGTTCGATTTCTTGGATTTTCCTGATTTGGCGGCCGGAGCCTTCTTCGTCGCTTTCTTGGCGGAAGCCGAAGATTTCGCGGCCGCTTTTTTCGCGGCAGGCTTCTTTTTCTTCCCGGCGGACTTGGCTTCGACTAGTGCGACGGCATCTTCGAAGGATATCGTGTTGGGGTCCTGATCCTTGGAGATTGTGGCATTCACCTTGCCCCACTTCACGTAAGGACCGTAGCGCCCATCCATCACACTCATCGGACCGCCATCGGGATGCTCACCCAATTCGCGCAACGGCTTTTGCGCCTGCCCGCGACCACCGCGAGAGGCCTTGCGCGCGATCAGATCCATGGCGCGGTTCATACCGACCGTCAGAACATCGTCGCCGTCTTCAAGACTGGCATAAGTCCGGTTGTGCCGGACATAGGGACCGTAGCGGCCAATCCCGGCCTGGATGATTTCACCGTCATCGGGATGCGCGCCGACATCTCGGGGCAGGGACAGCAGACCGAGTGCAAGTTCCAGCGTGACCGCCGAGACCTCGGTGCCCTTGGGCAGTGAAGACCGCTTGGGTTTGCCCTCGGGTGCGTCCTCGGCCTCGCCGAGTTGGACATAAGGACCGAACCGGCCCGATCGCAACCGGACATCCAGACCTTCGGGCGCCTTACCCAACAACACCCCATCCGGCCCGATGCCGTCGTCATCGGCTTCCCCGCCGCCAACCGGGCGCGTGTATCGGCAGTCTGGATAGTTCGAACACCCGATGAACGCCCCGCCGGACCGTGCTGTCCGCATCGAAAGTTGACCGATCGCACATTTCGGGCACAGACGCGGATCCGTGCCGTCACCCTTGTCCGGGAACAGATGCGGCGCCAGGATTTCGTTGATCTTCTCGAGCACCTCGCCGATGCGAAGATCCGAAGTTTCGTCCAGCGCGGCCCGGAAGTCCTTCCAGAACGTCTCCATGACAAGCTGCCAGTCGATCCGCCCGCCGGAGATGTCATCCAGCTGTTCCTCAAGCCCCGCCGTGAAGTCATAGGCCACGTATTGCGAGAAGTAGTTCATCAGGAAGATCGTCACCAGGCGGCCCTTGTCCTCGGGCACAAGGCGTCCACTCTCTTTGCGGACATATTCCCGGTCCTGCACCGTCCCGATGATCGAGGCATATGTCGACGGGCGCCCGATCCCCAGTTCTTCCATCTTCTTGACGAGCGTCGCTTCGGAATACCGTGGCGGGGGCTGGGTGAAATGCTGCTCCGGCAAAACGGACTTGCGCCCCAGGTGCTCGCCGCTCGCCATCGCCGGGAGACGCTTGTCATCATCATCGACAACATCGTCGCGGCCTTCCTCGTAGACCTTCATGAAACCATCGAACGTGACCACCTGACCAGTGGCGCGCAGTGCGACCCGCCCGTTGCCGTCAGCGATGTCTACGGTCGTGCGCTCCAACCGGGCGGCCGCCATCTGGCTCGCAACAGCACGTTTCCAGATCAGATCGTAAAGCCGGATCTGATCACTCTCGAGCTTGAGGTCCGATGGGGCCACGCCCATCCGGGTCGGGCGAATACACTCATGCGCTTCCTGCGCGTTCTTCGCCTTGTTCTTGTAGATCCGGGGCTTGTCCGGGACATAGCGTGCGCCGTAGCGATCGCCGATGGCCGAACGCGCATCGGATACGGCCTCGGGCGCCATGTCGATGCCGTCGGTCCGCATGTATGTAATGTGCCCGGCCTCGTAGAGCCGCTGCGCCGTGCGCATGGTCTGCTGCGGGGCCATCCCGAGCTTGCGGCTGGCCTCTTGCTGAAGCGTCGAGGTCATGAACGGCGGCGAGGGATTGCGCGTCTGCGGTTTGGCCTCGCCCTTCGATACCGACAGCGCCGCTGCCGAGACAGCCTGTGTCGCCGCCGTGGCCGATGCCTCGTCGGGCAGATCGAACCGGTCCAGTTTCTTCCCGTCGAGCACGGTGAGACGCGCTTCGAATTCCGCTCCGCCCGGTGTTGTCAGCACGGCCTTGACGGTCCAGTACTCACGAGCGCGAAAGGCTTCGATCTCCATCTCGCGCTCGACGATCAGCCGCAAAGCCACCGATTGAACGCGCCCGGCCGAGCGCGATCCGGGCAGCTTGCGCCAAAGTACGGGCGACAGGTTGAAGCCGACCAGATAATCCAGAGCCCGGCGCGCCAGATACGCCTGGACCAGCTCCATGTCGATCTCACGCGGGTTCTTCATCGCGTCGGTGACGGCGGTCCGCGTGATCGCGTTGAAGACCACGCGCTGAACATCGGTGGTCTTCTTGACAGCCCGGCGCTTTCTTAGCGCTTCGAGCAGATGCCATGAGATCGCTTCGCCTTCGCGGTCAGGGTCGGTTGCGAGAATGAGCCGGTCGTCATCTCTGAGAGCGTCCGCAATGGCCCGGACGTGCTTCTGGGACTTTGCGTCGATCTCCCACTTCATCTCGAAGCCCGCATCGGTATCAACCGAGCCGTCCTTTGCGGGCAGGTCGCGCACATGGCCGAAGGACGCAAGCACCGTGAAGTCTTTGCCGAGATAGCCGTTGATCGTCTTTGCCTTCGCAGGGGATTCAACAACCACAACAGCCATACTGATCTCCCAAAGCCGCCGAAGCATGACCTCGACGCATCAATCCAAGATTTGCGGAAACGCGATCTGGCAATGCCGGTGGGCGTAGTGCCCGCGTTCTGCCCGCGTCCTGCGATTAGCGGCGGAAGATGGGTTAGGTGCCCTGCGCTGTCAACGGTCAGCGCTCGGCGCGCGCTGTGGTGCGGTCTTTGTTCACATCTCGGTGCGTGCGATCATCCCGCCCGGAAGGATCTCGATCCGGCCTGCCAGATCGAGTTCGAGAATCGCCAGCGAGATATCCTGTGGCGAGGCGCCGCACTGGCGTGCCACTTCGTCGATTTCGACGGCCTGGGGGCCGAGAAGCTCGACCACCTGTTCGGCCAGGGCCTCGTCACCATGCCCGCCGCCCTCTTCGTCGAAATCCGCGAGCGCGTCGTATTCGTCGCGCATTGCCTCGTCGCCAAAGGTGTCGGCATCGAAGTCGAAATCTCCACCGTCTTCCATCAGCATCATGGTGCGGGGTGCTGCCAGCGCTTCCTCGATATCGCCGACGTGGCGGATCAGCGCTGCACCTTCGCGAATCAACGCGTTGCACCCGGATGCGCGCGGATCCTCGGGTGCGCCGGGGCAGGCCATGGCTTCGCGGCCTTGCTCAAGTGCGAACCGCGCCGTGATCAGGCTGCCGGACCGGCTGGCTGCTTCCACGACCACCACGCCGAGCGACAGCCCCGAGATGATCCTGTTCCGGCGCGGAAAATGCTTGCCGGATGGCTCGATGCCAAAGGGGATCTCGGATATCAGAAGCCCGTCCTCCGCGATCCGCTTGCAAAGTTCGACGTTCTCCGGCGGATACGGCTTGTCGAGTGCGCCGGCCATCACGGCGACGGTGCCGGTCGCCAGGCTCGCCTCGTGTGCGGCTGCATCGATCCCGCGCGCCAGGCCCGAGACCACAGTGTAGCCCGTCGTCCCAAGCTCGCGGGCGAGACGGCGCGCCGTCCGGATCCCGAGTGCCGAGGCATTGCGCGACCCCACCAGAGCGACGCCTTGATCTTCGAGCAGTTCGACACGGCCCTTCATCCAGAGGATCGGCGGCGGCGGATCAAGCTGCGCAAGCATCTTCGGGTACAGCGGGTCATCCAACTGGACCATGCGGGCACCCAGGGACTGACCGGCCTCCAGTTCGGTTTCGATCGTGTCGAGCGGGCAGATCCGGTAACCGGACTTGCCGCCGCGCGCCGCCAGGTCTGGCAGCGCCACCAACGCCCGGGCAGCACAGTGGAAGCGCCGGATCAGGTGAGAATACGTGCGCGGTCCGACATTGTGACTGCGCAGCAACCGAAGACGCGCGAGGCGCTCGTTCTCGGGCAGTAGGTCGGTGCGGCCGAGATCGAGTGGAATGCTGTCTTGGCGTAACGCTGCGGCAGATTGCGTGCGGGACATGTGAATACTCCTAACCGACTGGCAGAGGATCAGCATGCTTGGTTAAGTGCGGGTTAAGTACGATACCGCCGCTTCTAACTGTCTTTGGGAACGCTGCCGAGCCGTGGCTCGTCCCCGGCGAGCAGGCGCCTGATGTTTGCATGATGACGCAGGATCACCCAGACACCGAGCAAACCGATGCACAGCACGGCGCGCGGGCCATCCAAAAGATAGAACCAAAGGGGCGATGACGCCGCCGACACGATCGCCGACAGCGAGGAATATCGAAACAACGCCGCCGCAAGCAACCATGTCAGGCAAGCCGCAGCACCTGCCGGAAAGCTCAGCCCAAGCGTCACACCCAGAAACGTCGCCACACCCTTGCCGCCGCGAAACCTCAGCCAGATCGGCAGGCAGTGCCCCAGAACCGCGCCGAGTGCCGCACACTGGGCCGAGAGATCCCCCTCGCCGCTCAGAAACCAGGCGACCGGTATCAGCCCCTTTAGCATGTCCAGGATCAGCGTCAGCGCCGCTGCCACCTTGTTTCCGGTCCGCAGAACGTTCGTGGCACCGATGTTGCCCGACCCGATGCTGCGCAGATTTCCCAGCCCGAACAGCGCCGCGATCAGGATGCCAAACGGGATCGATCCGATCAGGTAACCGATCCCGAAGGCTTCGAGGAGTTCGGGCCAGGCGCGCTCCCATCCCATGATGCTATGGAGCATCCGGTCCTCCGAAGACGCGCTCGCCCGCGACCCAGGTTCCAAGGATCCGCCCCTGCATCAACGCGCGGTCGAACGGCGTGTTCTTCGAACGCGACCGGAGATTTTCCCGGTCAAGGCGGAATGGCGCGTCCGGGTCAAGTAAAACCAGATCCGCCGGTGCGCCCACGCTCAGCCGCCCGCCGTCAAGGCCCAGGATCTGCGACGGTCGCAGGGAGCCAGCCCGGAACAAGGTCAACAGATCCAGGCGTGCCTCGTGCACCAGGCGCAGCATTGCCGGTAGGAATGTCTCAAGCCCGACAGCGCCGGTCGCGGCTTCCTCGAAGGGCAGGCGCTTTGTCTCCTCGTCCTGCGGCAGGTGCCCAGAGACAATGGTGTCGATCAGGCCCGCCGAAAGTGCGTCGACGATGGCGGTCCGGTCCGTCTCGGCCCGCAACGGCGGGGGCAGACGAAAGAACGTCCGGTAATCCGCGATGTCGAATTCGTTGAGCGTCAGGTGGTGGATCGAGACGCTCGAGGTCACCGGCAGCCCCGCGTCTCGGGCGCGTTCCAGCGGCGCGAGTGCCGCGGCCGTTGTCACCTGATCCGCGTGGTAGCGCGCGCCAGTGCTTTCGACCAAGGCAAGATCACGCTCCAGCATGATTCTCTCGGCGACTGCTGACACAGTCGGCAGTCCCAGGCGCGACGCAAACTCGCCCGAGGTCGCGCAAGCCCCGCGCGACAGGCTGGGCTCCTGGATGTGATGGACAATCACCGCATCCGTAGATCGCGAATAGGTCATGCAGGCGCGCATCACCCTGGTATCGGCGACGGGATGGTCGGCAGCGGTCAGTGCGACGGCTCCTGCGTCCAGCAGGAACTGCTGCTCGGTCATCTCCCGGCCCTTCAGGCCGCGCGTCAGGGCGCCCATCGTCTCGCCCCTGACGGCTGCGTCTTCGCGCCCGCGTGTCCGGACGAACTGAACCAGGGCCGGGTCGTCAATGGACGGATCGGTATCGGGTTGCATGATGATGGTCGTCACGCCACCGGCTGCGGCAGACGCGCCGGCCGAGCGAAAGCTCTCCCGGTGCCGCGCGCCGGGCTCGCCAACGAAGACACGCATATCGACAAGACCAGGCGCCAGGACATTCTGGCCGCAATCGATCCCCGGAACGGCCGGTGACGCGCCACGGACCACATCGGCGATGCGGCCGTCCTCGATCCGAATGGCGCCCGGACCATCATAGTCCGTGCCCGGATCGATCAGGCGCGCATTCAGCAAGTGAACCGGGGCGCTCATGCGGCTGTGCCTTGCTGAACCGAGCGCATCAGGCGGTAAAGCTCGTCCCCGCCCGAGACATATTCGAAGCCTTTCTTCACGGTGTACCGCCGCCCCTTGCTGCCGCGCCGTTCCTCTTCATGGAACCAGATGGTGGCCTGATCGCCCGGTTCGAACTCCAATCGCGTCTCGGCTGTGATCGGCCACGATTTCAAGCTCCGCCCGAGGGCGCTTGTCGCCACGATGGCACGCTTGTTCGTCAGCGCGTATCGCGTCTTGCGGCGCACATGGGCGGACCAGAAGAACCGTCCGAACAAAAGGTATGCCCCGACCGCAACGAATGGCAGACCGAAGAGCGGGAAGATCAGTCTGAACACGCCGCCGTCGCCGTCGCCGCCAGACGACGCGGCCATGGAGACCCAGAAGACCGAGAAGCAGAAGAAGATCAGGCCAAAGCCGCTCTGAAGCAGCTCCGAGGGGCGGAACCTCACGCCCGTTGCAGGCTGTCCCTCCCAGCCAAGCCTTTCTCCTTCGTCGAGGTACGGCGCCCATCCGGATGTCATGCGGCCTCGGTCGTTTGGCGGCGCGCCAACAGATCCATGCAGGCCATACGAACCGCGACGCCCATCTCGACCTGGTCGCGGAGCACCGAGCGTTCGACATCGTCGGCAAGCTCGGCGTCGATCTCGACCCCGCGGTTCATCGGGCCCGGATGCATGACGATGGCGTCGGGCGTGGCGAGCGCCAGATTCTCCGCCGTCAGGCCATAGCGGTGATAGTATTCGCGGGTCGAGGGGACGGCCGCGCCGGTCAGACGCTCGTTCTGGATCCTCAGCATCATGACCACATCGCAGCCCGCCAAGCCCTCCGCCATTTCGTCGAAGACCTCGACCCCGAAGCGGTCGATGCCCGGCGGCAGCAGCGTCGGCGGTGCGATCACCCGCACCCGGTTTTCCATCCGGTTGAGGCACAGGATGTTCGACCGGGCCACGCGCGAGTTTGCGATATCGCCACAGATCGCCACCGTCAGGCGCTGAAGCCTGCCCCTGCTGCGCCGTATCGTCAGCGCATCCAGCAGGGCCTGTGTCGGGTGCTCGTGCCGGCCGTCACCTGCATTCAGCACCGCGCAATTGACCTTCTGCGCCAGCAACGCAACGGCGCCCGAGTTTTGATGGCGCACGACCAGCAGGTCGGGGCGCATCGCATTCAGGGTTGCCGCCGTGTCGATCAGCGTCTCGCCCTTGTTCATGGACGAGGCTTTCACCGACATGTTCATCACGTCCGCACCCAGCCGTTTACCGGCAAGCTCGAAGCTCGCCATTGTGCGGGTCGAATCCTCGAAGAACAGATTTATCTGGGTCAGACCGGTCAGCACGTCCTCGTGCTTGTCGCGGCGGCGGTTCAACTCGACGTAATGGTCGGAAAGATCGAGGATTTGAGTGATGTCCTCGGGCGTTAACGCCTCGATCCCCAACAGATGCCGGTGCTGAAACATGGCTGCCCTCTTTGGGGCGCGTTCTACTTGCGAGACACCGCCCCGGCAAGGGGGCGATGGCCATGATCTGAAGGGCGGCCTAGCGCAGGTTCCGCCGGATCTGTGCTGCTTCCGCGCTGCGCCCCTTCGCTTCGTAGAACTTCAGCGCTTCCTTGCGCAGGCCCCGCGTCTGCTTGTTATAGGTGTCCGCGGCCACGCGTCCCTTGGTGGCGCCCAAGCGCTTGGCTTGCGCGGTCAGATTGGCCTCGCGCTCCGAGGATGGCGGGTGCGACGAGAAAAACGCGGCCGACGCTCCTTTGGAATCGCCATAAAGCCGTCGCAGCACCGCAAAGGACTTCGCACCCTCCAGCACATTGTAGCCAGCACCCGCCAGATACTGCACACCGGTGTTGTCGGCGTCCGTCTCCTGCGTGCGGGTGAACGAATTCACGGCGTAGTTCGCGCCAAGACCCACGGCCATGTTCGTCAGCTGACCGGGCACGCCAAGCGCTGCACCGGCAACGGATGCCAACGCGGCACCCAACTGCACGCCGGTCCGGTTCGCTTGCCCGGCCTGCACATGGCCGCGATCGATATGCGCGATCTCGTGCGCTGCGACACTGGCCAGCTGTGCCTCGTTCTCCATAGCCGCGATCATGCCCGCGTTGAAGAACACGTAACCGCCACCCACGGTGAACGCGTTCACATCGGCGTCCTTCACCAGATAGGTCCGCAGCGGGACCGACCCCGCTGGCCGTTGCTTCGCGACCCGAGAGACGATCGAACCGACATAGTTGTTCAGGTTCTTGTCCTTCAGCAATGCGCCCTTGCGATCCATGTCGGCCACGCCCTTGCGCGCGGTCGCCTGCTCCTGCGCCAGGGATTGCTGGGTGTTCTTCGCCGTCGGCGCACAGGCGCGCACGGCACCGGTTGCCAGGGCGACAACGGCCAGAGCCTTCAGAAAACGCTTCATTTTGGTTCCTCCTCCGCAAGCGCCCGGTCGTGCGCGGACGTGTCGTTTCATCATACACGCACTGGACGTTACCGTTCCAGTTCCGGCAGCGCCACGTTAAGCATTGCGCGCCGGTCGGGGAACACTGGTTCCATCCCCACCGGGCGAAAGAATGGAGGATCTGCCATGTCCCTGCCGCATCCTGTGCGTTACTTTCATACGCCGCGTGCCCCAAATCCCCGTCGAACGCAGATCTTCATGGCCGAAAAGGGCATCGAGCTCGAGACGGTCAACATCAGTCTGATGGATGGCGAGCACAAGCAGGACGCTTATATCGCGAAGGTCGGAAGCCCCCAGATCCCGGCGCTGGAGCTTTCGGATGGCACGGTCCTGGTCGAATCGCCGACGATCTGCCGGTATCTCGAGGAATTCTACCCCGATCCCAACATGATGGGCCGCGACGCGCTCGAGGTTGCCACAATCGACATGTGGCAACGCCGCATCGAATTGCGCCTGATGGTGACGATCGCGATGTGCTTTCGCCACACCAATCCGAAGATGGCAGCGCTCGAGGATCAGTCACCCGATTGGGGCGAGACCAATGCCGGGCGCATCGATGCGCGCCTGGCCGAGGTTGACCGACAACTCCAGGGGCGCGACTGGATCGCGGCGGATCGCCTGACGATTGCCGATATCACCGGCATCGTGGCCGTCGACTTCTTGCGATTGCTCAGGCGGGACATCCCCGGGGAGATGACGGCACTGCGCGACTGGCGCGCGCGGATGCACGAACGCCCGTCCACGGCGTTGAAGTGAAGGCGGTCGTCCTGGTCACCGGCGGTGCGCGCGGGATCGGCGCGGCCATCGTGCGCGCCTTTGCTCCGGATCACGACATCGCGTTCACCTGGCATGCCGGGGCGGACGCCGCGGAGGCTCTGCGGGCAGAGCTTCCCGGCGCTCTGGCGCTCCATGCTGACTTCGCCGATCCGTCCGTGCCCGGGACCGTCGCGAACACGGTGATCGCGCGGTTCGGACGGATCGATGTGGTCGTGAACAACGCAGCAGTCGGAGGCGTCAGCGCCTCAGCCCAGCCGGATGCGCCAGAGATCGCGCGTGTCATGCAGGTCAACGTCGCAGCACCCATGGCGCTCGCGGGTGCTTGTCTGCCGTCGATGCCCGAGGGTGGATCGATCATCAACATCTCGTCAATCAACGCTGCGCGTCCTCCTGCCGTCGCGGGCGTCTTCGCGGCGAGCAAAGCGGCACTCGAGGCTTGGACAATATCGGCAGCGCGCGAGTTCGCTCCCCGCATCCGGGTGAACGCCGTCCGGCCCGGTCTGGTCGAGCGCGACTACAATCCACGCCCGCAGGAGGTGCTCGACCGCATCGTTCCCGAGATCCCGCTGGCACGCCCCGGCACCCCCGCAGACATCGCTCCGGCAGTCCGGTTCTTGGCCTCGCCGGAAGCTGCCTATATTACGGGAGAAACACTCACCGTAGGCGGCGGCTTCGGCATCTGAACCCCGCCCGGAAAGGACACCCAATGACCAATCCGCTGCTCGAACCCTGGGACAGCCCGTTCGGCCTGCCCGATTTCTCCGCGATCAAAGACGATCATTTTCGTCCGGCCTTCGATGCGGCCATCGCCGAACAGGAAGCCGAGTTCGACGCGATCTGCGAGAACCCCGAACCGGCAACGTTCGAGAACATGGTCGAAGCACTGGAGCGCCACGGCCTGTTGCTCGACCGGGTAAATGCCGTCTTCTGGAACCGGGCAGGCAGCGACACCAATCCGGCGATTCTAGAGCTCGCGCGCGAGATCTCGCCACGCCTCTCGCGCCTCTATTCCAAGCACGCCACCGACGAGCGGATCTTCAAGCGCCTGCAAGCGGTGGTCGATCAGGGAACGGACGCGCTCACTGCGGAACAGGCACGCGTTCTCGACCTGATGTATGAGAGCTTCGTGCGCGGCGGCGCCAAACTCGACGACACCGGCAAAGCGCGTCTGCAAGAGATCATGGGGCGGCTGTCCGAACTGGGCACCGCGTTCGGTCAGAACGTGCTGAAAGACGAAGCCGACTGGTCGATGACGCTTGGCGCCGGCGATCTTGGCGGATTGCCGGCATTTCTGATCGACACGGCAAAGTCCGAAGCCGACAGACGCGGCGTCGACGGTTATGTGATCACGCTCAGCCGGTCCTCGGTCGAGCCGTTCCTGACGTTCTCGACCCGGCGCGACCTGCGCCAGAAGGCCTTCGATGGCTGGGCCAATCGCGGTGAGGCGACCAATTGGGACATCATCGCCGAGACGGTCAAGCTGCGTCAGGAACGCGCAAACCTGCTCGGCTTCAAGACGTTCGCGGACTTCAAACTCGACAATCAGATGGCCAAACCGCCGGACGCTGTGCGCGACCTGCTGACAACCGTCTGGAAGCCTGCAAGCGCCCGGGCCATGTCGGATGCCGATGAACTCCAGGCACTCGCGCGGGCCGACGGGCAGACCGAAGCGCTCGCGGCCTGGGACTGGCGCCACTACGCCGAAAAGCTCCGCAAGGAGCGCCACGCGCTGGATGAAAGCGAGATCAAGCCGTATCTGAAGCTCGAGAACATGATTGACGCCGCGTTCGACGTCGCGGGTCGATTGTTCGACCTGTCCTTCGTGCGCGCCGATGTGCCTCTGCCGCATCCCGACGCCATGGCGTGGGAGGTCAAGCGCGGCGACGACTTTATCGGGCTCTTTATCGGAGATTACTTTGCGCGGCCCTCTAAACGCTCAGGCGCGTGGATGTCCGGTCTGCGGTCGCAGCAAAAGCTCTGGGCGCCTGGCCGCCCTGTGATCACCAACACCTGCAACTTCGCCAAGGGGGATCCGGCGCTGTTGGGCTGGGACGACGCCCGCACGCTGTTCCACGAATTCGGCCATGCGCTGCACGGCCTGCTGTCGGATGTGACCTATCCCTACATCTCCGGCACATCCGTGGCGCGCGACTTCGTGGAATTGCCCAGCCAGCTCTATGAACACTGGCTCGCGGTGCCCGAGATCCTCGAAAAGCACGCGATCCATGTCGAAACGGGCGCGGCGATGCCGCGTGAACTGGTCGACCGCCTGATTGCGGCAGAGAATTTCGGCCAGGGCTTCTCGACGGTCGAGATCACCGCCACGGCGATGGAGGATCTCGAAATGCATGAGATCGAGAACACGGACAACTTCGATCCCAAAAGCTTCGAGGCCGACGTGCTGGACCGCATCGGGATGCCGCAAGCCATCATCATGCGCCACCGCACACCGCACTTCCAGCATGTCTTCTCGGGCGATGGGTACTCGGCCGGTTACTACAGCTACATGTGGTCCGAAGTGATGGACGCCGACGCCTTCAAGGCCTTCGAGGAAACCGGAGACGTGTTCGACGGCGATACGGCCCGGCGCCTCTACGACAACGTGTACTCCGCAGGCGGCAGCGAAAAGCCCGAGGACGCCTATACCGGCTTCCGTGGCAAGCTCCCCGGTGTGGAAGCATTGCTCGAGGGCAGGGGGCTCTTACCCGACGCCGCATGAAGCCGCGCGTCTCCATGATCCGCTGAGACTGGGCAGTCACCATGGGTCTTCCGGGTCTTCGAGCGATGGCTTTGAGACGGCGTTAAGGCCTTCCCGTTCGGGCCGTCACCGTCTTTGCGCAATGCGCGCGGCAGACACATCGAGGCAGCACTCTGCGTGCTCCATCCACGTCAGCATCGTTTGCCGACGGCGCCTGCCTGCGCGCCGTCGGTACAACAGATACAATCGGTGACATCCGGGCGATACGGCAGCCCTCCATCCTGTTCGGCAATGGCAATCACGCCATTCGAAAAACGATGGAGAACGACATGACGAAGACGATAAACCAGCCCAAGACAATCGCGGACACCGATCTCGATTCGGTCGTGGGCGGTGCTGCATACATCAAGATCGATGGCATTGATGGAGAATCGAAGGCAGCCGATCGAGACTCAGACGGATCGCGCGCCGCTGACTTTCGCGTCCGGTCGATCCTGAACGGCAGGGATTGATCCTAGGCGGAGGCGCCCGCCTGCGAACGCCGGTGGGCGCTCAAATCCGGTCAGCAGACTTCTGTGCGCGTCGAATTATCGAAGTGTCCCGAGCGCCCATGGCACAGGGCTGATATCCGGTTAATTGAGAATTGCGTGAAGAAAATCCCCAGGAAAATCACGGGGAACATCCGCACCAAATCACACGGCATATCCTGCGCAGAAGCCCTTTCGGATCAGATCCCGGCGCACAAAACCGCAAGGGCCGCCGACCCGATGCGCGCTGCGGGCGGGTCGGCCCGGCTGGTTATGATGATTGGCACGCGCCCCCCGACGATCACACCCGACGCGCAGGCCGAACGGAAATAGACGAGCATCTTGAACATGGCGTTGCCGCACTCGATGTTCGGAACAAGGATCGCATCCGCATGTCCGGCAACCGGACGGCCGGTGATTCCCTTGATACGGACAGCCTCGGGCGAGAGCGCATTATCCAACGCAAACGGCCCGTCGATCTCGGCTTCCCAGCCTTGGGTATTGCCCCAGTCGGCCAGTTCCGCGGCTTGCAGACTGGTTGGCATTGACGGGATCGGCTCCTCGGTAGCGGAGAGAATTGCGATCTTCGGACGTTCGAGCCCGCAGGCGTGGGCAACCTTGACGAGGTTCTGAAGGATCGCACGGCTGGCGTTCTGCGCCGGTGAGACGTTCAGCACGCCATCCGACAGCAACAGCGCACTTCCATCCGGCAAGCCCATGTGGAAGACGTGGCTCATGCGGGTCTGACGGCGCACATCAGCCGCCTTCTTCAGCATTGCCTTCAACAGGGCGTCCGTATGGATTTGTCCTTTCATAACAATCTGTACGGCGTGATCGGCGACCTCGACCGTCGCCGCATCGGCGATCCCATCCTCACCGATCGCATGGACCCGGCGGAACGGTGTGATGTCCCAGCCGAGCGTCTCTGCCGATGCTTCCATTTCGGCCATCGGTCCGATCAGGACGGGTTCAATGATGCCGAGGTCGGTCGAGGCCTTGGCGCTTTCCATCGCAACCGGCGTATGAGCGCCGACCACAAGTGTGCGCGCCGGGGGCTCACCCTCAACACGGTCCAAAAGGGATTGCGGAACGGAAACCGGTTCTGTCGAGAGCATAGTGGACCTTGTTTTTGAAGGTTTGTGCGAGGTCACATAACCTCTTGCGGTCGATTGCGCACCACCAGAATGCAACGCTCTCGCGTATCGATCAGTCCGTGCCCGCCAGTTCCAGCATGACGTCTGCAATGACCTGAGCCGCCGCGGCGCAATGCTCCTTCTCGGCGGACTCGGCCTCGTTGTGGCTGATGCCATCCTTGCAGGGGATGAAGATCATGCCTGCCGGGCAAAGCCGCGAGATATGCCGGGCGTCATGACTTGCGCGGCTGAAGATCGGCTGGTTCGCGTATCCATGTCGGTCGGCCGCCGCCTTCAGTCGGGCGCGAACGTCTTCAGGGAACTCCAATGTCTCCGAGGTAATGAACTCATTGATATCGACCGTGCAGGGACCCGCGTGCTCGCGGCAGATCTCACCAATCCGATTGCCTTGTTGGCGCAACGTGGCGCTGGATGGGTGGCGCATATCGACCGTGAAATGCACGTGCCCGGGAACGACCGAGATCCCTCCGGGCCGAACCTCGAACCTGCCGATCGTGAAGCGCATCTCATCGGTGTCGTCGGCAAATGCGGTGCGCAATGCCACGGCCATGTCGGTCGCGGCGACGAAAGCGTCCTTGCGGCGACTAATGGGCATGGTGCCGGAATGAGCATCCTCACCGGTGACATCGATTGTCCAGCGTCGATAGCCCTGCATCCCGGTGACGACACCGATCACATGTCCAGAGGTCTCAAGCTCGATGCCCTGTTCGATATGACTTTCCAGGAAGGCTCCGATAGGCGCCCCGAGTTTGCGCGCCGTCGCCTCCGGGATCGCGGTTACCAGATCGTCAATACACCCCTGTAGGGAGATCCCGTCGGCATCGACCTGGTCGATCACCTCATCCAGCGAGCGAACACCTGCGTAGACCGCCGAGCCCATGCATGCTGGCGTGAAGCGTGGGCCTTCCTCGTTGTTCCAGACCGCGAGCATCAACGGCGCTTTCGTACGCACACCCGCGTCGTCGATCGCCTCCATCGCCTCCAAAGCCGCGAGTGTGCCTGACATCCCGTCAAAACGACCTGCCATGGGCTGACTGTCGGTGTGAGCGCCGCTGGCAACCGGCGGAAGGCCCTCGTCCGTACCTGCACGGATCGCGAACATGTTGCCGATGTCATCCAGTTCAAGCGCCCATCCGCGCGCCAGGCAGATGTCCGCGATCAGGCGATGGCTTGCGATATCCTCGGGCGTCAACGCCATCCTGTGCGCCCCGCCATTGGCCGTCGCGCCGAATTTATCGGTCGCAGTTTGGCGCGACCAGAGCCGGTCAGCATCGATCATAATGTCTGTCATGTGTTTTCCTCTCAGGCCGGTTCTAGCGGCTTCGGATCATCACCCAAAGGCCAATCGAGACAATCGCAATTCCGGTCCACTCTAGCGGTGTAGGGATCTCTCCGAGTACAGGTACTGCGAGCAGCGCGGCGGCGGCCGGGACGGTTGCCGAGACAGCCGCAGTCGGCGTCGCACCCAGGTGGAACGCCATGAGTGCAAAGATCATGACGGCGAGAAATCCCGGGCCAATCCCCTGAAATGCTGCCTGGGCCAGAACGGTTTCTGTTGGAACCTCGCCAATCGCCGAGGGCAGGAACAGAAACCAGAGAGGCAGGTAGAGAAGAGCGTTCGGGATGTTTACCACCGCCAGCGCCTGCTTGGGCGTCACGTTGCAATGCTTCAGCATGTATATGTAGGTCGCGATCAGGCTCGATGCGCCGACGAACAGCCCGATGCCCAGCACGACGTCTGCGCCGCCTGCCGTCAGGCCGCGCCACGCAACCATGACGCCACCCAGTACGATCACCATTGCCCCGATGAGTTGGACAGCGGTTGGACGGACGCCCGTCACGATCAGCGCAATCAGCATCGTGAAGAGCGGCAGCGCTCCGTTTGCAAAGATACCGCCATACGCCGCCGACGCATTCTCGAGCCCTTTGAACAGCATAACGGAATAGACTGCACCCGGCCCGGCCAACGCGATCAGGATCTGAACCCGCAGCGACAAGTGTCTTGGCCACCATGCGTAAGCGAACGGCACGGTCAGCGTACCAGCCACCAAGAACCGCAGCCCGGCGACGTCGTATGGCGTCAGCCCGGACAGCACGCCAGCGCGGGAAAAAACGATGAAGCCCGACCAAATGACCAGAATGGCAACGGCGGCCATAAGGCCGGTCTTCAGATTGGGCTCTGCCATGTTTACCTGAACTGAGGAGAGAGAGGTGCCTAAGCGGATCCGATCGTTCCACTGTCTTTCAGGTGACGGTAGTCTTCGTCGGAGAGGTTGAGAAGCCCTTTCAGGACGGGCTCGGTATGCTCGCCGATCGCAGGGCCTGGCCAGGCAATGCCTTCGGGATTTTCACCGTGGAACCGTGGAACCGGGGCCGGTTGCAGGATGTCTTGGCCCAGCACGGGATCCCGCACAGCCTGGACAGCTCCGCGCGCTTGGTACTGAGGGTCTGCCACTATATCGGCCGCGGTATAGATCTTGGACGATGGGATTCCGGCGGCCTGTAACTCGGCAAGCAGCGCTTCGGGTTCTCGGGACTTGGTCCAGCTCGATATCTCGTCGTCAATCGCATCGATATTGGCCACGCGCGAGGGGTTGTCGATGAACCGCGGATCATCGAGCAGCGCATCGCGAGCCATTACGCGCATCAGCTGCGCAAACAACGGATCGGAGTTCGCGCCGATCAGTATGAAGGATCCGTCCGCACAAGCGTAAGCGCTGCTTGGGGCCGCTGCAGGCAGGCGGGCGCCTTCGGGACGGCGGATCTTTCCGAGCGCGCCGTATTCGGGCAGGACACCTTCCAAAAGGCTTAGGACGCTTTCTGTCAGGGCCACGTCAACAATCCGTACAGGGGTGTCTTGAGGAAGCGTTAACCCCTTTTGCTCGTGCAATGCCGCCAGTAACCCGATCGCGCCGTAAAGACCTGCAACCGTATCCCCCAAGGACACGCCCGTGCGCACGGGCGGCAGGTCCGAGACGTCGGGCGGATGCCCGGTGAGATGGCGAATACCGCCCAGTGCTTCGCCGATCATCCCGAAGCTTGGCTCCATAGCGCGCGGGCCTGTCTGACCGAAACCGGAGATCCGCACCAGTATGCAGCCGGGCTTCACGGATGCCAGATCGTCCGGTCCCAGGCCGAACTTTTCCATCTGGCCGGGACGAAAGTTTTCGATCACCGCGTCGCACTTGGCCACCAAACCCAGAGCGATCTCCCGCGCCGCCGGGTCCTTGAGGTTCAAGCAAACCGACTTCTTGTTCCGTGCATGCGACGACCACCAGAGGGACTTACCATCGAGTTGTTCGCCCCACCTCCGAACGGGATCGCCCGAGGGCGGTTCGATCTTGATGATCTCGGCCCCCAGATCGCCAAGCACGCGGGTCGCGAATGGTGCGGCGATGAAGTGCCCGAACTCGACGATCCGCAATCCGGTGAGCGGGCCCGTCTGATGCGCTTCGGTTGCGTCTGTCACGAAGCTTCTCCGGCCAAGAACGTCCGCAACCACGCGTCGTCCGCGCCGAGGGCAGGCGCATCGCCCACACGATCCGGCCGGTGCTTGTCCAACCGCAACGGCAACCCGAAGAACTCGAGGGTTCCGGCCCCCCGTTTCATCCCGGAGGCCAACGTCTGAGCATCGGTGGCGACCTCGGCCATGTTCTGGACTGGCGCGTTCGGAACGCCTGCCGCGTCGAGCGATGCAGCAAGATCCGACTTTGATCGCTTCGCGGTTTCTCCCATCAACAGGGCTATGAGCACCTCGCGATGCTCCAGCCGGTCCGGATTGGTGCGAAATCGCTCATCCGAAGCCCAGCCGTCCTGACCGAGAACGCCGCAGAACTTGCCGAACAACGTGTCGTTTCCAGCAGCGATCATCAGCTCACCATCCGCGCATTGGAAGATCTGATAGGGACAGATCATCACGACACCCGAGCCGGCCTTCCCAGGGATCTTGCCCGATGACGTGAAGATCGGCAGAAAATACACCATCCAGCCAAGCGCCGTTTCGAACAGTGCGGTGTCGACCACGCCGCCTTTGCCCGTTGCAACCCTGCGCACCAACGCTGTCAGAACGCCGATGACCAGCCATAGACCGGTCGTCATGTCGATGATCGACGGATTGATCCGGATCGAGGGTTGCCCCGGCTCTCCTACTACGGTCATCAGGCCTGCGAATGCTTGCATCAACGGATCGTAGCCCGGAGATGACGCCAACGGGCCCGTGTCGCCGAATGCATGGATGTTGGCATAGATCAGCTTCGGGTTCCCGGCGCTCAGAGCTTCGGCATCGAAGCCCAGCTTTGCCGCCAGCCCGGGCCGCTGGTTCTGAAGGACCACATCGGAGAGGCTTGCGAGGCGCTTCAATGCCTCGAGCCCATCCGGTGTCTTCATATCCAGCGGCACCGAGCGTTGCAGCCGGTTCATTGCGGGAAACGGCGCCGAGGCCGGCGACGTTGGCCCTTCGACGGGCGCCCCCCATCCACGGGCATCGTCTCCGACGCCGGGGCGTTCGATCTTGATCACCTCGGCCCCCAACTCTGCCAGGATCAACGCCGCGTAGGGTGCGGCGATCGAGTGGCCGATCTCGATTACCCGAATTCCGTCCAGTGGCAGCGCCATATGAATTCCTCCGACCACGTCGTTCGCGCAGGACCGGGCGCGGCGTCAAGCAACCCTGCGGCTTGATCGCAAGGATGATCATCCGGGTCTTTCCCGCTTGGAGAGACCGCACTAGGGTCCGCCGGGCAGGGAGGCGCCCATGGAATTCGAAACGCTTCAGGTCAGCCACGAAGACGGCGGTGTCATGGTGGTCAGGCTGAACCGGCCGGATCGTTTGAATGCGATGAACACCGTGATGATGACGGAGCTGCGCGATCTGTTCACCGACCTCTACGTTCGGGCAGATCAGGCGAATTGCATCGTCATCACGGGGGCAGGAGATCGCGGTTTCTGTCCCGGCGCGGATCTCAAGGAACGCGACGGCATGACGGACCAGACCTGGCGCGAGCAACATGCGCTGGTCGAGCAGATTGCGCGCGGCATGTTCCAATGCCCCATCCCATTGATCGCTGCGGTGAACGGGGTCGCAATGGGCGGTGGCGCCGAGATCGCGCTCTGTTGTGACTTTATCTACGCGGCGGATCATGCGCGGTTTGCATTCCCCGAAGTGACGCGCGGGATCATGCCGGGCATGGCTGGGCCGCAGAACCTGCCGCGCGCGGTCGGTGTGCGCCGGGCGAAGGAGATCATTCTGACCGGATTGCCGTTCTCGGCCCAGGAGGCGTCCGATTGGGGGATGGTCAATCGCGTGCTACCGCTTGCAGAGTTGATGCCTGCGGCCTTGGAGAGCGCGCAGACGATTGCAAAGAATGCGCCGATTGGGGTGCGCTCGGCGCTGAAAGCCATGGACAAGGCGGTCGAGATCGATCGGGCTTCGGGCTATGATTTTGAGATTGTGGCCTACAATCTGACAGTACCGACCGAGGACCGCCTGGAGGGCGTGCGCGCGTTCAACGAGAAACGCCCCCCGGTCTTCAAGGGCCGCTGAGGAGATAGCGATGGACCGCGATATTCTGGTGCGCGACGTGGGGCCACGCGATGGCCTGCAACTGGTCAAGTCCGTGCTGCCGACCGAGATGAAGCTCGCCTGGATCAAGGCCGATATCGCTGCTGGCGTGCCCGAGATCGAGTGCTGCTCGTTCGTGCCGCCGCACGTGATCGCTCAGTTCGGCGATGCGGTCGACGTCGCGACGCAAGCCTCGGCTTTGGGTGGCGCTGTGATGTCGGCGCTCACACCGAACCTGAAAGGCGCGCAGATCGGCTTCCAGACCGGCGTGCCCAAGATCAATTACGTCATGTCGGTGTCAGAGACCCATAATCAGCAGAACGTGCGTCGCACACGGGAACAATCCCTCGACGGGTTCCGCGCGATCATTGCGGAGCGTAATGCTACCGTGCCTGATGTGAAGATCGGGATCGGGCTGGCGACAGCACTTGGCTGCACGCTGGAGGGCAACGTGCCCGAGCAGGCAACGCTCGACCTGTTAGAGAAGGTGCTGGAGGCCGGGGCAGACGAGGTCATGCTGCCGGACACGGTCGGCTATGCGCATCCATCTCAGGTGCGCTCGCTCTTCAAGGCCGGGATCGCAATGGCTGGCGATGTTCCGGTCTGGTCGCACTTCCACGATACACGCGGTCTCGGGCTTGCCAATGCGCTGGCGGCGCTGGAGGCGGGGTGCATCCGGTTCGATGCCTCGCTTGCGGGGCTGGGCGGATGCCCGTTCGCGCCCGGTGCGACCGGAAACATCGTGCTTGAAGACCTCGTCTTCATGCTGGAGTCCGAGGGCTTGAGCACGGGGATCGATCTGGAGGCTTTGCGCCCGGCCCGCGAGATCGTGGAACAGGCGCTGCCGGATGAGCCGAAATACGGCCAGATTCTGCGCGCAGGATTGCCGAAAGGGTACACCCCGGCATCGCACGCGGCTTGAGGAGAAGATCATGAAAGACCTGACCGATCTCACGATGCCGTTGAGCGATCCGTGGGCAGATATTCGCGACAGTGTCGCCAAGCTGTGCGAGCCGTTCGACAATGCCTATTGGAACGATCTGGACGCGAAATCCGAGTATCCGCATAGCTTCGTCGATGCGCTGACCGAGGCGGGATACCTCGCGGCCTTGATCCCCGAGGAATACGGCGGGGCAGGGCTGCCCATCCCAGCGGCGGGTGCAATCCTCGAGACCATTCATGCGCAGGGCTGTAACGCGGCCGCCTGCCATGCGCAGATGTACACGATGGGCACGTTGCTGCGCCACGGTTCGGCCGAGCAGAAAGCCAAGTACATGCCCGGTATCGCGTCGGGCGCGCTTCGGATGCAGGCCTTCGGTGTGACCGAGCCGACGACCGGATCGGACACGACCCAGCTCAAGACCAAGGCCGAACTGGTTGGCAACAAGTACATCATCAATGGGCAGAAGGTCTGGACCTCTCGTGCCATGCAGTCCGACCTGATGCTCTTGCTCGCACGCACCACTCCCGCGGCAGAGGCCAAGCGGCGATCGGACGGGATCTCGTGCTTTCTGATCGACTTACGTGAAGCGGTTGGCAATGGGATCGAACTGCGCAAGCTCGACGCGATGATCAATCACAATTCATGTGAAGTCTTTATCGACAATCTCGAGGTCTCGCCCGATGCGCTGATCGGCGAAGCGGGCCGGGGGTTCAAATACATCCTCGACGGCATGAACGCCGAGCGCGTGTTGATTGCGCATGAATCGCTGGGGGATGCCGCGTACTTCATCCGCCGCGCGACCGAGTATGCCAACGAACGCTCGGTGTTCGGACGGCCAATCGGTCAGAACCAGGGCGTACAGTTCCCAATCGCGCGGGCCTGGGCAGAGGCGGAAGCCGCGAAGCTGATGGTCGCGAAAGCAGGCGCTTTGTTTGAAGCCGGACAACCGTGCGGCGCCGAGGCGAACACCGGGAAGATGCTTGCATCCGAGGCCGCCTGGCACGCCGCCGAGGCGTGCATGCAAACCTTCGGTGGCTTTGGGTTCGCGCGGGAATACGGGATCGAGCGGAAATGGCGCGAGGCACGCCTGTATCAGACCGCGCCGATCTCGACGAACATGATCCTGAACTTCATCGCGCAGAACGTTCTCGGCATGCCTCGGTCCTATTGACGTCCGAGAGAGGCTTTGCAAAGGACAGTGTTCGTCCAACGCGACGGAAATGGTACGTCCATGGAAGACCCTTGCGCGAACCGATCTGACGTCTTCTTGTCTTGACAAATCTGGGTGCGCCTCACCTTCCAAAGTATGACAGCCCGCCCGGTCCTTGGAGGTCGAAATGATGGGTTTCCGGAAGTTGATCGCCTCAATCGCCTTGTTGGGCGTGGTACCTGCAAGCGGGAGTTTGGCGGCGGAGCTTCGGCATGACAAGCAGGTTGGATATGAGATTGCGCTTGCGGGCATCAATGTCGGCGACCTTGCGCTCGATATGCGACGCAACGGCGATGCCTACGACGTGCGCGCCGAAGGCAGTTACCGCGTTTTGTTCTGGAGCGGCACACTCTCCGGCATGGTGGTGGGCAAGGTGGCACCTGCGGGCGTCCGTCCAAGCCGGTACGAGGTATCTACCCAGAACGACACCCCCTCGACTACGGTGATTGAGTTCGAAACCTCGTTGGGACCGACATCTTGGCAGCGCATCCCGGAAGCTCCGGCGGAGTGGACGGAAGGGCGTATTGCGTTGCAGCGCGACCACTTGCGCCCAGCACTTGATCCGGTCAGCGCCATCGTCGCGTCCGCGCTTGAACTCAGCGGTGGTTCGGCGCCGGAAGTCTGCGATCGCGCCGTGCGGATCTTTACGGGCTTCTCGGTATTTGAACTGGAGTTCGACGGTGTCCGCGAGAGCGAAGACAGTCGTGTGTTCTGTACGGTGACGTACCGCGCGCTCTCGGGCCATCGCGCGAACAGCCGGGGTGTCGAGAGATTGTCCCAACCCGGCGAAATTGAAATCGCGTTCGACCGTTTGCCCGGTGGTTACTGGTTTCCAGGCCGGATCGCACTGCCGACGGGCATCGGCACACTCACGATAGATCGGATCTAGGCGACGGTCAGGACCCGTCCGGCGTCATGCGTGGGCTCTCACGTCCTCCGGTACGGCCAAGATGTCTTCGTGGCGGCACGGCTCGTAGTGATCGAATGTTGCTTCGAACCAGCCGGTACCACGGGACAACCTGCCGAGTGATCGCGCCAGATCATCCTCACACGCAGCGGGCAGCAAGGCGCTGAAGACATCCCAGCCCTTTGCGATGGGATGACCCTCGAACCCCAGAACCTGCCCGCTTAGTCCGCTGATCACCGGAACCAGAGCACCCACGAAGACCGAGGGCACGTGGATCAAAACTTTGTCGATCGGCTGCAACGCCTGCGTTCCCATCGACGCCAACCCCTCGCGGATTGCCGTGCGGGCCGCCGTGCGAAAGGCGAATTCTGAACTGTCCACCGCGTGATGCTTGCCGTCGAGCAGAGTTATCGCAACATCGACGACGGGAAAGCCGCCGGGACCTTCCTCGAGTGCTTCGCGCGCGCCGGTCTCGACCGCGGGGATGAACTTGCGCGGCACTGCGCCACCTTTGACCTCGTCGGAGAATTCGATGCCTCCCCCGCGCGGCATCGGTCGGATTGTCAGGTTGACGTCCGCGAACTGACCTGCACCGCCGGATTGTTTTCGATGCCGATGGTGCAGTGTCTTCTCGCCGGTGATCGTTTCCCGGTAGGCAGGGAAAACGCTGCTGAGGTCGGTCTCGATTGCGAACTCCGAGACAAGGCGCTCGGTTACGCGGCGTAAGTGCTGAGGTCCTTGCAGGCCAAGCAAGGTTTCGCCAGAACGACTGTCCTGCCCGACCGTCAAGCCGGGATCGACTTCGGCCAGACGGCCGAGTGCGGCGGAGAGCCGGGCTTCATCTCGGTCGCGCTTGGGGCGAATGATCTGCTGCAAGACGGGTGGCCGCGCCAGTCCCCAATCCGGCAATCCTTTCGCGCTTTCCTCATTCAGCGCTTGTCCGACACTGATATGGTCGCTTTTCAGGACCAGACCGATATGTCCGGCCTTGAGGGCCGGCTGTGGCGTTTTGGCATCGATCGCGGTCAGGGTGCTGATGTTGCTGCCACCAAGCTGGGAGCCGCTTGCGACGCCATCCACCAGGGCGCGAAGGACGACGAACTTCCCGAGGTGTTTTGCGCTGTCGGCAAGGCAACTCACGGCAATCGCCTCGTCACCCAGCCTCTGGCGCGCCACACCGTGGTCCGGCGCTTCGTGGCGCAGGGATTTCATCAGCCGGGTCACGCCGTTTCCGACTGTTGCAGAGCCGAGGAAGCACGGGATGACACTGTTGCTTTGGAGCACTTGGGGCGCCGTTTGAATATGATCGGCGGCGAGGGGCTCCTGATCATCGATCAGTTGCTCCAGAAGCGTGTCGTCGAAGTCGGCCAGCGAGTCCAAGAGCTCAGAGCGTGCCTCGACCTCGCGTGACTTGATGTCTGCCGGCATCTCTATGAGCGCCGAGGGTTTGCCCTCCTGATACCGCCACGCGCGCTCGGAAATCAGATCGACGGCTCCGATGATGGTCGAGCCATCCCGCATAGGAATCTGCCGCAGGACAAGGCTGTGGTTGGAATAGCTTTGTAACGCGGACACGACATCCCGTACGCGCTCGGTCGCCTGGTCCATGCGGTTCAGAAACAAGAAGCACGGTACGTCGGCGTCTTCGATGAGCCGCAGATAGGGAGCGCTCAGCACTGCGGCGTCGGGCTCGGGCGGGACGCACAGGACAGCCGCGTCGCTGGCTGCAAGTGCTGGTCCCGCATGTGCAAGGTTGTCGGCCCCACCCGCGATGTCGATCGCCGCCCAGTCGTCGCCAAGATAGGAAAATACCTGGAGGGCGGCGATGCCACCCGATGTTTCCATTCGACCCGTTCCGGAACCGTCCAGATTGGACAAAGCCGCCGTCAAAGCTGTCTTTCCGGAATGCGACGGGCCGAGCACAGTCACCACACGCATGGCTTTTCCTCCCATTTTGTGTCCCTTGCCGGGACTGATCGCTGCGCGATCGGGGAGCCATGCAGAAATACCGTATCGCACGGTTTCTGAAAGAACCTGCCTCTGGTCGGCACGGGCCGGTTTGCCTGAAGCACCGTACTCGGCCTTAACAGTCACTGATGAAGGCGGTGTGCGTCAAGGTTCCGTCGACCGCAATCGCTACAAGTCCCTGAACACGCGTACGTCTCCGATCCAGACTGAGAAGTTGCTCGTTCCGTGGATCAGACGCGTGCCTGCCAAGCGCTTGCGGCAGGACGGGCCATCAAACCTTCGATGAAGACCACAAAGCGACACAACTCGATTTCGGAGAGCGGATGTCTTAGCAGGCGATCGGTGCGGGCGTTGGTCGAACAGGCACAAACGCCTTGGAACTTAAGATCAACCAGCTTGGACTTCGGCCATGCCATCACATGTAGGGAGTCGCGAAAACACTGCAGTGCGGCTTACGCTCTGGCGGGCGGTGTTGGCGGCAAGTCCTAACCGAGCCTCGACCTATTCGCAGGACTTGCCAACTCGAATCTCCGAACGGCGGACGATACTTATTGAGAGCCTTCGAGATCCAAGCGTACCGGCTTAGGTCACGCTAACTCAGAATGGCATCGGGTGCGCACGATTGGCCTCTGACAGGTCGGTCATTGCCTCGTCGGAGAGCACGAGATCGCGCCCGGCGGCAATATGATCAAGCTGCGTGACAGTCGTCGCCCCAAAGATCGGGATACAAGGGAACGGGCGCTGCAGGCAGAACGACATCGCCATGTGGACAGGGTCGATGCCGTGCTTCTGCGCCACTTCGAGAAAGGCGCGCACAGCGGCGTCGAGCCGGTCTGACGCACGCGGCGATCCACCGGAAATCTGATGGCGCGAGCCCTGCGGCAAGGCGCCGTCCAGGTACTTGCCAGTCACGAACCCCGTGGCGAGGGGTGAGAAGGCGAGCAAAGTGACGTCCTCGTTATGCCCAAGCTCGGCCATGTCCGCGTCATAGGGCATCCGGCACAGCACCGAGTACTCGTTCTGGATGGCAGCGATGCGTGGCCCGCCGCTGCGCGCGCCCGCTTCGAGCCATTGCGCCGTGCCCCAGGCGCTTTCGTTCGAAAGCCCGAAGGCGCGGATCTTGCCTTCGGTGACGAGCTCTGCAAGTCCGCCCATGACGTCATCTATGTGTTGTACGGTCGCCGTGCGGTCCTGGGCCGAGGGATCGTAGCCCCAGATCTGCCGGAAGTGGTACGAGCCACGGTTCGGCCAGTGGAGTTGGTATAGATCGATCACGTCGGTCTGCAGACGCTTCAGCGAACCCTCGCAAGCGGCTTTTATGGTGGCGCCGGTGACCGGCTGGCCCTCTCGCACAAAGCTGTCATTCATGCCAGCGCACTTGGTCGCGATCACATAGTCATCTCTGCGCCCAGTCTTCGCGATCCAGCGTCCGATGATGGATTCGGTATCCCCGATGGTTTCCTTAAGGACCGGGTTGACCGGGTACATCTCGGCCGTGTCCAGGAAATCGATGCCGTAATCCAGGCTCGCGTCGAGCTGGCGGAAACTCTCAGCCTCGTCGGTCTGGGTGCCGAAAGTCATGGTGCCAAGGCAGAATGCGCTGACGTCAATACCGGTCCGGCCAAGCTGTGTGCGTTGCATGGTGGTTTCCTTCGCCGATCGCACGGTGGGCGCCGCGGACCGCGTTCGTGGGGAGGCGTGGGGTGCAGTAGCCCTGATCCCTTGGGATCAGAGCAAGTCCTTGACTTTGTTGGCGACGGCCTCGGCCGTGATGCCAAAGTGTTCGTAAAGCACCTTGTAGGGTGCCGAAGCGCCGAAGCCGTCCATGCCTACAAAAGCGGACTTCTTTGCGGCTCCGCGTTCTCCCGAGAGCCATTGGTCCCAACCCATGCGAACGCCGGCCTCTACCGCGACACGGACTGGACCAGCTGGCAGCACGCGCCTGCGATAGGCTTCGTCCTGTTGTGCGAACAATTCCCAGCACGGCATCGAAACAACGCGAGCGCCGATGCCCTCGGCCTCAAGTGTGGCTTTGGCGGCCATCGCGATCTCGACCTCGGACCCTGTGGCGATCAGGATGGCTTTGCGTTTGGCTTCGGCTTCCGCCAGGACGTAACCACCCTGCGCCGGCAGGTTCTTCGTGGTGTGCTTCGTGCGAACGGTCGGAAGGTTTTGCCGGGTGAGTGCCAGCACCGAAGGTCTGATCGAGGTCGACAGCGCGATCTCCCAGGCCTCGGCGGTCTCGACTGCATCAGCGGGGCGGAATACGTTCAGGTTGGGCGTCGCGCGCAGCATGGCGACATGCTCGACCGGTTGGTGGGGCGGCCCATCCTCGCCAAGACCGATTGAGTCGTGCGTCATCACGTAGACTGTGCGGATGCCCATCAAAGCGCTGAGGCGCATCGCGCCGCGCGCATAATCAGTGAAGCACAGGAATGTCCCGCCGTAAGGGGCAATGCCGCCGTGGAGTGCCAGGCCGTTCATCGCGGCGGCCATCCCGTGCTCGCGAATGCCGTAGTGAATGTGTCGGCCTTTCCGGTCCTCGGGACTGAAGACACCAAGCTCACCGGTTTTGGTGTTGTTTGAGCCCGTCAGATCAGCCGAGCCGCCGATGGTTTCGGGCATCACCTTGTTTATTGCCTCGAGTGCGTTTTGAGAGGCCTTGCGGGTCGCGACCGCAGCGGCGTCCGCCGAAACCTGCTTCTTCAAGGCCCGTATGACGGCGGAAAGCCGTTTCGGAGCTTCCCCTGCGAACACGCGCGCAAGTTCGGCCTGCCGCCCGGCAGAGAGAGCTTCGACCCGGGTTTGCCATTCTGCGCGCGCACTTGCGCCACGCGTGCCGACCGAGATCCAGTTCTCAGCGACTTTCTTTGGGATTGAAAATGGCTTGCTCTTCCAACCATAGACCTTGCGGGCGTCGGCAATCAGCGTGTCATCGGTCAATGCTCCGTGCGCCTTTGCCGTACCCTCGGCACTGGACCCGATCCCGATCCGGGTCTTGCAAGCCAACATCACGGGTCCCTTTCGGGCGCTGGAGCGTGCCCAGGTCATGGCATCGTCCAGGTCGGCGTAATCGTGACCGTCAACCTCGCGGACGTCCCAGCCCGACGCCTGGAAGCGCGCCATTTGATCCGTCCGGTCGGACATCGCGACTGGCCCATCTATGGTGATGCCATTGTCGTCCCAGAGCACGATCAGGTTCGATAGCTGTTGCATCCCCGCAAGGCCGATCGCCTCTTGGCTGACGCCCTCCATCAGACATCCGTCACCCGCGATGACCCAGGTCTTGTGATCGATGATCTTCTTGCCAAAACGGGCGCGCAACGACTCCTCGGCAATTGCCATGCCGACGGCGGTGGCGATGCCTTGGCCGAGTGGGCCCGTGGTGGTCTCGATCCCCTTCGCGTGGCCGAATTCCGGATGTCCGGCCGTCTTCGCGCCGAGCTGCCGAAAGTTCTTGATCTCGTCCATCGTCATGTCGGCGTAACCGGACAGATGCAGCAAACCATAGAGCAGCATCGAGCCGTGGCCTGCCGACAAGACGAACCGGTCACGGTCGACCCAGTCGGGGTCCTTGGGATCAAAGCGCAGATGGCTATCGAACAGAACGGTCGCCGCATCCGCCATGCCCATCGGCATGCCCGAGTGGCCGGAATTCGCGGCCTTGACCGCATCCAGCGCCAGCACCCGTAGCGCGTTCGCCATTTCGAACCGGCGCGGATCCGCCGCCTTCATCTGCCCGATGTCCATGCCCCGTCCTTTCCCCGCCTGACTCCGTGCGGCGTACGCGCGGGAATCGGCCTGTCGATATCTTGATTGCGGCGGACCATGCTGATCGTGCTGGGACGGGTCAAGCTGGATTACCAGCGGCAGATTGCGCGAAACCGGCCTCTGCGGTTAGATTCAGCAGAGAAGGCCGCAGAAAGCGACGATTCGCGGGCACATGCGACGCGGGACAACGAAGGATCTCCGCGCGACAGAGAGGAGAGCAGGCTCTCATGAGCAAATTGTTGGATGCAGTACAGCGGCTTGATGGTCTGATCTCGGAGCTCGAGACTGCCGTCGATGATATGTCAGCGGCGGGCGACGCGACCCAGGTCACGCCTGAAGGGGCCGCGATCAGGTCGGAGCGAGACGAACTAGCGGGCGAGGTGCAAGTGCTGCGCCGCCGCGCCAAGGAAGACGCACAGCTGCGTGCCGAAGCGGCCGAGGCCGTGCGTGAGGCTCTGCGGGACTTGCGCGGGGCTGTGGATCAAGAGGTGCCCAGCCATGCCTGAGGTCAGCGTCGAGGTTGCCGGTCGAACCTACCGCGTCGGATGTGGCGATGGGGAAGAGGCGCGGGTCGCCGAGCTTGGAAACCGGATCAACCGAGAGGCAACGGCGTTGGCCGGGCAGATGGGTACGGTATCCGAAACCCGATTGTTGTTGATGACCACTCTGATGTTGGCAGACAAGCTTGCCGAGACCGAGGAGGCGCTGCGCGGGGCCGAATTCCGTGCCGGTGAGGCGGAGGCGGGTGCGAAGCCCCAACAGAATGGAATGAGCCCCGCGCGCGCGGCACAGATTGCCGCAAACCTGGACGCACTGTCCGATCGGATCGAGGTGCTGGTGGGCCGGATTCAAGGGGCTGCCTGAAGGCGGACCCTATGCCTCTTCAAATGTTAACGTCCCGGCGCTATGTAGATCCCCGGCGGGCGCTGTCCTTCCCGTGAGGGAACAGTTTCCTGGTGGCCTAATTTTTCTCGCGGGAGCTGGCTCTGTGACTGGTCGTGGCCTATCGCACCTGGCGCCCACCTGGTTTTCCAGGCTCGCGAGGATCTGAAGCCCCACGGTTGCGATGGGCCCGCCACCCTTGCTCACCGGGCATGATGCCCTTATGCGGGCAGGAATGAGCGATCTCCCCACGACCAAGCAGGATTTGCGCAAGGCTTTTTTCGCGAGGCGCAAGGCCGCGCATTCGGACATGGCCGCCGAGAAGGCCGACGCCGCCCGCGATCACTTCCTTGCGTCTCGATTGCTGACCGGTGTTCAGGTCGTATCCGGCTATTGCCCGATCCGCACTGAACTGGATGTGTTCCCTCTGATGAACGCACTCCATCGTGCCGGGCATCGGATCGTCGTCCCCGTGATCGAAGGCGCGGGACTGCCTTTGCGGTTCTTCGAATGGTGGCCCGATGTCCAGATGCAGGATGGCCCGTTCGGCGCACGGGTGCCAGTGGATACGCACGAACTTATCCCGGACCTCGTGATCGCACCGCTTGTCGGCTTCGATCGGCAGGGCTGGCGCCTGGGGTATGGCGGTGGTTTCTACGACCGCACGTTGGAAGGCCTGCGATCCAAGCGTCGGGTGCGGGCATTTGGATATGCCTATGCGGCGCAAGAGATCGACACCGTACCGATCGAGCCCACGGACCAACGCCTGGACGGGATCGTCACCGAACACGGCCTGATCTCGGTCCGGGCGGAGAGCGCTGCATGAAGCTGCTGTTCCTGGGAGACATCGTCGGACGTGCCGGACGGACGGCTCTCATCGATGCCTTGCCTGGTCTACGCGAAACGCTGAAACTGGATTTCATCGTCGTCAATGCCGAGAACTCGGCATCCGGTTTTGGCATGACCGGCCCTATTGCCAAGGAGTTGCTGGCGGCCGGCGCCGATGTGCTGACACTCGGTGATCACGCCTTCGATCAGAAGGACATGCTGACCTTTATCGAGAGCGAGCCACGCGTCCTGCGTCCACTGAACTTTGCCAGAGGCGCGCCGGGCCGGGGTGCAGGGGTGTTCGAGGCGACGCGTGGGCGCAAGGTTGCTGTCTGCGTTGTCCTTGGCAGGGTCTTCATGAACCGGCCCTTCGACGACCCATTCTCGGCGCTGGATGCCGCTCTGAAATTGCACTCGCTTGGTGGGACGGTTCAAGCGTCGATTGTCGAGATCCATGCAGAAGCGACGTCCGAAAAAATGGGGGTCGGTCACTGGTGCGATGGCCGGGCGTCTTTGGTCGTCGGCACGCATACCCACGTGCCGACCGCAGATGCGATGATCTTGCCGAAGGGTTCGGCCTACCTGTCGGACGCAGGCATGTGTGGCGACTACAACTCGGTCATCGGGATGGACAAAGTCGAGCCACTGAAACGGTTCATAACCGGTATGGCCGCTGGCCGGTTCGAACCCGCGCTGGGACCCGCGACACTGTCGGGCGTTTTGGTTGAAACCAACGACAAGACCGGCACCGCGACATCGATTGCTCCGTTCCGTTCGGGCGGCGTACTGCAATCCTCAGGTTTTGAGTGAGTGCCGGGAATTGCCTTTGGTCAGCGGTCGCACTATTGAATGGCGCAACCTGACCGGAGCTTGCCGATGAAACGCTTTCTGCCCCTCGTTTTGCTGGCGCTTGCCGCCTGCGACGCGCCGCTCGAAGAATTCTGGCCGCGCCAGAATTTCGAGATGACACAGGATGGCAAGACTTATCTGGTGCGCGTCCAGTCCGACCCGCTCGACTTCACCTATTTCACGCGGGTGACGAACCCGACATACTCGTTGACCGAAAGTGATCGCGAGGCGGTTCTGGAACTGATCAAGACCGGGGTCGGCGGCAAGATTTGCAAGACGGGCGAGATGTATCCGGACGACCTGCTGTTGGGACGGTTCCCAAACCAAAGTCCGATCCGCTTCCTGCCAACGCTGGGTACATTCCAGGTGGTCACCAAGTGCCGCTATGCCGGGGTCGGGCAGCCCGACATCTGAAGACAACAACGACTGATATGAGGTGAGCCATGGCCGGCCACTCCAAATGGGCGAACATTCAGCACCGAAAGGGGCGCCAGGACGCGGCGCGCTCGAAGCTGTTCTCGAAGCTTGCCAAGGAGATTACCGTCGCGGCGAAGATGGGCGACCCCGATCCCGAAAAGAACCCGCGTCTGCGCTTGGCCGTGAAGGAAGCAAAGACAAACTCGGTTCCAAAGGACGTCATCCAGCGCGCGATCGACAAATCTCAAGCCGCAGGTGGCGAGGATTACGAGGAGATCCGCTACGAGGGTTACGGTCCGGGCGGCGTTGCCGTAATTGTCGAGGCGATGACGGACAACCGCAACCGGACCGCATCGAATGTGCGTTCAACCTTCGGTAAGAACGGCGGAAACCTGGCCGAGACCGGCTCGGTCAGTTTCATGTTCGACCGCAAGGGACAGATTCTCTATCCTGCGGCGGCAGGAGATGAAGACTCGATCATGGAAGCAGCGATCGAGGCCGGAGCCGAGGATGTTGAAAGTTCGGACGATGGCCACGTGATTTATACCGAGGCGACGGATTTGAACGATGTCTCGAACGCGCTGGAAGGCGTGCTTGGCGAGGCTGAGTCGACCAAGCTCGTTTGGAAGCCGCAGACTCTGACCGAAGTTGACGAGAACTCGGGCGCTACCCTGATGAAATTGATCTCGACCCTAGAGGACGACGATGACGTGCAGAACGTCACCGCCAATTTCGAGATGTCGGACGAGGTGATGGATAAGCTTGCCTCGTAGGACTTGCGCTTTCGCTTGCAACCCGCGAGACGCGCGTCTGCTGTATCGTGGATCGAAGCAGCGACGGATCCCTGATCTGATCTTGGGCTACGCGCGTCGGATGTTTCCGACTTGAACTTGCCATATCGAGTAAGCTCTCTCAAAACCTGTCCCATATAAACACAAATTGGGAGGATGCGTCATGAGAGGTTTGCTGACGGGGCTCGGCACTGCGGTTGCGCTTGTCCTGAGTTTACCGGCGTCGGCCGAGATCACTGTGGTGGACCCGGCGTCGATTGGGCTCGACCCGGCCAAGCTCGAGGAAGTCCGCGCTGCTCTGCAAAAGGATGTGGCCGACGGTCGCGTCCCGGGTGCGGTTATGTTGATCGGCCGCAAGGGCAAGGTTGGGTTCTTCGAGGCAACGGGACAGCAGGGTCCCGAGGACACAACGCCGATGAGTGCGGAGACGATCTTTCGGATCTACTCCATGACCAAGCCGATCGTCAGCGTCGCAGCAATGTCGATGATCGAGGACGGTCTGATGGGGCTGGATGATCCGGTCGCAGCCTATCTGCCGGAATTTTCCAATCAGTCGGTCTTTCAACAGGCGGGCGAGAGCTTCATGATCCAGGAGGACGGATCGCGTCTGGCAACCACCGATGTTACCATCCGCGATCTGCTCAGGCACACATCCGGTCAGATCTATGGTGTGTTCGACTCCGGTCCACTTGGACAACTCTACAAGGATGCGGACGTCGCGTCGGCGGATATCGATCTGGATCTCTTCTCGGAAAAGATGGCGGCACTGCCGCTGCGCTTCGATCCCGGAACCGGCTGGCACTATGGTCGGTCCACCGATGTGTTGGGCCACGTTATGGAGATCGCTGCCGGGCAATCATTGGATGCGATTCTGGAGCAACGTATCTTCGACCCTTTGGGTATGGCGGACACCATGTTCTACCAGAACCCGTCAGAGGAAGGACGGATTGCACAGCCGGTTGAGCCCGGGCTCTTCGACGTGACTGAAGCAAAGCCGATGCTGTCTGGTGGTGGCGGGCTGACCTCGACCATCGAGGATTACATGAAGTTCGCGATGATGCTGCGCAATCGCGGATCCCTTGACGGCATGCGGGTGATCTCGCCGATGGGCCTTCACGAGATGACGCAGAACCAGATCGAGGGCGTCGACATGCGTTGGTATTATCCGTCCAGGGCCTACGGCTTTGGGCTGGGCTTCGGGGTCCGGCTGACCGAAGATGGGCCTTACCCCGGATCGGTCGGTGATTATTTCTGGCGCGGCTATGCGGGAACGTACTTTTGGATCGATCCGGCGAGGGACTTGTTCGCCATCTTCATGATTCAGGACCCGGCGAACCGGGTCCACTACACCGGGGTTACTCGAAACTGGGTGTACTCGACTCTGTTGGATTGAACGAGGCTCCGGGAGATCGAAAAACGGAGGGCGGAGCCATGCTGGTCGCCCTTCTGTGTTTTGAGTTATCTGGGCGTGCATCGACGAATGCCTATATCGAAACCGCTGCGTTGCTTCTGATGTCGCGGATCTGACGCCCCACGCGGTTAGACTGGAGCGTTTTCGCGGATAGTTTCTGCATGGCGTGCGTCCTTGATAGCATCACCGCAGGATTCCATCAGCGCCCAGAGCAATCAGCGGTGCGACGACAGTTCACACTCCGGTGGCATTGCTTGTTCCGGTGAGATTCAGGCCGTACGCATACGCGCGGGGAGCGGCGTCGATCCATCCATATGTGGCCACATCCAATCGAATTGCGTTGCGTGCACTGATCAGACCGGCGGTTTGGACTGCCATATGTCGCGTCCAGACTTGCCTGTGTATCTGTGTATCTTAATTCCGGCTATATGGCAGAGCAAGATGGATACGACCCCGCCGGATTGATACGCGAGGCTTACCGGATAGACGGCATCGGACGCGAAGATTGCCGGACGATTTTTCTGGATTGGGTTTTGCAACAACGAGAGCGTTTCGAGATGCGCGACGCCGTGAATGCTATGCTTGAGAAATACTCGGGTGAACCTGCCGATCATCCGATGACCTTGACCTTGCGTGAGGCCATTGAGGCGCCTCCGGCACCGAAGCGGCGCGGCGGTGCCCGCGGACGCAGGTAGCTTGTCCTGGGGAGTCGTTCTCGCGTTCTGGTGGTCGGGCTATCCCCGGTGGAGGAGGACGGCTAGGTGACCGAAGATGCTGCACTCACTGCTCCCATGCTCCACGCAGCATTCATGGCCTCGAGCATCCTGCTCACCATCTTGGTTTACACGGTCCCGTACTTCGATCTCAGGTCGTTGAAGCTTTTGGCGCGCCGAAAGATGCAAGCCGCACTGAGTGACGACGACGCGGCTGGCGGAATCGCGCGGCCCGAAACTGCCGACGTATTCGAACGTCCGGATCTTGGGGCAATCTTGAACTTGCTGATCATCACCGGTACGGGGCTTGCGATGTTTGTCGGGTGGCGCGTCCCCGCCGAGATCGAACGCATCTATGGCGGCGGTGCCTCTTTCGGCATTCTGTTTCCTTCGGTCGAGATGACGACGCTGGGTAAGGGCGCACAAGTTGTCGGCGCGGTGTGCCTTGGGCTGACTGCTTTGCGATTGCTCAGGTTGCTCGTGGTGTTTGCCGCGGCCGGGATGATCGGGCTCGGCGGGATCGCCGCGCTAAACTATGTCTTCGACCTGAACCTTCTCGGCCTGTTCTGACGGGCCTCACTCCAGGGTCAGGCGATGCTCGGTCTGGCTGACAATGTCGTACTCACGGCGGAGGACGACCACGCCGGTGTAAGTCCCTGGGTTCCAGCTATCGCCACGCCGCTTGCGGCCAGTTGCACGGAATTGTTGGGCTCGATTGCGGGTCATCTGATGCGATGATTGCGCGATGACCCGGCCAGCCGGATCGGTCAGAAGCAGATCGATGATGTCGTCCGTCCGCACGCCGAAGAAGTTAGCCCAGATCACCAGCGCATCGGAGTCGCGGGCGAGTGACCCGCTCTGATCTGCGGTTCCGGCCTGAACAAGCCCATAGTCGGGGACGTGATCGGCAAAGCCTGCGTTCAGAAGGCCGCCCGGCTGGTAGTCGTCTTTATCGAGTGTGGCCCAAAGATCCTTGCGGTCGCTGAACTTACAAGTCGCGTCCTGAAGCCTTGTGTCAAACGGATCAAGTACGGCGCCGGATGGGTTGCGTACGGTCACGTGCAGGTGCGGAAACTGGCTCCGGCCCGAGAGGCCGACTTGGCCAAGGACCTGCCCGATGCTCACGCGGTCGCCGGAACGTACCGTGATCGAGCCGCGTCGCAAGTGACAGTACTGAACCGACACCCCGTCTGTGCGCTCGACCATCAAGCCATTGCCGCAATCGCGCCCCTCCAAATCCGTCTCGGGCGTCCAACGCACATCCGCCATCCCATCGCGCAGTCCAATCACTGTGCCGTCGAGTGCCGCAAGCACGTCAACGCCTTCCAGCATTGTGATGTCGTCGATCAAGCGGAAGTCCGTGCCCTTGTGGCCGTCATAGGTCAGTGGGCCGCAGGTAAAGTCTGCCACGCCGGGGCCTGGATCGCGATCGACATAATTCTGGATGATGCATGTCTCGCGCAATTCACAGTCGATCGGGAACGCGAGGCTGTCCGGACGAATGGCGTCGTCGGCCGTTGCACCGGATGCAAACATCATCATCAATACGACCCAAAGGAAGAGCAGCATACTTTCAACATGGATCTTCATGGGCCGAATTGGTTCGATCATGTGCGGTCGGTTCCCCGGCTTAGATAAGCCTGACAAGCACGCGGCATCTATAGATCAGGTTAACGCAAACGCCCGCGACTGGTGGGCCGCGGGCGCGTGAACGACGTTTGTGCGGTAGGGGTGCACCCACCGCACCTGAGTAGTACTATCCAGCCGTCAGCAGCGGCGTCTCTTCCTTGGGCAGGCGCGGGTTGCCTGGTGGAGTGCTCTCTAGTTTCAGTTTGCCGTCTTCGACCGTGATCCGCACCAATCCGCCTTTTGCGAGAGCACCGAATAGCAGTTCCTCGGCAAGTGGCTTCTTGATGTTTTCCTGGATCACGCGCGCCAGCGGGCGTGCGCCCATCTTGTCGTCGTAACCCGTATCGGCGATCCACTCGGCTGCCTCGGGGCTGAGTTCGATCGTGACACCGCGTTCCATCAACTGGGCTTCAAGCTGCATCACGAACTTCTCGACCACCATCAGGATGACATCCTTCGGCAATGGCGCGAATGACACGACGGCGTCCAGGCGATTGCGGAACTCTGGCGTGAACATGCGTTCGACAGCTTCGGTGTCAGCACCTTCGCGCCGGTCCCTGCCAAATCCGATCGCAGCCCGGGCTTGTTCCTGAGCGCCCGCATTCGAGGTCATGATCAGGATCACATTGCGGAAGCTCACGGACTTGCCATTGTGATCGGTCAGCGTGCCGTGATCCATGACCTGCAACAAAATGTTGAAGATGTCCGGATGCGCTTTCTCGATCTCGTCCAGCAACAGCACACAGTGTGGATGCTGGTCGACTGCGTCCGTCAGAAGGCCGCCCTGATCGAAGCCGACATACCCCGGAGGCGCACCAATCAAGCGGCTGACCGAGTGCTTCTCCATGTACTCGGACATATCGAAGCGTTTGAACTCGACGCCGAGAACATTGGCGAGCTGCTTGGCAACCTCCGTCTTCCCGACACCTGTAGGACCGGTGAACAAGTACGACCCAATCGGCTTTTCAGGCTCGCGCAGCCCGGCGCGGCTGAGCTTGATCGCCGAGGCCAGAGCGTCGATCGCGTCGTCCTGACCAAAGACCACACGCTTGAGGTTGCCCTCGAGATCGCGCAACTGTTCGGTATCAGACTTCGAAACCGATTTCGGCGGGATTCGTGCGATCTTGGAGACGACGTTCTCGATCTCCTTGGTTCCGATCGTCTTGCGCCGCTTGGCGGCAGGCAGCAGATGCTGTGCGGCACCGGCCTCGTCAATCACGTCGATCGCCTTATCCGGCAACTTGCGGTCGTTGATGTAGCGCGATGACAGGTCGACCGCAGTTTTGATGGCGTCTGCGGTGTACTTGACGTCGTGATGCTCCTCGAAGAACGGCTTAAGACCGCGCAGGATCTTCACCGAATCGTCGAGGCTCGGTTCTTTCACGTCGATCTTCTGGAACCGCCGGCTGAGCGCACGGTCCTTTTCGAAGTGCTGGCGGAACTCGTTGTATGTGGTCGAACCCATACAGCGCAGCGATCCCGACTGAAGGGCTGGCTTCAGGAGGTTCGATGCATCCATGGCCCCGCCGGTCGTAGCACCCGCGCCGATCACCGTATGGATCTCGTCAATGAACAGAATCGCATCAGGATGCTCTTCCAATTCTTTGACGACCGCTTTCAGGCGTTCCTCGAAGTCACCGCGGTACCGCGTGCCCGCGAGCAGTGCGCCCATATCGAGCGAGAAAATCGTGCTCTCGGACAGGATGTCGGGCGTCTCTCCCTCGACGATCTTCTTTGCAAGACCCTCGGCAATAGCGGTTTTCCCAACGCCGGGATCGCCGACCAACAGTGGATTGTTCTTCCGACGGCGGCACAGAACCTGAATGCAGCGCTCAACTTCGTCCGAGCGCCCGATAAGCGGGTCGACCTTGCCGTCGCGCGCCTTGGCGTTCAGATCGACGCAGAATTTGGAGAGTGAGGTTTCCTCGGCGTTGTCCTCACCACCGCTCGGCGTCGCATCTTCACTGACGTCGTCGTCCTCAGCGCCACGAACTGGTCTGCGTTCACCGAAGGCTGGATCCTTCGCGACGCCGTGACTGAGGTAATTCACTGCATCGTAGCGCGTCATGTCCTGCTCCCGCAGGAAGAATGCCGCGTGGCTTTCGCGCTCGTTGAAGATCGCCACGAGCACATTTGCCCCGGTGACCTCGGAACGGCCAGAGGACTGCACGTGGATGGCTGCACGCTGGATCACCCGCTGAAATCCGGTGGATGGTGCTGCCTCTGATCCGTCCATGTCGAACACCAGCGTCTCGAGCTCGGTATCGATGAACTTGGTCAGGGTCTTGCGCAGTTCCGCCAGATCGACCGAGCAAGCCCGCATGACGCGCGCAGCATCGGGCTCATCGATCAACGCGAGCAGCAAATGCTCCAACGTGGCCAGCTCGTGCCGGCGGGCGTTGGCAAACCCGATCGCCCTGTGGATTGCGTCCTCTAGGGTCGTCGTCAGTGACGGCATCGGTTTCTCCTTGCTCTCCGGTCTCCGGTGCGAGTCACCCGCAGCATGACTGCAAGCGAGGTGCTCCTGCAAGACCATCCAACCTCGAAAGTGTTATTTTGGCGTTGTGCGCGATGGCTTCAAGTTGAGAAGGTTCACAGGACGGCGACTTCAGCCCCGTTCATTCCTTCTCCATCGTGCACTGAAGCGGGTGTTGATTGGACCGCGCGCAGTCCATGACCTGCGTCACTTTGGTCTCTGCGACTTCGAACGGATAAACGCCGACGACGGCCAGCCCGCGTGTGTGAACCGTCAGCATTATGTCGACTGCGCGTGCGTGGTCGATGTTGAAGAATCGCTCTAGAATGTAAACGACGAACTCCATGGGGGTGTAGTCGTCGTTCAGAAGCAGCACTTTGTAGAGCGATGGCCGCTTCGTTTTCGGTTTGGATTTGACGATGACATTCGTGCCGCCGTCCACACCGTCACCACCATCATCGTGTGATGGTCCGGCCACCGGTGCACCGGGTCTCATTTGCATGTGCTGTCGGATCACAGACTGCATTCGGGCGATCAACTCTTTGCGGCATAGTTTGGATAGGCGGCAAATATAGTCGTTCGTCAGAATTAGAAAAGGGGGCGTTACTGCCCCCTTAACGGCTTTTCGTTTTTCAATCGCTCCAACCGAGCGGAGCGAGCAGGCTCGGCGCCGTGATCAGGCCTTGTAGGTCTTGACCATCTCGGCGGCTGCGCTGAACCGTGCGTTGAGTGGCTCGAACGCTTCCTTCGCTGCGGACGAATAGATTTCGTTCAGCTTGGTTGCTTCGGCGACGTAGTTCTCAAAGCTGCTCTTTGCGAAAGCGGTTTGCTTTTCGAAGAACTCGCTGACCGACTTCACCGACGAGATTTCCTTGGCTGCCGCCATGCCGTCCTCGTAGCTCTTCTTGGAGAAAGCGATGATCTCGGCATTCATCTCTTCGGTGGCCTTGGCGAACACCTTGCCAGAGGTCATCATGGCTTCCACGTTGTCTTGACCGAACGCGGTGACGTCTTCAACGCCTTTCGCCATCTTTTCGACACCTTCTTCCATAGTCTTTTTGGCTTCAGCGGTGAATTCTTCGACTTGCTTGGTGGCTGCCTTGGTCATGTGCGTCTCCATTTTCTAAGGTTTGTTTAGACATTTGTGTCTTGGTGAACCCGTTATCGTTCTAGCGGCTATATGATCTTTATGCTGCACTGCGTCAAGAGAAGAATGCTGCGCCGCACAATAAATTTCTATGGGTCGGATCGGTGGAGGCCTTCAAAGAATGGAACTTTGTGATTCTCAATTGTCTCACAGCATGTTACGGTGCTCTTGGCAGATATCGCCTGAGGAAGACCGACAAAGAGCGGCTCGACGGGCGAAATTCGACAACAGGCAAGGATAGCAGGCGATGAGCATCCCTGTGACGATACTTCGTGGATTGCTTCTATCATTTTTGATGCTGGCTGCGTTTCTCGCGGCCCCGCCAGCGCACGCAGCGCCCAAGGCCGCGCTCGTCATGGATATGCGCAATGGCAAGGTCCTCTATGCGCGCAGGGCTGATCAGCGACTTCACCCTGCGTCGCTGACCAAGATGATGACGCTTTATCTGACATTTGAAGCGGTGCGGGACGGGCGTCTTAGGCTCAATCAGAAGCTTCGGGTTTCGCGGCATGCTGCGCGCCAGCCGGCATCCAAACTCTACCTCAAATCGGGGCAGCGGGTTACAGTACGCAGCCTGATCCGGGCGACGGCACTTAAGTCCGCAAACGATGCGGCGATGGTTCTCGCCGAGGGAATCGGGGGATCTCAGCGGGGTTTTGCGCGTCTGATGACGCGAAAGGCGAAGCACCTCGGCATGCGCAACACCGCGTTTCGCAACCCGCACGGGCTCACGTCGTCAGGGCACTATTCGACTGCGCGCGATATGGCGATCCTCGGACGCCATCTGTTCTTCGACTATCCGGAATACTACAACATCTTCAAACGCAAGACAGATTATGCGGCAGGCAAGCGGGTCTGGAACACCAACCGCCTGTTGCGCAGTTACCCGGGCGCTGATGGCAGCAAGACCGGATACACCCGTGCAGCAGGCTACAACCTTGTCGCGTCAGCGCGACGGGGCCGTAAGCAGATCCTTGCTGTTCAGTTCGGCGCGAGTTCCTCTGCCGATCGGAGCCGGCGCGTAACCAAGCTACTCGACATCGGTTTCTCTCGAGCGAAAAGCAAAGCTCGCAAGGTCCGCCCGCAGGTGCGCAGAGCAACGTCCAAGGGAAAACCGCCCGGGTGGTCGCCACTTCCGCGCCGCAAGCCTGGCGCGCCGGATACACGGATCGCGGCGCTCGGCAAGATACTCGTCCCACAAGCGGCGGCGTCAGTTCCACAGCCTGGTTCCAGCCGATATTCGGCACCGACGATCGCAGATTTGCCAATTCCGCGCGGGGGTCCGCAAACGGCCGGCACGAAAGATGTACCCTCTGGGACCCGAGACGCTCCGATCTCTCCAATTCCTAGGCCCAAGCCACAGGCACGTATCGCACAGTCCTCGACCAATTGGACTGCCGAGGTTGGACCCTACAGCACCGAAGAGCACGCTCTCGCCGATCTCGTTGGAATCAGCAATAAGCCTTTCGTCGGTCGTGTAAAACCCAGTTTCCGCGTCTCGCAGTCGATTGGCCGCGTTGGAAAGCAGATCTACAAGCTGCGGATGACGGGACTAAGCCAGGGCAACGCGCATCAGATTTGTGGCGAGTTGTTGCAGCGCGCTCTGATCTGCCGGGTCGTCGCGACGCCAAGATAAGCTGCTGCCCGGAACCCAGGGCGGTTGGCTCAGGGGCGCCCGATCGATGCATATGTGAATCCGGCTTCACGAACGTCTTCCGGCACATACACGTTGCGGAGATCCACGAAGACCGCACCCGACATCTGCTGGAACAGGCGTTGCAGATTCAGACCTCTGAACTCGTTCCACTCCGTCAACAGCACCAGAACATCGGCGCCGCGCGCAGCAGCATAGGGCTCGTCGACCCATTCGGCAGGACCCAGCTGTGGCTCGCCCTCTCTTCGGCCTTGCGGATCACACAGCACGATCTCGGCGCCTGCATCGCGTAATTCGGGCACAATGACCAGCGAGGGCGATTCGCGCATATCGTCCGTGTTGGGCTTGAACGTCACGCCAAGGATTGCAACGCGCTTCCCCGCGACCGACCCACCGGCCGTCTCGATGATCTTGTGCGTCATCTGTCCGGGCCTTGCGTTGTTCACGTCCACGACGGTCTGCACGATCTTCATCGGGCTTGCATGCTGCTCGGCGGTTTGGACGAGCGCTAGCGTATCTTTCGGAAAACAAGATCCCCCATATCCCGGTCCAGGATGCAGGAACTTGCCGCCGATCCGTCCGTCCAGTCCGATACCCTTGGCGACCGATTGGACGTTTGCGCCGGTCTTTTCGCAAAGATCGGCGATCTCGTTGATGAAGGTGATCTTGGTGGCGAGAAAGGCATTGGCCGCGTATTTGATCATTTCGGCTGATTCGAGATCCGTGAAGACAACCGGTGTCTCTCGTATGTTCAGCGGTCTGTAGATCTCGCGCAGCACGGCTTGCGCACGTTCGCTCTCGCACCCCACGATGACCCTGTCAGGACGCATGAAGTCCTCAATAGCTGCTCCTTCGCGCAGAAACTCGGGGTTTGATGCGACGTCGAAGGCCGCCTGAGGCGCTGCCGCTGCAATTGTCTCTGCAATTCGTCGATTGGTGCCGACCGGCACAGTCGATTTGGTCACCACGACGGTGTACTGGGCCAACAACCCGGCGAGTTCCTCCGCCGCCGCGAACACATAGCTTAGGTCAGCGTGGCCGTCTCCCCGCCGTGTCGGTGTGCCGACCGCGATGAAGACCGCGTCCGCGCCCTGCACGCCGTCGGCCAGATCCGTCGTGAACCGGAGTCTTCCAGCCGCTGTGTTCTTCGCCAGTAGAACGTCCAAGCCAGGTTCAAAGATCGGCACCTCGCCTGACAGAAGCTTGTCGATCTTGGTCGCGTCCTTGTCGATGCAGATCACATCGTGGCCAAAGTCTGAAAAGCATACCCCCGAGACCAGCCCGACATACCCTGTCCCGATCATCGCGATCCGCATGGCTTACGCCCTCCGCTTCCCAGTCAGTCAACGCCCATCGCGGGCAGGTCCAGCGCCTTTATCATGTCGCGCAGTTCCTGACGTGCGGCCACATGGCTCAGGGTTAGGCTGATCAGCCCGTCTTTCTTAAGGTCCAAAAGTGTCAGGCCGTTTAAGAACAACTCCCGGAAGATGACGCGTTCCGAGAAACCGGGGATCACGCGGAAACCAATCCGCTCGCTCAACTCGGTCAGCGCGCCGCCGACCTTCCGTTTGTTGCGGCTCTCAAGCGTCGACATCCGATTGCGCAACACGACCCAGTCCGTGGGTGCCTTGCCTGCCATCGCGCGCGCTTGCCGACCCGACCAGACCATTTCTGAGTAGATCGACGGGCCGAGTACCTTTCCAGAGTTCGGATCCAGGCGTCCGAGCAGATCGAAGTCGATCAGGCTGTCATTCATTGGCGTGACCAGCGTATCCGCAGCGGCATGTGCCGCTTCGCTTAAAGGCGTTGCTGCGCCAGGTGTGTCGATGATGATGAAACTGCACGTCTTCGACAGGAATGCGATGGTGTCTTCTAGGTTCTGGCGATCCGCGACCGCCGCGTCCGCGCGCATTGGCGCAGTGGATGGGTCGACCGCCGCCAAGACAGGCATAGCCAGCGAGATGCCTTGCCGTTCATTGTAAGCATTGCGGTTGTCGAGATAGCGAAAGAAAGTCTGTTGGCGTGAATCCAGGTCTATCGCACCAATCGTGTGCCCTGCGCGCGCAAGCGCCACGAAAAGGTGCATAGATGTCGTGCTCTTGCCAGAGCCGCCCTTTTCGTTACCGAGGACAATCACGTGCGTCGCATCCGTCATAGCGACGTCCTCGGCTTGCGTGGTGACGAAAAGTTCTCTGATACTGAAGCGCTCAACGCGAGTGATCTCAGATATGGCTGATCGGACTAAAAAAGCGCCGGGGAGACCGGCGCTTGGTTGTCATTCGGTTGAGTTAGCGCGATCGGCGCAACGGGTGCTTCCGAGCGTGGTTCAGAATCCGAAACCGTCGAATTTTTTCTTGAATCTTGACACGCGCCCGCCGGTGTCCATCAACTTTGTGCCGCCGCCGGTCCACGCCGGATGCGCGCTCGGGTCGATGTCCAGTGTGAGCGTGTCGTTCTCACTGCCCCACGTCGAGCGCATCTTGACGATCGTGCCGTCTGTCATCTTGACGTCGATCATATGGTATTCCGGATGAATGTCGCTTTTCATCGTACCGTCCGTGCTTTGTCGGGGCGCGCGTCGCGCGGCCTCTCAAATCAAAATGATCTCGCTGAACCCTGTCCAGCGAAGAGCGCGGTCTATAAGGGACATCTGCATGACGTGCAACCCCTGCCTGCGCGCGTGTCGAGCGATTTGCCGCGCCACCCCTCAGACGCATGCTAGCCCCTTGCCACGGTAATTCAGGAGCGGCAAGTGAAGAGCATGAACACGCCCCTGAAATTGGTGATTTTCGATATCGACGGGACGCTCGTCGACAGCCAGTATCACATTGTGGCGTCGATGAGTCATGCGTTCCGCGCAGCGGGTCGTCCAGTGCCGTCACGGGCGGATGCGCTGGGGATCGTTGGTCTTTCGTTGCCCGAGGCGATGGCCGTGCTCGCGCCGGATGCAGAATACGACGAGCGCATGCAGTTGGCACAGGATTACAAGACCGGAAACCGACTGCACCGGGAGGACGGCGCGGCGGTGGCGAACACGCCACTTTACGGGGGAGCGCTCGACGTGATCCATCATCTCGATGCTGCGGGTTACCTGCTCTCCGCCGCAACGGGGAAGTCGCGCGCAGGCCTTGACCGTTTTCTGCGCGCGCACGAGCTCTCGCACAAGTTCCTCGCGACGCAGACCGCGGACGATGCTCCATCCTAACCGCATCCGCAGATGATCCTGAACTGTCTTGCCGGAACGGGAGCGGAGGCCGCGCATTCCGTCATGATTGGCGATACCGAGTTCGACATGGCCATGGGACGTGCAGCGAACGTGCGCAGGATTGGCGTGCGTTGGGGATACCATGAGGATGCCCGTCTTCAGCGCGGAGGTGCCGAGCGAATGGCAGACGAGACAGCCGAGCTTGCATCGCTGGTCGCAGAATTGATCGGCGAGCCATGAAGCGCTTCTGGAAGAACGCGGTCGTCGAGCGCGTCGCAGGGTCGGATGGTTGGACGGTTTTGCTGGACGACCGGACGGTGAAAACGCCGGCCAAGCGCGATGTTATCGTTCCGGCGCAGGCGATGGCCGAGCGGATCGCAGCGGAATGGGATGCCCAGGACGGCGAGATCGTGCCGATGTCGATGCCGCTGACACGTGCTGCCGCGACCTGTCTGGATCGCGTCGCGCCAGAACAGATGATTGTGGCGGACACGATCGCTGCCTACGGCGAGACGGATCTGCTGTGCTACCGAGCAGAGCGTCCCGATGGTCTGGTGTTGAAGCAAGCGCAGGGCTGGGATCCGTTACTGGATTGGTTGCGCCACGATCTGGGTGCAGCGTTGAATGTTGCGTCAGGCGTGATGCATGTGCCCCAAGACGGCGATGCGATCGCACGCCTCGCGTCCGAGGTTCACCGACAGGACGCCTGGGCGCTGACCTGCCTGTCCGAAATGGTGACAATTTCCGGCTCACTTGTACTGGGTCTTGCGGTGCGCCGCGGCGCAATTGACGCCGAGAGCGCTTGGGTCCTCTCTCGCATCGATGAGCAGTGGAACATCGATGAGTGGGGTGAGGACGAGGAAGCAGCGCGTCAGGCCGAAATCCGCCGGGGCGATTTCCTCCGCGCAGCCGATCTGCTTAATCTGCTCGGGTATCTCGACTGAGGGAGCAGGACGATGCGAGAACCGGCTATCTTTGACGGCCACAACGATTTGTTGTCAGAGCTTTGGCGGGCAGGCGGCGATCCGGCACAACGCTTCGCGACAGGGCTTCCGGGGCACATCGACAAGGCGCGGGTCGAAGCCGGAGGGTTCGGTGGCGGGTTCTTTGCCGTTTGGATCCCCTCGCCAATCGACCTCGGCGATCTAACAACACGGATGTTGCAACCGCAATACGACCTGCCCATGCCGCCGCCGATCCCGCAGGCCGAAGCGCTTCCGGCGGCGTTGGGCCAGATCGCGGTGCTGCATCGATTGGAGGCCGCCGGGCACCTGACGGTCTGTACATCTGTAGACCAGATCGAGGCATGCCGAACGCAAGGCCGGATGGCAGCAATCCTGCATTTCGAAGGCGCCGAGGCCATTGATGGCGACTTCGAAGCGCTCGAGGTTTTCTATCGCGCAGGCCTGCGGTCGCTCGGTCCGGTCTGGAGCCGCAACACCCGTTTTGCCGAGGGGGTGCCATTCCGTTTTCCAGCCATGCCCGATGCAGGTGGCGGGCTTACCGATGACGGTGTGCGCTTGGTCGAGATTTGCAATCGGATGGGCATCATGCTGGATGTCTCGCATTTGAACGCAGCAGGGTTCTGGGATTTGGTGCGGGTATCCGACGCGCCGGTCGTTGCTACACACTCCAATGCTCATGCGATCTGTCCCCACGCGCGCAACCTGACGGACGACCAACTCCGTGCAATTGCGGACACGGATGGTATGGTCGGTCTGAACTTCGCCACCGCGTTCCTGCGCCCCGACGGGCAGATGGTCTCGGACGTGCCGTTTGAAATGATGATGCGCCACCTCGATCATCTCATGGAGTTTCTCGGCGAGGACCGGGTCGGACTGGGCTCGGACTTCGACGGCGCCGTCGTGCCTGCCGTGATCAAAGACCTCGCAGGGCTACCCGCTTTCCGGCAGGCAATGCGTGACCACGGGTACAACGATCAACTCCTGGAAAAGCTCTGCTGGAGCAACTGGATGGCGTTGCTGCGGCGCGTTTGGAAGCGCTAGGCGATCAGCCCTTCATACCCCAACGAACGCGTGACCAAGCCCGCTCGTGAAAGTAGTACAGGAACAGCTTGGTGATCACTTCGAAGCCGCCAATCGAGACTGCCGTGCCGAGATTTCCTGTGAAGACCAATGCGAGGATCATCGTGTCCAAAGACGCCGTGATCCGCCATGTGGCGGTTTTAACGCCCGATCGCTTGGGTCCATCGCGCCGTGCGCCGCGATCATCTACGCCGACGTCCCAGCGGGACCGCTCCCAAAGCCGTTCATGAGCATAGTACAGAACCATCTTCGTCACGACTTCGGTCACAGCGATGAACGTGGCGGTCTGGGCGTTGTCAGCGTGAGATCCGGGCTCCATTCCGAAAACCGGTGCCAGGAAGGTCAGGATGACGAAGCTCAACAGAAGAGTATCGAGCGTCCCGACGATGCGCCACGAGATCGCCTTGGCGTGTGTGATGTTTGGTTCGACAACCTGTATTTCACGTGGCTCGACAGGGGCAGGTTTCGCGATTGGCTCGGACACCTGTATGCTCCGCCAAGAACACTGTCGGGCCTGAGACTATGACGGTTCTCTGACAAAAACGCAAAAGAGGGAGGATCCGGTGGAGCACAAACGGTTCGGGCGGACGGATTTGCAGGTTCCGCGCGTCACCTTCGGAGGAGGATGGGTCGGTGGCGTTCTGATCCATCAGAACCGCGACACCGCATATGCGGCGCTGGACATGGCTATTGCTGCGGGGATCGATTGGATTGATACGGCAGCAGGCTATGGCAACGGTGTGTCCGAGACTGTGATTGGAGGATGGCTGGCCGAGCGGCCTGGAACTGCACTCTCAGGCATCTCGACAAAGTTTCGCGTGGATCTCTCGGCGCCGGATCACAAGGGTCAGATGTTGAGTTCGGTCGAAGCCTCGCTCGATCGACTTGGACGAGAGAGTGTCGACCTCGTCTTTCTCCACAACCAAATTGGCGCGGAGCATGAATTGGATGCGAACGCGGCGCTTCATTTCGCTGATCTTATGGAAACCTTGCGTGAGCAAGGCTTGTGCCGCCATCTTGGGATAACAGCGCTCGGCGACCCGGCCGATTTGAAACTGGTTGTCCGCGCGAGCCGTTTTGATGTCGCCCAGGTCTACTACAACATGCTCAATCCGACCGCTGACCGATCTGCTATCGGGTCGTGGAACACCCACGATTTCAACGGGCTCCTCCACGATTGTGTTGCGCAAGACATGGGTACCATGGGGATCCGGGTCATTGCCGCGGGCCATCTGGCGTCTAACAAACGGCACGGACGCGAAATCCCGATCACCGGAAACGCCGATGACGCTGCCGAGGAAGCACGATCCCAGGCCGCGCTTACAGCCATCGGTGAGAGACACGGGACTCCCGCACAAGCGTCGCTGCGGTTTGGTCTGGCTTGCGACCTGCTGTCGACAATTGTGGTTGGCCTTGGCGAACTGGATCATCTGCGGCAGGTGATCGAAGCGGCGGGGCAGGGACCTCTGCCAGGTGGTACGATCCGTGCGCTCGATGCGGCACGAAGATCCGCCCCGTTTACGGAAAGAGCAAGCTGACATGCGGGCTGTATGAGAGTGCTTCGCACGAAGAGAATTCAGAAAATTCCACCTGAATTCTGCTTGACGCTCCACCCGGGCTCGCCTAGAACGCGGCTCTTCGCGGGAGCAATCCTGCGGAGTGCGCGGTTGTAGCTCAGTTGGTTAGAGTGCCGGCCTGTCACGCCGGAGGGCGCGGGTTCGAGCCCCGTCAACCGCGCCAAGTCATCAAAAAGCTCCATTAACCCGATCTTGATGTCCGCTGTGCGGTAAGCTGCACCGCAGAACGCATTTTCTTGCGTTGCGGCAATGGCGCGATTGACCTGTCCGGGCGCCCTCGCTAGGACGGGTTCGCGGCGCCAAGAACGTGACGCTTCAAGCAGGGTGTCTCATGGAAGACCTTCTCCGCGAATATCTCCCGATCGTGATCTTTCTCGGCATCGCAATTGCGCTCGGGCTCGTGTTGATGCTGGCCGCCGCGGTGCTTGCGGTGCGACGTCCTGACCCCGAAAAGATCTCGGCCTATGAGTGCGGCTTCAACGCCTTCGACGATGCGCGGATGAAGTTCGATGTACGCTTCTACCTCGTGTCGATCCTCTTCATCATATTCGATCTTGAGATCGCAATGTTGTTCCCGTGGGCGGCAGCTTTCGGAACACTCAGTGACGTCGCCTTCTGGTCGATGATGGTGTTTCTTGCGGTGCTGACGATCGGCTTCGCCTACGAATGGAAGAAGGGGGCGTTGGAATGGGAGTGAGTGCCGCCACGGCGGGCGCCGACAAGGATGTCCTCGCAGCCAACCTTTCGAACGATCTGGCCGACAAGGGATTTATCCTCACCACGGCCGATGACCTGATCAACTGGTCGCGCACCGGCTCGCTGTTCTGGATGACGTTTGGCTTGGCCTGTTGCGCCGTCGAGATGATGCACACCTCGATGCCGCGCTATGACGTCGAACGTTTTGGCTTTGCACCACGCGCGTCGCCGCGTCAGTCGGACGTGATGATCGTTGCCGGTACACTGACCAACAAAATGGCACCTGCGCTGCGGAAGGTCTACGATCAGATGCCCGAGCCAAGATATGTTATCTCGATGGGCTCCTGCGCAAATGGTGGCGGATACTACCACTATTCCTACTCCGTCGTACGTGGCTGCGACCGCGTCGTACCTGTGGACATCTACGTGCCCGGCTGCCCACCGACGGCCGAGGCATTGCTTTATGGCATCCTGCAACTGCAGCGGAAGATCCGTCGCACCGGCACGATCACGCGGTAACGCCGGGGCGCGAGGAGGACACCATGACCGAAGCCCTGGAAGAGCTTGGCGAGCTGATCTCGGCGGCTCAGTCCGATGCAGTGCTTAGCCACGAAATCGCACAGGATGAATTGACCCTGAAGGCGACCGTGGCCGGGCTACGTGTTCTGGTAACGCATCTGCGAGACAACGCTGCCTGCGCCTTCACGACGCTGATCGACATCACGGCGATCGATTGGCCAGAGCGGGAAGACCGCTTCGACGTCGTCTACCACTTTCTTTCGATGCCTCAGAACCAGCGGATTCGCGTCAAGATCTGTGTTGCCGAGGATGAGATCGTGCCTTCGATCACCGACCTTCATCCCTCGGCAAACTGGTTCGAGCGCGAGGTTTTTGATATGTACGGTGTGATGTTCTCGGGGCATCCGGATCTCCGCCGTATCCTGACGGATTACGGGTTTCGGGGTCATCCATTGCGCAAGGATTTCCCGACCACCGGGTACACCGAAGTCCGATATGACGAGACTCAGAAGCGCGTTGTCTACGAGCCAGTCAGTCTGGTGCAGGAGTACCGACAGTTCGACTTCATGAGCCCGTGGGAGGGTGCCGACTACATTCTTCCAGGCGACGAGAAGAAGGAAGCTTAAGATGCTGGATACTCAGGCAGAAGCCGCGATCCGCGCCGCCGCCGAGGGCTATTGTCTCGCGCTCCATAACGCCGATGCCGACTTTCTCGAGAACCTCTGCCACGATCGCTACTTCATGACTTCGATGCAGCCGGATGGAACCGAACTGTTTTTCGACAAAGAGAGCTTCGTGGCGCGCTGCCGGGCGCGTGATCCGTTCGAAGGTGAGCCATCGTACGAAATTCTCTCGATCGATATCGAGCCTGAAATGGCGTCCGTGAAGCTCTGGGGCGATATGGAACCGCGTCGGTACTGCGACTATCTCGGTTTCATGAAGGTCGGCGATGACTGGAAGCTGATCACCAAGCTGTTCCGCACGGCCAAGGGGCCGGCGGTCGGCGCCTGAGCGACTGCGATGGCGGTCATCGGCCTGCTCATAATGGCGCTGATCCTGGTGCCGCCGTTCTGGATCCTGCTGCCGCGCGCAGGCATCCCCGCGACGGTGGCGCTCGTGGCAATCGTGCCATTGGGTGCTGTAATCCTGCTCTGGGTGCTTGCGATCCGCGAGTGGCCGTCGGACGGAATGTCAGGGAGTGTATGATGGACGGATCGGGCGACTTCCAAACTGGTGAACAGAAGATCCGGAACTTCAATATCAACTTCGGGCCGCAACACCCCGCGGCACATGGGGTTCTGCGGATGGTCCTGGAGTTGGACGGCGAGATCGTTGAGCGGACTGCTCCGCATATCGGCCTGCTGCATCGCGGCACCGAGAAGCTGATGGAGCGCCGCACCTATCTGCAAAACCTGCCCTATTTTGATCGGCTGGATTATGTGGCGCCGATGAATCAGGAGCACGCTTGGTGCCTTGCGATTGAAAAGCTCGTCGGTGCCGAGCTCCCGCGCCGAGGCTCGTTGATCCGCGTGCTGTACTCCGAGATCGGGCGCATTCTGAACCACCTACTCAACGTCACGACGCAAGCTATGGACGTTGGCGCGCTGACCCCACCGCTCTGGGGGTTCGAGGAGCGTGAAAAGTTGATGATCTTCTACGAGCGTGCCTGCGGTGCCCGGCTCCACGCCGCTTATTTCCGGCCCGGTGGCGTACACCAAGATCTGCCGCCTGCACTCTGCGATGACATCTGGCAGTGGACCGAGGAATTCCCGGCGGTGCTGGATGACCTCGAAGGCCTGCTTACAGAGAACCGCATCTTCAAGCAGCGCAATGTCGACATTGGCATCGTCTCGCTTGAGGAGGCGCAGGCGTGGGGCTTCTCCGGTGTGATGGTGCGTGGCTCGGGGTGGGCTTGGGACCTGCGCCGCGCTCAGCCCTACGATTGCTATAACGAGTTCGATTTCCGCATCCCCGTCGGCAAGCATGGCGACTGCTATGACCGCTATCTCTGCCGCATGGAAGAGATGCGGGAGTCTATCAAGATCATGCGCCAGGCTCTTGAAAAGATGGATAAGTGCGATGGTGACCCGGTGATGACCAACGATGGCAAGAGCGCGCCGCCGAAGCGCGGTGAGATGAAGGCTTCGATGGAAGCGCTGATCCACCACTTCAAGCTTTATTCCGAGGGCTTCCGCGTCCCGGAGGGCGAGGTTTACGCTTGCGTTGAAGCGCCCTAGGGCGAGTTCGGCGTCTACCTTGTCAGCGACGGCTCGAACAAACCGTACAAAACCAAGATCCGCGCGCCGGGCTATCCGCACCTTGCTGCCATGGATCACCTCTGCAAAGGCCATCAACTGGCTGATGTGTCTGCACT
>JBHJIZ010000074.1:0-15161 GCA_050043005.1 Paracoccaceae bacterium
ACGTTCATCGAAGGATGGTACAACCCGGCCCAACGCCATTCGGCGCTTGGCTACAAGTCACCGGTCGAATACGAAAGAACCAACCCCGGACGGCTTCAAACTGTAAGCCTATAGCTGTCCACAGAAACCGGGGGAACTCCAACTCCAAAAGGCGTACGTCTTTCTTCCGCCTGTGGGCTGCCGCTATGGGAGCGACCGTGTGCATGGTAAGCTGATTTTGCGCGATGAGTCGTGCGTTTCTATCAACAAGGAAGTGCTCGAAGGTTTTGCTTCGGGATGATTCCGCTCACAGTCCGAGCTGAAAGGCTTCTTTGAAGCGCAACTGGAATTCCCAAAGAGTTCCAGATCAGGTGAAGTCCGCCAGACCAAGGTTCGCGAAATCCTAGAGCGGCCTACCTATGCCGGATACATCGAAGCGCCAAACTGGGGCGTTTCGCTCCGCAAATGCCATCATGAACCCTTGATCAGCTTCGTCACCTTTGAGCGCATTCAGGATGCGTTGAAATCAGGCATGAATGCTCCGGCGCGCAAGGATTCACCGAGGACTGCCCCCTGCGCGGCTTCGTGCTCTGCGACGATTGCGACCAGCCCCTGACCTCCTGTTGGTCGAAGGGCCGGACTAAACAATATCCGTACTATCTTTGCGATGCACCGGGTTGTCCGTCCAAGCGCAAGTCCATCAAACGTGCCGAGATCGAGGATGGCGCGGAAGCCCTGCTGCGACAGCTACAGCCCCGAAGCAGCTTATGGCGATGGCAAAGGACCTGTTCGTGGAACTTTGGGAGCGTCAAGGCGTGGAGGCGCGCCCTGCAGAAGACCATCACCAAGCAGATCACGGATGTCGATGGCCAGATAGAAACCATGCTGGAAAGGATTGTCAGTGCATCCAATCAGTCGGTCGTCAGTGCTCTCGAGACCCGGATCGAAAAACTGGAGCGCGAGAAGATTCGCCGGACCGAACAGGCTAGCACGGCTCTTCCTAAAAAGGAACACCTAAAGGATTTTGTCGAACTGGCCTTGGCGTTTCTCGCAAATCTTTAGTATATCTTCAAAAAGGGAAACCATCTTGTGCGCCAAGCAGTGCTCAGGTTAGCCTTTTCGAACCCTCTCTGTTATTACCGGAATGAGGGTTATCGAACCGACGAGCACACCCTTCCCTTCAGGGTGTCAGCGGATTTCTCAAACCCAAAGTGCGGGGTGGTGGAGCCAGGCGGAATCGAACCGCCGACCTCTTGAATGCCATTCAAGCGCTCTCCCAACTGAGCTATGGCCCCTATTCCAAACGGTAGCTGGTCTCTACGTGGTGCCCGGGCAGGAATCAAGCCCTATCAGCTCGGTTCAGGAGCCTAGGTTTCCTCGTTTTCGACACCCGAGACGTCTCCGATTCCGTCGAGGCTGTCTTCTTCCTCGTCCTCGTCGAGCAGCACGTCGTCCTCGAACTCGACAGGCTCGTCATCCTGTTCTTCATCACTGAGCGCCGGGCTGGCCGCATCGCCGTCTTCAGACGCTGTGTCATCGTCGCTCACGGTTGTTTCTCCGTCATCGTCATCGTCGATGATGGCGTCGCTCGCGACGGTTTCTTCTTCTTCGCGGTCTGCCAGTTCCTTGGCCGCCTTGGCTTCTTTTGCCTTCATGGCTGCCGTGGCAGCGGCGGCGCCCAAAGATGCCCCCTTCGTCGGCTTGGACAGATCGATCACCGTGCCACATTCGGGGCAGGTGATCGGCTGGCGCATCATGTCATAGAAACGCGTTGCGCAGCTTGGGCAGGTCCGTTTCACGCCCCAATCGGGATTAGGCATGTTTGTGTCCTTGGCGGTGTCTCGAAGGTTCGCGCAGATGGCACACCGGCAATGTGCTTGTCAAAGGTTTCTCGCGCCACAATTGAACGGTCCTAGGTTGTATATTTCGCACCTGCACAAAATTAGCTTGTCGTGGAATTATCCAAACCCTAACGTGCGCCCCCGAAACTGGGGTGGAAAAAAGAAGTCAGGACAGATGCATGCTGTATCACGCGTATGAAATGACGCACGCCGCGATGGGCCCCATGCGGGCGGCGGCAAAACTCAGTTCCCAGGCACTTCTCAGCCCCTACAATCCATTCTCGATGTCCTACCCTGCGCGCGCGACGGCTGCAGCGTGCGAAATGTTCGTGAACGCCACCAAGCGGTACGGCAAGCCTGAGTTCGATATCAACGAAACCGAGGTGATGGAGGAGATCGTCCCCGTCGTCGCGGAGGTCGTGCTCTCCAAACCATTCTGCGATCTGGTGTACTTCAAGCGCGACCATCCCGTTGTCCATGCCCGCAATGACCCGAAAGTGTTGGTGGTTGCTCCGATGTCGGGGCACTTCGCGACACTTCTGCGCGGCACTGTCGAAGCGATGCTGCCCGAACATGAAGTGTACATCACTGACTGGAGCGATGCGCGCGATGTACCGCTGGCCGAGGGTGCCTTCGATCTGGCCGATTACTCCGAGTACATCATGGAGTTTTGCCGTTTCTTGTCCAAGGATGGGGAACGGCCGTCGATCATGGCGGTTTGCCAACCCGGCGTGCCTGTGCTGGTTGCCGCTTCGCTGATGGCGGAGACTCAGGACGCATGTCGCCCATCTTCGATTGTCCTGATGGGCAGTCCGATCGATACACGGGTCAACCAGACCGAGCCGAACCGCCTCGCGCAGAGCCGCCCATTGAGCTGGTTCGAGCAGAGCGTGGTCGTGACCGTGCCTTGGCCAAATGTCGGCATGATGCGGCGGGTTTATCCCGGTTTCCTCCAACTCTCCGGTTTCATGTCGATGAACCTGGATCGCCATGTCGACGCTCACTTCGATCAGTTCCATCACCTGATCGAGGGAGACGGCGACTCGGCAGCGGCGCATCGGGCGTTTTATGATGAGTACCTCGCCGTCATGGATCTGACGGCCGAGTTCTACCTGCAAACGGTCGAAGCGGTGTTCCAGAAGCACTTGATCCCGCACGGTGAGTTCCGGCATCGGGGACATCTGGTCGATCCGGGTGCGATCACGGATATCGGGCTGATGACGGTCGAGGGCGAGAAGGACGACATCACCGGCCGGGGACAAACCGGCGCAGCCCAGGATCTTTGCGTCAATCTTCCGAACGAGAAGAAGATGCATTATGTGCAGCCGAAGGTCGGACACTACGGTGTCTTCAACGGCTCAAGGTTCCGGAACTTCATCCAGCCAAAGATCCGGAACTTCATTCGGGCCCGCCGTTCAATGGTGCGCGGATAATCTGGCGACACATGCCTGGCAGGATCGCACCGATCCGATTGCAGGATCCCGACTGCACTATTGACGTAAGCATCAATAGCCGTGCGAAACGTTTTACCCTGCGTCTGAGGGCATCCGGCGCGCCCGCTTTGACGGTGCCGCGCGGCGTATCCCGCTCGGATGCGGAAGACTTCATCCAGCGTCATCGCGGTTGGCTGCGGCAGGCCCTTGGGAAGCGGCCCGATGTGACCGAAGTCACGAACGGTGCGGCGGTGCCGATTGACGGGAAGATGTATCGCGTCAGCGTGGTAAACGGTCGGCGCATGGCTCCGCGTGTCGACGGCGACTGCCTACTCTTGTCAGGCGACGGGGCCGTCGGCCCGCGTGTGGCCGCGTGGCTGAAACTGCATGCTCGGGATCGGCTGCAACCTGCGGCGCGCTCCTATGCGCGCAAGCTTGGCAAACGCATCAACTCGATCTCGTTGCGCGATACGACCAGCCGCTGGGGATCCTGCTCGTCGGCGCGCAACCTCAGCTTCTCTTGGCGCCTGGCGATGGCTCCGGTCGAAATCCAGGATTACGTGGCGGCGCATGAGGCGGCGCATCTGGTCGAAATGAACCACTCACCACGCTACTGGTCCGTCCTTGAAGGTCTGATGCCCGATTATGCGCGGCACCGGGCGTGGCTGAAGCGCGAGGGCAGGGCGCTGCACGCCTACAGGTTCGAGGGAACGTCCTGAACCTGTTTGCTTGCGCCCGCGGGCGATCTCCACAGACGCTTCTCGAGACTGGTGGGGTCAAGCTGCCCTCGGCTTTCTGCAGCGTTCGCCGGTCACGTCAGCGTGTTGCGAGTTCACTGCCGGGGGATTGCAGTGTCTGGGAAAAACGCGCAACGCTGACCGTGCTGCGGATTTCTCGTGCCGATCTTCAGGTGCAGACGCGGCAAAAGCAGAGCAAGACTGGGAGGATGCGATGAGGTTCCAGAGTTGGCTAGCAGCGGTTCTTTTGTTGGTCGCGGGAGCGGTGAGCGCTATGGCGGCCGACAAGCGCGAGGGGTACTATTATCCGCCCGTCGGGAGCGAGGAAGTCTTCGTCCGCTCGATCGCATCGCCGCCGCCGGCTGACCGGTCGATCCGCACGAACTTCATCAATGAAATCACCAAGGCCCAGCTTGCAGCGCCAGACAATCCCCGGTTCGCAATCTTTGCAAAGGGCGGAGCGGCGCAGCACATGATCATCATCGCACTGGATGACGAGATTTTCCGGACGCTCTACCGTGCCCGCGCGCAGATGGCGCAACTCACTGCAAACGCACGTGGCACCGAATTCTTCCGCGCGAACGAACTTCAGTTTGTTGCGACCTGGTTCGATCTCGCGAAGATGCTGGGTTTCGAGGACATTGTTGTTTCAGATGGTGACACGTGGTCTCACCGCGTGCTGCTGCAGTAAGATCATCGTTCCAGCCAAATCATCATGGAGACGACGCCCGGATTCGAACGAGGGTACACGGACTTGCAATCGCGAAGAGACTGTTTGGTGTCAGAGAGCCGTTACTCACTTACAGATGCAGTACACGGCTGCTCGGGCCGAATCGCGTAACGCTACGGGTCGCACTGCTGCGCGGGCCTTCCGTCTCCTGGCATATCGCTTTCGGACAGCATTGGTCCTACCGCACCCCTTTCCGTTCTCTTCACAGCCTCGCGAACCTCATGCAACAACTCGGTATTGGTCCAGGATCGAAAGCCCACAACGTGCTCAATTGCATCGAGCACGTACTTTGGTTCATGGATTGGAAGGGTGGTTGGCTGGTTTAGCAGGACGATCGGCTCCAAATAGTGTCTGACGAAAGCAAGCATTGCATTGGCAAGATGGCGAAAACTCACTCCTATGGCATGGAGATCGGATACCATAAGACGCTTCATGCCTTTAGCGCGTCTGTGAAATGATGCCGGTTCTTTATCGACAGCTACTGCAGATAGTTGAAGGTGCGGAATCCAAGAGGACTCGTCGGAGCCTTCTTCTCCATCCCGCCTTTCGGAAACTAAGTGGCCGTGGGCGACCTCGTTTCGCCTTTGAGACTTCTTGCGCATGTCTGTCGGCTGCGCAAAGCACCATTCCAAACCATAGAGAAGCCCCCGCACCCCAGCCCTCCAACACCCAGAGTCTTTCGCGAGGAACCATACTAGGCTCGGGATCAGAACGACACATAGCGATACCGCCCCAGATCAAGTCCGGGGCGGCTGGGTGCAGACTATTGCGGATGGCAGAACCGGTTAGAAGATGAAGCTCTCCGCCCCCATGTCAGCCCCGCCATCGGCGTCGACCGGCAGTGTCACCGGATCTAGGCGATCCTCGATCTCTTCGATGTCCACCGCTTTGCGTGCATCCGCTTCCGGGTCGAACAGCATGTAGGGATCGTTGCGCCCGGTCACGTCGCTTTCGTCATATTCGATCACAATGTGCTCTTTTTCCCATAGCCCGGCGCCACCGGTCGGGTCGGCGACCCACAAAGCAATGGTCTTGGCCAGAGACTCCTCGCTGGCCACACCGCCGCGTTCAGCGTTGGGGTCCACATCCGTGACCTCGTCTGTCGATGTGCCGGCGTCGTCGACTGGTTTCGATTGCCCGCCTGTGGTGGTGCCGTTCTCATTGGACTGACCGCCTACGGTGTCTCCGTCACTGTCGTTGGTGGTATCGTCATCTTCGTCGCTGTCTTCGGTGGTATCGTCATCCTCGTCGTTGCCGTCTTGGTCCGTATCGCCATTGCTGCCTTCGTCGCCGGCGGGCTTGGATTGGCCACCCGAGGTCGAGCCATCTTCGTTTGACTGGCCCCCTTCTGTTTCGCCGCTTTCAGTAGTCTGATTCGCATCGGCGTCGGCACCAGCCTCGCCGTCTTCGCCAACTTTTTCCAGTGCGGCGTCCTTGGTTTCGGTCGCTTCACCGGCATCGGCAATGTCCTCTGCCCCCTGCACAACCAGCGATCCACCGATTGCACCCAATGCGACGCCGACACCTGCGATCACGCCGCCGCTTACGAGGGTAGGAACACCCACCGGTGCCCCAGCAACCGTGCCTGTGGCGCCAGCACCGGCGGCCATGACTGTGCCGCCAGCAACCGCGATCGTAGCCCCGGTTTCCACCAAGGTCATTCCGACGCCTACCTTGGTCCAACCTTCTGCCGCCTTGCCACTGGAGGGAGACGTCCCACCCACGGCGTCCAGGCCCTTGGCCATTCCGTCGATCATCGACTGGCCATGGCGGTTTTCGACCACTTCAGCCACATCTGTCTTACCAAGCGCGTCCACATCCACGCCAAAGCCGTCAATCTTGTCTTTGGCATCCGTGCCTCCGCCAGGCAGGCCGTGGTCAGATGTATGGTCGGTCAGATCAGAGGTATCGGATCCCTTGGCAGCCGCCGCCGCTTCCGCAGCCTCTTCGGCGCTGTCCGCGGCCTTTGCGGCGTCCTTAATGTCTTCAATTGCATCTTTATCGTCCGCAATGGCTTCGTTCTTTAGGGAGATTGTCGTTATCATCGTCATGGCCGTTCCAGTCATCTCTACTTGATGAGCCGACCATATTTGGTGTCTGACGTGCGGCCTGTACCACGCGTTACAGTTGACGCTAGGTCACCACCACAAATACGCGCTGAGTGGGTGGCGTGACATGGAACATGATCGATCTCGATCATGCCAGGCTGAAGACAATGATCCGACGGACATGGCGCACGGACGGAAAGCTATGGAGCTGGAATTTATCGCTCGCGCCTGATCTGCTTGCTTTCTTGATGAGCCTTCCGGCCGATCAACGGGTGGGACCGGTCGTCTGCTCTGAAAAACCGGGGGTCTCCCCTACAAGCTCGAGCAATGGTCGCGGACGTTTGGACGGATCCGCGACCACCTTAGGCTCAGACGCGAGTTGCAGCCGCGCGGCTTCCGAGCTGGCGCGATTTCAGAGGCAGATGCAATGTAGGCAAAGCAAGAGGGTCTGCGCCGCTTTGCCGGGCATGCAAACGCCGAAACGACTCAGCGCTAGACCCGCGACGATCCGACCGGCAAGGTCATGAAACTGCGTCGCGGATCGGATGAGTAACACACGCATAACGCCGAAGTGGCCAGCTTCGGTAAGCTGCTGATTTTGCTGGAGGCGACGCCCGGAATCGAACCGGGGTACACGGATTTGCAATCCGCTGCGTAACCACTCCGCCACGTCGCCGTCAGGGTTCTGGCTGTTGCTCAGAAGCGAGGAAGCCGCTCTTAGTCCGGTGTTCAGGCTATTGCAAGACGGACGATATATGTGACCACAGGTCAGCGCGGATTTCTTGCCTCCGCCAAGACGATGTGGCACAGACTTCAACACGATATCGTGGATCTGGAACAGACATATGATCGATTTCACGGCGGCACGACATGCGATGGTTGACTGTCAGGTCAGACCTTCGGACGTCACGAATTACAGCATCATCGATGCGATGCTCTCGATCCCACGCGAAGTGTTCGTTCCGAAGGCTCAGAGATCCGTCGCGTATTCCGAGGCCGAGATCCGGCTGTCGGAGGATCGGGTGATGTTGCCGCCGCGCACGTTCGCCAAGATGCTTGAGCAGACGCAGGTCGGGCCAGAGGATCTCGTGCTCGATCTGGCTGCGGGGACAGGATACTCGAGCGCGATTTTCTCTAAGCTGTCGGCGGCCGTCATTGCCGTTGAATCCGATCCGGCGTTGAGAAAACAGGCTGGGGACGCGGCTGACGCGCTGGAAATAGACAACATCGCAACGACTGAGGGCGAGCCTGCTTCGGGCGATCCGGCGCACGGCCCCTTCGACGTGATCTTCGTGAACGGGGCGGTTGAAATCGTCCCGGATGCCTTGCTTGGCCAACTCAAGGTGGGGGGACGTCTGGTTGCTGTCTTTGTCGATGGTGCAATCGGGCAATGCCGCCTCATGGTGCGGAGTGAGACGACGGTATCGAGCCGGTATGCGTTTGATGCATGGGCGCCGATCCTTTCCGGATTTGAGCGCGAAGAGGCGTTTGCGTTCTGACGACCGTGCACGGGGTGGATCCAAAAAAGGGGCGCGAGGATGAATCTCCTTAACAGGCCGTTGGGGGGATTGGTTGCGGTGATCGCCATCTCGACGGTGTTTACCGGACCGGTACGAGCAGAAACGCTCGCGGATGCGATGGTTATGGCCTATCGCAGCAGTCCGGAGCTTGTGACCGCACGAGCAAACGTCAAGGTTCTGTCCGAACAGGCGGTGCAGGCGCGCGCGGGCGGCAGGCTACAGGTCTCGGGAACGCTGAACGTCACGACACAGTTCCTGGATCTCGAGCAGTTCGTTTTTCCAACGACGCTTCAGCTCGACGTCACGCAACCGCTCTACACCGGCGGGCAGGTCGAAAATGCGACCGAGGCGGCCGAGACGCGGATCACTGCCGAGGAAGCCCGTCTGATCGCAACCGAACAAAGCGTCCTGCTGAACACCGTCACCGCGTATCTTGATGTGCGTCGTGATGAGACGCTCGTGTCGCTTGGCAAGAACAACGTCAGGGTGATCCGCGAGCAGCTTCGTGCCGCGCGTGAACGCTTTGACGTCGGCGAGGTCACGCGGACAGACGTCGCACAGGCCGAGGCTCGGCTGGCAGCGGCCCGCAGTCTTCTGGCGGCGCGCGAAGGTGTGCTGCAAACGTCGCGTGAGTCGTACAAGCGCGTTGTCGGTGTCTATCCAGAGAAGCTCGCACCGCCACCACCGATCCCCGACCTGCCGGAAAACCTGGATCAGGCGATTGCGATCAGTGTGACGGATGACCCGACATTGCGCGCGGCGCGGCTGGAGCGGCAGGCGGCGAGCAGCGACATCCGCACGGCGATCGGCGCTCTGCTGCCGCAGGTCTCCTTGGTCGGGCAGGTGCAAAGGTCGGAGACCCTGCGGTCCGAGGACGCTGGGCTCTTGAACCAGGGCCCGTCGAACAACGCGACACTCGGCGTTCAGGTGACGCTCCCGTTCTATTCCGGAGGGGCCAACTATTCCAATATCCGCGAGGCCCAGGCACAGGCCGAGGGCCGCGACGGCGACATCGTGACAGCCCTGCGGGATGCGATCCAGCGGGTCGGGGTCGCGTGGTCGGACCTCTCGGTGGCCCAGGCTTCGATCCGGGCCGGCCAGCTTGAAATCCGCGCCGCAAGGATCGCGTTCGAAGGTGTTCAGGAAGAAGCGAAGGTCGGAGCGCGGACAACTTTGGACGTGCTTGATGCCGAGCAGGAGTTACTGGACGCGCGCGGTGACGTGGTTTCGGCGCGGCGGGATGAATATGTCGCCGGGTACAATGTGCTGTTCTCTATCGGGAAACTTACGGTCGACCATATGGGCCTGGAAACCGAACTCCAGGAAACTGCATCAGGCTACTATGCAGCCGTGAAAGACAGAAACTTCGGCTATGATGACGACGATGACACGGTTTGGACATTGTCTTACCGGCCATAAGGTGTATGCAAAATCCAATGCGTGAGCAGCTACAGCAGAGATCGGGCCGGGAACGGAAGGCGTCATGAGCGATACTGACAACAGAAAAAGCATGGATGATGTGCTCGCCTCGATTCGCCGTATCGTCAGGGCGGAAAAGGATCCGGTCAGCACGCAGGAACCGGACCCGGTTGCAGAGACCGGCTTTGAAACGGCGCCAGAGCCCGAGGCGGAAGCCATCGAGCCACTCGCGTTGACGCCTGAAATGCGGATGACGCCAGATGTAAATGCGCCCGACGTCCCTTCGGAATTGGATGAAACGCCCCTCGAGTCGACCACAGCAGCCGTTGCGGACGTAGTTCCCTCGGTGACCGACGCGCTTGATCCGGATCAGGTCCGTGAGATGGTGCGCGAGGTTGTCATGGAGCAACTCGGTGGCGCGGATGCTGGCGAAATGATCCGCTCGGTTATCCGCGATGAGCTCACAACTGGTGAGATTGGCGGCAACATCTCGCAGAACGTGCTGCGGTTGATCCAGACCGAAGTGGGTAAAGCGCTCGGCAAGTAGCTGACGCCGGCCACCTCAGATCGGCTCACCTTTCTTTAAAAGATCATCGATCAGTTTGCGATGGATCCCGTTGCTGTCGCCGCCGCCGAACGTCAGCGCACCGGATGTGTAGGCGCTGCCGTAGGTCAGCGCGAGATTGACGACCTGACCAAGCCCTTCAAGCAACTCGTCTTTGCTCAGCGGTCCCAGCGGGTGGATGAAGACCGACCATAGCCGCCCTTGAGCAACGGCGTACCGGGCGTCCAGCGCACTGTCGAAATTGGCCTGCATCATGCGCATCAACTCGGCGGGCGAGATGCCATCTGCTGATCGAATTGCCGTCATGGCACGCATTCGGTCGGCCCTTGCATCATGGACGATGATCAGCGGGATATCCTCGATCGTCAAAGCCATCGCATTCGGCGTGATCTGGGCTTCGGGATCGACCGCCTGAACAACCTCGGCCATGCGGTCAACCGTCATTGGCTCCTCGGCATAGGCAGGCGTCGCGAATACGATCAACATCAAAACGGCAACGAGACGGGGCATGGTATTCTCCTGTCAGTTCACCTCAGCGTGGCCCGCATCAGGCCCGATCTCAAGACACCAGTTGGTGATTGTCGCAGTTGGGCGGCGGAGACGACGGCCCACCCGCCCGCCCCCGCCGCCTCCGCCGCCCGGCAAGGGGAGGCAAATTCCGCACTTTCATGCTGCGTTCGCGCGCGCTAAGACCGCGCCCGACCAGCCAGGGATCATGCGCCATGGAAACCAAATTCGACGCTGCGTCGGCCGAGCCGCGCATCTATGCCAAGTGGGAGGCCAACGGTTGTTTTGCCGCCGGTGCAAACAAATCGCGCGACGAGACTTTTTGCATCGTGATCCCACCGCCCAATGTCACCGGGTCGCTGCACATCGGGCACGCGCTGAACAACACGCTGCAGGACATCCTGATACGCTGGAAGCGGATGCAAGGCTTCGACACGCTTTGGCAACCGGGCACGGATCACGCTGGTATCGCGACACAGATGGTCGTTGAACGTGAGCTGGCCGAGACTCAGCAGCCCGGCCGTGCCGCGATGGGGCGGGAGAAGTTCGTCGAGCGGGTCTGGGAACAGAAGCGCAACTCCGAAGGCACGATCCTGGGCCAGCTCAAGCGGCTGGGTGCTTCCTGCGACTGGGACCGGACCGAGTTCACCATGTCCGAGGGGCTTTCGGCAGCCGTCCTCAAGGTTTTCGTCGATCTCTACAATCAGGGGTTGATCTACAAGGACAAACGGCTGGTCAACTGGGATCCGAAGTTCGAGACGGCAATCTCGGACCTGGAAGTTGAAAACATCGCAGTCGACGGTCACATGTGGCACTTCAAGTACCCGTTGGCGGCAGACGCTTCAGGCAATCGTGCGACTTACGATTATGTCGAGAAAGACGAGGACGGTAACGTCACCCTGCGCGAGACACGGGATTATATCTCGATCGCCACAACCCGGCCCGAAACCATGCTGGGCGATGGCGCGGTCGCGGTCCACCCCTCAGACGAACGTTATGCGCCCATTGTCGGCCAGTTTTGCGAGATCCCGGTCGGGCCCAAGGAACACCGCCGCCTGATCCCGATCATCACTGATGACTATCCAGATCCCGATTTTGGTTCGGGCGCTGTCAAGATCACCGGCGCGCATGACTTCAACGACAACGGTGTCGCCCAGCGCGGCAACATCCCGTGTTATCGCCTGATGGACACCAAGGGCGCGATGCGTGCCGATGGGGCGCCTTACGTTGAGGAGGCGACCAAGGCGCAGGCGATCGTCGACGGTGCCGAGATGACCGCGAACGAAATCGACACGATCAACCTCGTCCCCGAAGCCTATCGCGGGCTGGACCGCTACGAGGCTCGCGCCCGGGTCATTGCCGATATCACCGCCGAAGGGCTCGCCGTTATGGTCCCTGCCGACCACACGGGGGTCGCTTGGATGAAGGGCACCGCGCCGACCTGGAAGACCGATGGTCGGCCGGGCTTCAGTCCGGTTTCGGAGAACGCTGAGCTGCCCGCTGAACTGCCCCTCGTTGAATCCAAGAAGATCATGCAGCCCTTCGGAGACCGCTCGAAGGTCGTCATCGAGCCGATGCTGACTGCCCTGTGGTTCGTCGACGCCAAGCCGCTCGCCGGACCTGCGCTGGAAGCGGTTCGGGATGGTTCGACCAAGTTCGAGCCAAAAAACTGGGAGAAGACTTATTTCAACTGGTTGGATGACATTCAGCCCTGGTGCATCTCGCGACAGTTGTGGTGGGGACATCAGGTTCCGGTTTGGTATGGGCCGACTTTAGAGTTTTTAGACTCGAACAAAGAGTGGCCGGATGCGGATAAGCTTTTCTGCGGGGCCAACGAAAAGGAAATCGCGGCGCAAGCAAGGGCCTATTATGGGGAAGACGTTGAGATCCGTTTCGCCGGAGAAGGCTCTTCTTCAATAGCGGGCATTCACGGTCATCAAGCCGTGGATTCTAAGAGCATATCCTGGGTGCGTCTTGGTCGCGATCCCGACGTTCTCGACACATGGTTCTCCTCGGCCCTCTGGCCGTTCTCGACGCTGGGCTGGCCGGACAAGCCGCCGGAACTCGACCGCTATTACAAGACGGACGTGCTGGTCACCGGCTTCGACATCATCTTCTTCTGGGTCGCCCGGATGATGATGCAGGGCATCCACTTTATGGATGGCGAGGTCCCGTTCCACACCGTCTATATCAACTCGATCGTGGTCGACGGCAAGGGCCAGAAGATGTCCAAGTCCAAGGGCAACGTGCTGGACCCGCTGGAACTGATCGATCAGTACGGGGCCGACGCGACCCGCTACGCGCTGGCCAGCCAGGAGGTTCAGGGCCGTCGTACGCTACGCATGTCGAACCAGTCGGTCGAAGGTGGGCGCAACTTCGGAACCAAGCTCTGGAACGCTGCGCGGTTTGCCGAGATGAACGAGGCGTATTCGGCAGCCGGGCAGGGTGTCCCCACGGCCACCGCCACGGTCAACAAGTGGATCCTTGGCGAGACGGCGCGCGCGACGGCCGAGGTCAGCATGGCGCTAGAGGATTACCGCTTCAACGAAGCGGCGACCGCTTGTTACGACCACGTCTGGAAGGTCTTCTGTGACTGGTATGTCGAGTTTTCCAAGCCGCTGCTGACCGGAAACGATGAAGCACTGAAGCGCGAAACGCGTGCCTGTATGGCCTGGGCGCTGGACCAGTGTCTGATCCTGTTGCATCCGATCATGCCGTTCATCACCGAGGAACTGTGGGGCACGCTCGCCGAACGCGACAAACCGCTGATGCACGCAGCATGGCCGGAGTTCGGTGACCTTGCGAATGCTGACGCTGATGAAGAGATGGGCTGGGTCATCAAGCTGATCGAGGGCGTTCGTTCCGTCCGGGCAGAGATGAACGTGCCCGCGGGTGCCAAGATCGATCTGGTGATGACGGGCCATTCACCGGACGTGGCCGAGCGTTTGCTGCGCAATTCCGCACTCATCCAGCGTCTGGCACGTCTCGACACCGCTGCGGTGGCCGAGGCGGCTCCCGAGGGTTCTGTGACGCTGGTCCTAGAAGACTGCGCGGCGAACCTGCCGTTGGCCGATGTGATCGATGTCTCAGCCGAAAAGGCGAGGTTGTCCAAAGCGCTCGCCAAGGCTGAGAAGGAAGCGGGTGGTATCGAGAAGAAGCTCGGCAATCAGGGTTTCCTCGCCAAGGCTCCCGAAGAGGTCATCGAGGAACAGCGCGACCGGCTGGCTGCGGCACAGTCCGAGGCTGCGCGGCTCAATGCGGCATTGGAGCGTCTCGTCGCGCTTTAGTGAACGTGAAGCTGTCCTCTCTTTTCGGACCTTTTCGCAGATTTTCTAAGGTGTATCAGGTGTAGGTTTCATGCTGCTTTCTGTTCTTTGGGCCCTGCCCAATGTGCGCCGTCTGGTGTATGGTGATCAAGCGCGGAGTGGGGTCGCCCGGAGTTGTAAAAGGTCATCCAGTTTTTGATTACGCGCCGTGCCGGGAAGCCGTTCTAGAAGTCTTCTGGGTAGACCGCCTTTTGTTTCAGAGATCGCCACAGGCGCTTGATAAGTGTGTTATCCAAGTGTCGCCCACGCCCGTCCATCGAGATGCGCACCCCGGTGTCGGTCAGCGTAGTGATCCAGGTCGATCCGGGGAATTGGCTGCCTTGGTCGGTGTTCATGATCTCGGGTGGATCGAAGCGGGCGATTGCCTTTTTCAGGGACTCGACGCAGAAGTCTGCGTGCATCGTGTCGCTGAGCCGCCAGCTTAACACCTTCCGCGTCACCCAATCCATCATTGCCACGAGGTAGAGGAAGCCGTGCCGAACAGGGATGACGGTGATGTCGGCGCACCAGACCTAGTTCGGTCGATCAATCGCCATCTTCCTCAACAGATAGGGATAGACCGGGTGCTGCGGATGTGGCTGGCTGGCTCTGTGGTGTCTGTAGATCGCCTCCAAACCCATCGTGATCCTGAGACGACGCACGCGGTGGCGGCCAGCGATGAAACCGTCCTGGCGCAGATAGGCGGCGATCAGGCGGCTGCCGGAGAACGGGAACTTCGTGAACACCCGGTCGATCTGCTTCATCTGAGCCTCACGCACTGAGTTGGTCCACCGTATCAGAAGTTGGCTGCGTACCGCCAATGTCGCCGAAGGCCGCCATGCAGTGCCTGTTGATGCATTGTCTGCTGAAGAAAGGGACGCGTTGCGCCGTCTGCGCAAAGAAGTCCGGCAGTTGCGCCAGGAGCGCGATATCCTCTCAATAGGTCGCCATTGAGAGCGCCATTGGTCCGAGCGACAATGGCGACGCGTGGTTTGCAACGAACGACGCGACATCGCCGAGGTCTTCGAATTCATGCTGCGGTCGCACCAGCGACGGCCGACTATCCCATTTCACGGA
>JBHJIZ010000075.1:0-34341 GCA_050043005.1 Paracoccaceae bacterium
GAAATGCCGGATTGGTTTTCAGACCGCATCGATGCATTGATGGCGCCGTGCACGGGCGAGACACCAGTGCCGTCAGCGCCCGCGGCAGAAGCGACGGACAGCTGATTTAGCAGGTCGGTTGAGTGCTAGGATGGTTCTTGCAGACGGCTTCGTTATCCGGTTGAGCGGAGATCGAATTGCTCGAATTCTTCTGCACCATCGTCGTCGAACGTGAAGTCATCCCGAGCTTGGTTTTCTGCGGATGAGTGCGCAGACGCCGCTCGCCGAACGATGCTCGATCCGTCCAACTGGAAGTACTCCATGTCGTTCGAAAGATCGTCGGCTTGTTCATGGAGTTCCCGGATCACGTCGTCAGCGGATCCGATCGCTACGGAGTTCTCCCGGATCACCGCATCGAGATCCTGAATGGCGCGGTTTATTTCGTCGGCGCCGATGCTTTGCTCACTCGTCGCGACGGAAATGTTCTGCATGAGCTGAGCGGTCTGCTTGATCGTTGGGATAAGGGCTTCTCGCGTTTCTCCCGACTTAACAGACACATCGACGGTCTTGATCGCGAGTTCGCTTATTTCGTGCGCCGAGGTCCGGCTGCGTTCGGCGAGTTTCCGGACTTCAGATGCCACGACGGCGAAGCCTTTACCATGCTCGCCAGCTCGAGCGGCCTCGACCGCCGCGTTCAACGCCAGCAGATCGGTCTGCCGGGCAATCTCGCTGACGACACCTACCTTGTCGGCAATCTCATGCATGGCCTGTAGTGAGGCACGCACAGAGTCACCGGTTCTTTCGGCATTCTCCGCAGCTTCCAGAGCACGTTTTTCGGTTTCAACGGCATTGTCACCCGTCTGCCGAATGTTTGCGGCAATCTCGACCATGGCTGCTGACGCTTGCTGTACAGCGCTGGTCTGGCGTTCCGCGCCGGCAGAGATCTGAGCAGCAGACGAACGGATCCGATCCGCCCCCGACTTCACGCCAGTTGTGCCATCCTTGGCGTTGCCGATGACCTGTTGAAGCTTGGAGAGCATCGTTTTCAGCGCTTGCCCGAGCGTGTCTTTGTCAGTTCGCGGCTCGATAGATGTTCCGAGATCACCTTTTGCGATCTGTTCCGCGACAGCAGCGCTCTTGCGGAGTGCCAGAACCGTCTCGCTCAGAGCGTTCTCTGCCACGCCGATTTCGTCGCGGCGCATCGACTTGGTGACTTCAAAGTCGACATCGCCGTCTCCGAGGCGCTGGATTGCCGCGGCAATCGCCTTGATTGGTCTTGATAGCGCACGTCCAAAGAGGAACGCCGTCAGCACGCCAAAGATGATACAGAGCGCCGCGCCGATCTGCAGTTCGCTCACGCTTGCCGCGATCGAAGCGGCGCCCTCGGGGCCAAGCGTGTTCTGACGCGCAACGACATCGTCAGTCATGCCATCAATCAAGCTGGACATGTTCGGCCCAATGCTGTCGAGACGCTCGCTGAAGATAGAATTACGTTCGCGGATGACGTCAGCAGCCGCCCCGAAACTCTCCAGGTAAGACGCGATCCCCGCCTGACTTGCAAAGGCCAACTCGCGTCTACGGGGATTCTCAAGCGCCGATAGAAGAGTGGTGATTTCGGATGCGGCTTTCCCCAGGTGTTCGTTCGATTTGGTAAGTGCATCCTCGTTGTTGTTCAGAAGGAACCGCTCCGCGTAAAAACGCCCGAGCAACAATTGTTGCTGAGCGCGACCTGCATAAAACGCAGCCGTAGGATCATTGTCCGCGTATGCCGTATCCATGATTTCGCTGAGTTTCTTCCGGGTCGTGGGTCCGATGTCGCTGAGCGCCGCAACGAACTCGTTCCGTCGAGCCTGCAGGTCTGACACGTTCTTGAAGCCGGTTTCGTAATCCGTGATCAGTTGAGAAATCTGATCCAATCGTTGCGAAATGATCGGGTCGCTGTCGAACAGCGGAAGGTTCTGCTGCACTTGTGCGACAACCTTATCGACCGTTTCGTCTACAACTTTCTTGCTCGTCGCATTGGGAGAGATGCGGTACTTGAGAGCGTTGGTACGAACAGCCGCGACATCCTCTGAAATCAGTGACAACGCCAATGTTTGCCGTGCAGTGCCGCGATACTCGGAAAAGATGTTACCAATCGTACCCGACGAATAAACTGAATAAGATGCAAGACCGCCGAGCATGATGAGTACCACGCCGAAAGATGCGTAAATTTTATGTTGAATACTTAATGAGTTCCACATGATTGGCACCTTCCTCATAGGTACGGTAGTGTGTTTCGGTAAATCGATAACTGGAACCAATGAATCAAAAACTACGAAATTGGAAAGAGTTTCCATTCGTGCAAGTCTTTGGAGACAGTCAGATGTTGCCGCCGACCCGGGTGCGTTCACGACCTCCCTTGTCAGGATTTGGGACGGTGCGACACTTAACGGCCGATGACAGATTGATGACTTCGACTACCTCAGTCAGATATAGTCCGGCGCGACTCGCGTGGAGCCAGCGGAGCCTTTCGGGATGGATGACAGGATTGACGCCGAACCGGCGCGCGACGAGCCTTTTGCGCACCCGTTCGATGACGACAAACTGCGTGAGGAATGCGGCATCTATGGGGTCTTCGGGCTGGATGACGCAGCCACCTACGTCACCTTGGGCCTGCATGCCCTGCAACATCGCGGTCAGGAGGCGGCGGGCATTAGCTCGTACAATCCTGAAACAGGCTTCAACACCGTGCGGCGGATCGGCCATGTCCGCGATCACTTCACCAGAAAAGATGTGATCGACCAACTGCCCGGGCGCATCGCGATGGGCCATACGCGATATTCGACAGCAGGCAACAAGGGGCAGACTGCTATCCGCGACGTCCAACCGCTTTATGCCGACTTTTCCATGGGCGGCTGCGCAATTGCGCACAACGGCAATCTGACGAATGCACCGAGCTTGCGAGAGCAGTTGAAGGAACGCGGATCGATCTTTCAGTCATCGTCCGACACCGAGTGCATCGTTCATCTGATGGCCCGCTCGATCCAGAAGAACATTCCTGATCGTATGAAGGACGCCTTGCGGTTGGTCGAGGGCGCATTCAGTGTCATCGCGATGACCAGAACCAAGATGATCGGGGTGCGCGACCCGATGGGCGTCCGGCCGCTGATGCTGGGCCAGTATCAGGGGGCCTGGATTCTGGCATCCGAAACCTGTGCGCTGGACATCATCGGCGCCGATTTTGTTCGAGATATCGAACCGGGCGAGATGGTAATCATCACCGATGACGGTGTGCAGTCTTCTCGTCCTTTCGACCCAGCCGAAAGCCGGTTCTGCGTGTTCGAGTATGTGTACTTCTCAAGACCGGACAGCGTGATCGATGGTCTGAGCGTGTACGAGGCCCGCCGCAAAATCGGTGTGGAACTGGCGCGTGAGGCGCCGGTCGAAGGTGATATCGTGTGCCCGGTCCCCGATAGCGGCACGCCCGCAGCGATCGGGTTCGCGCAGGAAAGCGGCATTCCCTATGCGATGGGCATCATCCGCAACGCGTATGTCGGGCGCACCTTCATCGAACCTGCGCAGCATATCCGTGACATGGGTGTACGCCTGAAGCTGAATGTGAACCGTGCCCTGGTCGAGGGCAAACGCGTGGTTCTGGTTGACGACTCGGTGGTGCGCGGGACGACAAGCCGGAAGATCAAGGAAATGGTCAAGGCCGCGGGTGCGCGCGAGGTCCACTTCCGGATCGCCAGTCCGCCGACGCGCTGGTCCTGTTTCTATGGTGTCGACACACCGGAACGCGAAAAGCTCCTCGCGGCGCGGATGGACAAGGATGCGATGCGAGAACACTTGGGCGTGGACTCGCTCCGGTTTATCTCTCTCGATGGGCTCTATCGGGCGTGCGGTCATCCCGCCGGGCGCAACAATGACCGGCCGCAATTCTGCGATGCCTGCTTCTCTGGCGATTATCCGATCGTGCCGACGGACGAGATCCCTGGCGTCGAGTTGCGCGACGAGGTACGCGTCTGACGCGCGACCCGCGCTACCGGGCCCCACTGTAAACAATCCTTCAAGCGTGAGAGTTGCGTGAAGTTTTGCCTGCACAATTGGCAGGCAAGCGACGCTCGCGTACAATGTGCTTATTCGGGACGGCGGCGCGAAAGTTGGCGGCGCGCTCAACAATGAGATTTTACGGCAGAGGGGCGCCGATTCATGGCAAGCGAGACCAAGGGTTCTGGCGAACCCAAGAAGGGGTTCATCTGGATTCAGGATGTGTTCGCGTCAGAGTTCGGCAACTCCGACGTGCAGGCGAATTACTCGCGGCTCTATGCCTGGATGGCGAACCAGTTGGGCCACATGACGTTGGGGCTGGCGACGGCCCTCGCGTTTTACTGGATCTACGAGACGATGCACGAAGTGGCGACGTGGTCTGGCGGCGGATTGTTTTCGAGCTTCGGCGCATTCTGGCTCCACACCGCAGGCTTTCTGATGCTGTGCGGGACCGGCGCCTTGGTGGCGTACATCCGATATCAGGCGTCTTTCGCCGAGGACGACTGGGATCATCGCAATCGGATCCATCCTTTGCCGCCGAAGGTCGGATTATGGGTCGGGGCAGGTCTCGCGGTGTTTCTGGTGGCACTGTATCTGCGGATTCAAGCAATTGATCTGGCGACGGTCGTCGATCACTCTCTGCTCGATATCTATGCGCTCGTCGCCGCCTCCCTGACCATCATGGCAGCCATTATGATCCTGGCGAAAGATTGGCGCGCCTTGGCGCTGGGCGCGCTTTACCTAACAGGAGCCTTCTGGCTTATCGCGTCCGAGATGCCATTGTTGGCTGGGTCGAAGATGACAATCGCGATCGTGCTGTTCGTGCTGCTGGGCGCGGTTCTGTTCACAACGGCGTCACGTTATGACGAGAACAACGACATGGTCGGCGGCGGCGCGTCATATGTGAGCGCAGGTGTGCAACTGGTTCTGACGATCCTGCTGTTCTATGTGCTGGACGCGGTCGCGAGTCACCAGGATGCGATGGCGGCCAAACTGGCTGGGGTGAGCGAACCGGAATGGCGTATTGCGTTCGGGGCGGCGCTGGCTGCACTCGCGCTCTGGCTTGTGAAGGAGTTCGGCAGTGACATTCCGTTGGTGAGTGTCGAGGTCGCCCGGGCGGCAAAGCGCCGTTCGGATTACGGTCATGCGACCTACAAGAAGATCGAGCGCAGCTATTTCATGGATGCGGTTTGGGACGCGCGAACCGACGGTGCGTTCTACGTCACGGGCGCGGTGATTGCGATTGCGCTGCTGACGGACACGGGCACCATGTTGACGACCTGGGCATCGGGACCCGACTTTCTTGGTGTGCTGTTCTTTGGAGTGAGCTTTCTGATTTCTGGTCGGCGCTGGGCTTACCGTCAGCAGGCGCTGGATCTGGTTGGATCACCATATGCAAGCCGCCTGGCAGTCTTTCAGGGTGCGGTCGAATTGCGGGTTCTGTTGGGTGACCGCTTGGGTCCGCAGCGGGATATGCCGCTCACGGTTTTGCAGGAGTTTGCCGATGGCGGCATGCGCAGGCCCGGTGCGAACGAGGATCCGACAAGCCTGGTGAACTTCGATCACCTGGTGATCCTTGGCCCGCTTGGGTCCGGGAAGACGCCGCTCGGTATCGCAATCTCGAGCGAGGCGGCGTTGCGCGATCTCGAAGCGAAGATCGCCTTGCCGATCAATGACAAGGTTCGACCACGCAAGAGCGTTTACACGCAGACCCCGCTGCCGGACGGATCCTATGTCGAAGCCGGTCGACGCGATGCCCGCTACATTACGCTCAAGAATTTGTACACTCTGGTCAGTTTCCTGGGTCGCCCGCCAGCCGAAGCCGCCAATCGTGTTTTGCGGAGCGAGTGGGCCAAGCGAAACCCCGTCGGTGTGCTGCCGCGTGCGCCGGACGCGGATCCGGATACCAAGTGGCCCGGTCCCGCAGACGTGCTTGTGGTCGACGATATCAACCTCGCCCTGCCGGGCGTTCCCGATCCGGAGGTCGAGGACATTGATGCCGCCGAGGCGCAGCAACTCGAAGAGCGCGAAGCAGAGACGATGCGCACGGGACAAGACGTGCGGATGTTGCAAGAGATCCTGCCTGTCCTTCCGCAGCATCGGGATCAACACACGGTCTGGATGATCGACGTCACGGCCCTGCCGGAGTTTGCCGGATCCGCAGACGCAGATCAGCGCAATTCGATGCACGACGTGCCAGATAACCTGAAACCCTTGATCCGCACGCTGTCCTGGGGATTGCGCCGGCCCGAAGCCGACAAACCCGCCCGGATTGCCCTCGCGTTCGTCGGGGTGAAAAACGTGGCACGGGAGGCCTGAGTGATTTCATTGAGCGGCCCTTAAAGGCCCGTCACTCGTGCCAAACCGAGCGCACTTTCGCCGCCGCCAGCATAGACCATCCAGACCGTCCCTTCGTCCTCGAAAAGACAAGGATCTCTCAAAGCATTGCTGAACGACACAGCTCCGATCTTTGACGGTGATACTGGCTCAGTCGAACCCTCCCATGGCAGGGCGGGACTCAGGACGTGCTCTGGGCCTGACGCTGCTTTCCAACGCCGCCATTCACCACTCAAGGATATGCTGGTGTGAAGGATGCGTTCAGGTGCGTCTCCGATCCGTGTGAACAGCACATGAAGCAGATCCTTACGGACCAGAACGGCGACATGTCGGACCGCATCCGAAATCGCGACACCTCCCCGCTGCCAACCGTCTTGATCCCGCCGCCAGATGCGGCTGCAGCGCGCCATCGCATAGGTCGTGCCATCCCATTCGAAAAGCCGGAGATAGGTGTCCGCGATGGGTTTCTCCGTAAATCGCCAAGACCATCCGTCCGCCGATAGGGCGCGCCATGTGACTTGCTCGCCGGACGCATCGAGGCCGTGAACGTACATCTCGAATGCGCCATCATGCCGGACCCGGACATCCGGTGATGCCAGATGCGGATAGAGCCCGTCAGTACCTTGAGAAATGGCCCAATTCGGCTGCGGAGCATTCGGGATCGTCAGTGTGAACGGCGTCTCGCGCAATGGCATGACACCCGGGCTGTGGATCTGCCAAGGTCCTTCAATGCGATCAGCGAAGGCCAGCCGGATGTGTTGCCCTTTGTGATGCGAGAAGTAGAGGTAGTACCGTCCAAGCGGACCCGCCATACCATCCGGAACACGCACAAGCGATGGCCCGTTTATGTTGTCACCCAGGCTCGGATGCAGGTCCTGGTGAATGATCGGGCCGTTGCCGATCCGATCAGCGCTAATCATCGGTACGTGGCTTACGTGCTTCGGCGAAGAAACCGCTGGCCTGCATCGTGTTTCGCCATGGCGAGGTGCGAGCGTCGACGACCCGGTTGATGGCTCCGCCGAACGGCCGCTCGACCCGCCGCTTCCAGAACTTAAGCATGTTCAGGATCGCCGAGTACTTGCCGCGGATCGGGTAGAGTGTCACGTCCTCAAAATCGCGCAGCAGGTAGGCCATGCCATCTCGACTGAGCCGTTGATAATCCTGAAAGACGAGCGATTTCGGCGCGTGGTAGCGCCACATCCATGGCACATAGAGGAACAGTCGACCCCCTGGTTGCAGCGCGGCATGAAAATTCGCGACGGCAGCTGGCGGGTCGTAGACATGCTCCAGGATCGCAAGCGCGATCACGGCATCGTATCGGGTGTGCATCCAGTCCGGGAACGGCGTGCAGACATCGCCCAGAATGTCCGGGCGCGTCAGGTTCGTCTCGGCCTCATCGATGTCGTTCAGGTCGAGCGTTTCCGTCTGGCCCGCAAGCGTTCCCCGCAGCGCCCGCATCCCATCACCGACATCCAGGATGCGCTCTGTGCCCTGAAGCTCCTCGGCGATGTATGCACGGGTCTGGTCGTCATGAAGAAACCGCAAGTCTATGGAGGCTCGACGCGTGATCTCTTGCAACCGGCTGTTGAGATGATCCACATCGTGAATCCGCCTTGGACGCGTGACCGCATCGGGCGCAGCTTTGTTTTCGGTCATGCAGAGCGCAGCCGGATCAGGTGATCGATCGTTTGGACCGCCCGCGTACCGTCGTCGCCGGTCAGCGGCAGAGCCGCCCGGATCGGACCCGAGGCAAATCTATCCGTCGCTTCCGCCAGCCCCCGCGGGGTCAGGAAGGGCAGGCGATGCATCTCGATTCCATCTGTCTCGGCGAGTTTCGTGGCGCGGATACGTTGTTCGGCTTCGTCCGCCTCCTCCGAGGGGACAAGGATTGCGGGGACACAACAGGCGGCAAGCTCGACGGCGGTGTTGTAACCGCAGAGGCTGACAGAACAGCCTGCACTTGCAAGAAGCCTGTGATAGTCGGGACGCGCTGTCTCGATCGTGAGGTTGTCCGATGTATGGCGGGCCTTCAGATCATCGACGATCTCGGGCCCGTCTGATCCGCCAACCAGCAGATGCCATGGGCGGGGCGAATGCCTGGCGGCTTCCGCAGCCATGTCGATCAGCGCGCGGCCCAGCACGCCACCGCCAACGCCGACAAGCACGTCATTGCGGCGCTCCTCGGGTTCTGGCCACCGGACGCCGCCACCGACATAGCCGACATGATAGATCATGGGTGCCACGTCGTCAGGCAACGGCCACGTCGTCGAGAGCGGTAGAAATCCCTCGTCACCATGGACAAGGACACCGTGATAGCGTTTGAGCAGGTGTGTTGCCGTCTCGGTCAGCCGCTTCGGCTTGGGTTCGGGGATGTCACGGACCGAGGAAATCACGGCGACCTGAGGGTTCACCAAACGTGCGGTTTCGATGGCCGACAGGAACTCCGACGACAGAATACGGCGCCCCAGCGGGAAAAGCTCGGTCACAAGTGCATCCGCCTTGAGGTCGCGCAACGCCTCGGTCAGCCGCGACATGCGTTCGGCCATGAAGGCATCGGTGACAAGTGTGCCATCCGGTTCACGCAACGTTGTGAACTCGAGCCGGTGGACGCGGACAGGCGGCAATTGAACGACGTTCAGGTCCCCATGATCGATGTGGGGCAAGGGGCGGCCGCCCGTGATGACCGTTACTTCATGCCCTAAGCGCTGCGCGGTTCTGGCCAGTGCGAGTGTCCGAACAAGGTGCCCGGTTCCGGTCAGATGGCAGGTCAGGAAAGCGATGCGGCTCATGGGGACCTGGCTTCCAACCGGACGGGTGGTTCGGGCGAACGGGGCAACCCCGATGGCCGGATGGTCAGCGGATAGAGGCGTCCGCGCTTGATCTCCGGCATGCCTTGCCAATCGCAGGCGATGCCTAGGATCACCCGCATCAACGCCTTGTGCGTGACAAGCACCGTCGCTTTGCCCTTGGACGCGATTTCAGCAAGCAGCGGACGGGCACGTTCCCATGCCTGCGCCATGCTTTCACCGCCGGGCGCTGCCGTGTCCCGGTCCCATTCATGCGTCGGACGGAACCCCGTTGCCGGGTCCCTGAGCAAATCCTTCGCCAAAGCGCCCTCCCATTCGCCCCAGCTGAGCTCGATTATCCGTGCACTATGCGCCACATCCCGCCCCTCTGCCAAGAGGCGCGCCGTTTCCAATGCGCGCGACAGCGGCGAGGCAATCAAGAGTGCGCGATCCCATGGGGCTGGCATGCGCAGCGCTGCCAGTGTTTCCCGTGATTTGTCGGTCAGCGGGATGTCTGTGTGACCCTGGAGACGGGCCTCTGCGTTCCAGGCCGTCGGGTAATGGCGCATCAGCGCGATCCGAGTCATCGGAGCAACGGCTCTAGCGTGTCGCGGAGTGTCCGAGCGGCCGCCGCAAGACTGTGTCTTTCAAGCACGTGTAGGCGCGCAGATGCCGAGGCCGTCGCGCGAAGCTCGGCGTCGGCCAGATTGGTAATCGCCTCGGCGTAAGCAATCGGATCGTCTGGCGGCGAGCAAGGGTGATGGACAAGCTCGCGAGCCGCCGCGTGATCCTCCGCGATGACCGGCAGTTCGGCGGCCTGAGCCTCCAGGAAGACCATCCCAACGCCTTCCCCGACACCGGGCCAGAGGAACAGGTCGGCTTGATCCATGATCGCGCGAAGCTGTGTCCGGTCATCGATGCGTCCGGCAAACGTCACGTTTGCAGCAAACGGAGCGAAGAGCGCTTTAACCTCGGACGCCGCGGGACCGTCGCCGACGATGGTCAGATTATGAGGAACCGAGAGATGTTTCAGCGCAGCGGCGAGCCGACGATAGCTCTCGACCTTGTCGCCTGGCCGCATCATGGCAACCGTCATAAGCTGCAGGACCGGGCCGTGATTTGATCGAACGGCTGGTTCAGGCCCTGGCTCAGTGAACGCGGGCAGGTGGGTCATCTTCGAAGAGTGTCCGGCGCTGGACAATGCGGGCCGGTCGCGCTCGGTCGTCCAGAACAAAGCATCCGCCTGGGAGATGGCCTCATCCGACGCCGCAGCAAATTTCGCCCAAGGGCCGTCCCGGCGTTTCGGCGAGATCGATGGTTCCGAGATTGCATAAGGAATGCTCAGGTCGCGGGTGACGGCCGGTCCGATCAGATCCGGCGCCTTGTAGTGGCAATGATAGGTGAGCCAGAGATCCGGCGGATCGTCGCGCAGTTGGTCGATCAGGGCAGCAGCGGCATCGGTCGCGTTGGCCAATAAAGCTTGTTGAGCTTCGCTGTCGCCCGCAAGATCGATGGTGCGAAGCTCCGACGCGAGTGCGGGCGCAAATCCCGCGAGATCGAGCGCTCTCAGGGTCAAACGCGCGATTTCCCGGTCGCCGGACGGGGTTGGATGATTGGGCGACTTCATGGGGGCATAGAAAGCGCCGCGCGGCCGCGCCGTTGGCTCCGACGTCACCGTCATCAGGTCACGAGAGCTTTGCGCAGGTGCGTTTCGAGCCGATCAATACCGGTTTCGATGCCGAATTCTGCAACCAACCGCTCGTATGCCTTATCAGCCATCTGCGCCCGACGTTTCGGTCCACCCGCGAGATCTGAAATCGCATGTGCCAGAGCTTGTGGTTCTCCCGGCGGCACCAACAAGCCGTGAATGCCATCCTGAATGAACTCCGGGATCGCGGAGACACGCGTCGACAGGATCGGGAGCTTTTGCGACGCAGCTTCCATCAACACATTCGGCAATCCGTCCCGGTCGCCATCGTCGGCAATCTTCGATGGCAGCACGAACAGCTCCGCCGAACGCATTGCCGCGATGACATCTGTCTGGTCGCGTTTGCCCAACCAATCGATGCGATCCGCCAGGCCAAGATCCGCTGCCCGTGATTTGATCTTTTCGGACAAGGCGCCCCCGCCGATATGCGTGAAGTGCCAGTCGATTTCTAGGCGTGCGAGCGCGTCAAGAAGATCATTGTAGCCCTTCTTCGCCACGAGACGGCCGACCGACATCAGGCGGAAATGCGGTCCCGGTTCACGTTGTTCGGGCGGCTGGGGAAATCTGGTGAGATCCAGACCGTGGTAGACCAGATCGACCTTTCCCCCGATGGGGTCGAGCCCTCGCAAGTGCTCCGCTCCGGTCCCCGTGCAAGTTACTCCAAATGACGCTTCCGCGATCTTCTCGCGTTTCTCCCAGTCGGGCGTCGTCCAGATATCCTTGGCATGGGCAGAAAACCCGAACCGAATGCTCCGGATCATCGCGGCGTAGCGCGCCACCGAGCACGGCGTGTGGAGGAAGTGCGCGTAAAGCAGGTCAATCTCCGGTGGCAGCTCTGCGGCGAGCACCATTGCCTGTCCCCAGCGTCGAACGCGGTTCCGGGTTCGATCACGCCAGAGATCCTTTAGCCACGAAGCACGCGCATGGTGGTATCCGGGCAGGCGCCGCGCCGTTATCCACGCTTTCAGAACGCGCAGCGGATCATTGTGCAGGTACTCTGGCAGGTAACGCGGCGTCGCCTGGATCTGATCGTGAACCGGATGCGTCCGACCGCCGTCATAGGGATGCCGGAGCGACCAGATGTCAAACCGGAGACCGCGTTGCTCCAATGCCAACAGTTCCTGTGCGATGAACGTCTCCGACAGGCGTGGATACCCTTTGAGGACGACTGCCATGCGGGTCTGAACGCTCAGATCCAAATCAGACCGCAGGCCGTCCATGCGTCAGGCGCCTTTGGTAGGCTGGTGTCGTGCTATGGCGTCGGCGCGCTTCTTGATGTTGTTCAGGCCATCCAGCAGCCCGTTCGTGCGGTTCTCGGACGGGCGCCGTTGATAGGCAAGTGCCTTGATCGCCTCGGCCATAATCTGCGCACTTTCACCGTCGCGTTCGGGTAGAAGCATACGGACCAGTCCGAGTCTCTCTGCGGCTGCAGACCGGATCTCCTGCTCACGCCGCGGCTTCGTTCGTGGCACGATGATGGCCGGTTTGTCCATCGACAGGATCTCGCAGAACGTGTTGTAGCCGCCCATCGCGACAACACCGTCCGCGTCGGCGAGCAGGCGCTCAAGGCGGGGGTGGAAGCTCAGGGCCGTCACGCGGCCTTCAAGCCGCGCGACCCGCTCATCAAAATCAAGACGCGCGGTGGCATCCAGGAACGGCCCATAGACGAGCAAGGCATGCTGCCGCAGGCTCACGTCGCCTTCATATGCGCGCAGCACCCAGTCGAGGATCTCGACGCCGTCGCCGCCGCCACCTGTCGTGACCAGAACATAAGGCTGATCCGGCAGGTCGGCGCCCGTCTCGGCGGGCCAGTCAGGCGCGGTCCGTCGCAGATATCCCGTGTAATGGACCCGCTTGGACATCCTGTCGGAAAGCCCCAGCCCGCGCAAAGGTTCGCAGATCTCCGGGATGCCATAGACCCAGATTTCGTCATAGAAACGCTCGATCGCCTCGATGGCGTTCTTGCGCTCCCACTCCGCCGAAAGCGCATCGCCCTCATCTAGAACATCCCGGATTCCCAGGACAATGCGGCTTCCGGCGGCGCGCAGATCCTCCAGCGTCTCGGCCAGCTCCTGGCGAAAACCCCAGGGTTCCTTGTCAACAATCACAAGATCCGGCCGGAACTCGCGCGCCGTCGCTGCGATGATGGATCCGCGCAGGCGGACCATCTCGTCGATCTGAAGTTTCAGGTTCAGTGCCGAATAGCTGCCGTCCGGAAGCTTGACGACGCCGGGCAGGCGAACATGATCAAGCCGTTCGGCAAAGTCGAAGCGTCCGGCAATCGGCGAACCTGTCACGATCAGTGCGGACCGTTCGTCATCCGCTCCGATCAGGGCCGTCGCGATCGTGCGCGATCGGCGCAGGTGACCCAATCCGAAAGTATCGTGGCTGTAGAGCAGCGTGCGGTGGTCTCCGGCGCCGCGCCGCACATCAGCAGATCCATCCATAGTCACCCCCGACCGGCTTCGGTCAGATTTTCCCCGGAAACCGTTGGGGCGTTTGCTTAGCGTCGTGAGCCAGCATATGCCAGAGTTTCCCGCCGGATGCACCTTTGTCGACAAATGTGTGAACGGATGGGGCAGATTGTGCGTTTTGAGTTTATCGTGCTGACTGCACGACAGAGACTGCGCGGAGGACAGGATGTCGAAGACCAGGCCAGAGCACGCGGAGCGTCACGCCCGACGGGTCGTGCCGTCCGTGACAAAGCTTGCGGTCGCGCTGTGTCTGGTCCTTGCTGGGTGGATCGGCGTGCAGACGGCAGCGCAGGCCCAAGGCCAGTTGCTGGATTATGGCACGCTCCTCGGCACGACGACTGAAGACGAGCCTCAACAGTCGCGCCCGCAACAATCGCAACCCGCACAGACGCAGACCTCTCCGCCGCGGCGGTCGTCGGTCGTCACGGATGGGACCGGTACGATCTCGCGCCCGAACGCGCTTTTGACACCTGCGCCGACCATTGATGACTATGCGCGCGTCGCGACGACGAACCCTGACTCCATGATTGATCAGGCGCGACAGTCGATCTCGCTTTTCCGTGCGCGGGTTCGATCGATTGTCCAGCGGTTGCCGGAAGCCTGGATCGACATCAAGACAACGCTCGCCGCAGCTGCACCGACCGGAGAGCCGCGCTATTTCATAGGCGTGGCGTTGTTCGCGGGCTTGCTGCTGATCATCGGACGCTCGGTCGCGTTGCTGTTTGCCTATTACGTCGGTCGCCCGCTGATGATCGCCGCGCAGAAACCGAACCCGATCGGCTACTACGGGAAGATGCCGATCCTCTTCTATCGTCAGCTCCTGACGATCGTTGCGGTCATGATCACGATGGCGGTGGCGTCCACGGTCGGCCTGTTCTTCTATCAGGAACACAAGGCGACCCAGACGACGGTCGTGGTCGTTTTTGTGGTCTATGCGGCAACCCTGCTTCTCGACACGCTCTGGCGCGTGATCGTTGCACCTTACCTCAGCGAGTACCGCCTACCGCACATCGATGACGTCTCGGCACGGCATCTCTACACGTGGTTGTCGGCCGCGACCAGTTTCGGCCTGGTCTCGATGGGCTTCACCTACTGGATGCAAGCGCTCGGCCTTTCGCCGGAAATGCACACGGCGATCACGGTGTGCCTGTCTTTTATCACGGTGCTTCTCCTCCTGGTGATGATCCGGATTCATCGCCACACGATCTCGGGTGTTATCCTCGGCGGCCGCGCCCGGGCCGAGGCGAGCTGGCTCTCACTGCTGGCCGTGGCGCTCTGGGCTCCGGCGGTGTCGCTCTACCTGCTGGTCACCTGGGGTGACATGAGCTTCCGCCTGATCATGGGGATATCGTCCGATCCCTTGCGGTTGATGATGCCCTATCTGATCTTCATGTCGGGCCTGCTTGTCTACGCCATTGCTGCCTACATTATCGAAAGGCTGTTCTCCCGCAGTCGTGAGATAGCCGAGATCAACCGGCAAATGGATGAGCAGCGCGCGCGGGAGGAGGAAGCGGCCGACGCGGCGCTGAAGGCCGAGATCATGGCGCGGGCGGACGGTGCCGGGGATGTCGACAACGACGGTGACGAGGAAGCGGGCGGTCCGGCGATCGAGCCGCCCGACCCGAACACGGCGATGATCGTCCACCAGCGCCCGGGCATGCGGACCATGGAGGACCTGGCGCGCCGGGTCGCCTCGCTCTTTGCCATGGGGGCGGTTGCCTACTTCCTGGCGCGCTTCTGGGGCGGCGAGGACGTCTTCGAGCGCATCCCCGGTCTGGCGCTGGCCGAGGACGTCATCGACACGCTGTTCGTCGGCTATATCATCTACCATGCCGTGCGCATCTGGATCGACCAGAAGATCGCCGAGGAAGTCGGCGACGAGCCCGACGACAGCTCCATCATGGAGGGCGAGGGCGGCGGCGCAGGGGCCACGCGCCTGGCAACCCTGCTGCCACTGCTCCGCAACTTCGTCCTGCTCGTCATCGTCGTCACGGTGCTGCTGCTGATCGCCACCGACCTGGGCGTCAACGTCGCCCCGCTGTTCGCCGGTGCCGGTATCGTCGGCCTGGCCATCGGCTTCGGTTCTCAGGCGCTGGTGCGCGACATCCTGTCGGGCGCGTTCTTCCTGGCCGATGACGCCTTCCGCAAGGGCGAGTACATCGATGTCGGCGACGTCAAGGGCACGGTCGAGAAGATCTCGCTCCGCTCGTTCCAGCTACGCCACCACCTTGGGATGCTCCACACCATCCCGTTCGGCGAGATCCAGTTCCTGACCAACTTCTCACGCGACTGGGTGATGATGAAACTGCCGCTGCGCCTGACCTATGACACCGATGTCGAGCGCGTCCGCAAGCTGGTCAAGAAACTGGGCCTCGCGCTGCTCGAGGACCCGGAAATCGGCGACAAATTCATCCAACCCGTCAAATCGCAGGGCGTGATCATGATGGACGACAGCGCCATGATCGTGCGTATCAAGTTCATGACCTACCCCGGAGAGCAATGGGTCCTGCGCAAACGCATCTATGCCGAGATCCGCGAGCTGTTCGAACGCGAGGGCATCAAGTTCGCCCACCGCGAAGTCACGGTGCGTATTCCCGACCTGGACGAGAACCGACAGCTCACTCAAGAGGAGAAATCCGCCATCGGAGCCGCCGCCCGCCGCGCTGCCGATCAGGTGGACGAGGAGGCCCAGATGCCCCAAGCAGTGGGTGGGGATGTGAGGTAGACTGGGCCCGCCACGGCAACGCGCTCCTACAGACTGGAGCTGTCTTTATTTGGGCAGGCGCCAAACATGCTAATGTACGCGCCGTAAGAGTCCCGATAGAGAGCGGCATCGGTCGAAGCGGATACGAGCGGCTCCACGCCACACAAAACCTCGGAGAGAGAGCGAAAGCTCTCAATCGCGATTGGGCGTACTTCTTCACTGCAGATCTCTCCCTCGAAACAAAGGGACAGTGTTTGGAGATAGCTTAAGGTTGTTATAGTACTCGTCATCAGTCGGTTGTAGTCTGCCAGGCGTTCCGGGTAATCTGGCTGCGATGGCTCAAGCAGGCTCGCGACAGCCAAGCCCTCCGCCAGTCCTCCATCAAATTCATCGTTGGTTCTGCTTAGTAGCAAAATGTGTCGTACGAAGTCTTCGGTCTGGCCGCGATGAATCAGCTCCATGGTAAGGTGGCTTCTAGATATGTGATGATCACGCTCTACAACTTTCAACGTTCGTTCCTGATTCAGAAATTGCATCAAAATAAAAATAAGAACGATGATCTGTATCAAATTATGCGTTGCTGCATTTGACGGCAGGATTAAGAATTTGCGCGTGAAGTGATATGCATTTAATAGCTTTGTCACAGATCGTTTTCTCTAATTATTGCGCCTTGATGCTTGGCATGCAGGTTTGTTTATAATTCCTGGCTTGGGCAGTACCTCTTCATAGCTTCGACGATGTTTGCTCGACGTTGCGCCAGAAATGGATGGACTTTGTATCTGTCCACGGACTTATTACCAGTCTGTAGCCATGATCGCAGCAGTTCTTCCTGAGGCGCGCGCAACATCCAAGGGTGTACCTCTCGAAAGCGATTTGACATGTTTTCGATGAAAGCGAGACCTGCACCCAAGCAGGGCGAAGAGGACGTCTTGCTAAGTCGTCGGATCGCCAGGGTGTCTGCTTTGTATTCCATATCAAGAAACAGATTGCGAATTGCGTTGGCTTCGCCAAGAAAGTCAGCTCTTGCTTGAACATTGCTCGACACGGGTTTCAATTCCTTAGAGAGGAATTCGTCTGCAAGGCGCTCAAGACGCGCAAATTTTTCTCTATGGGCCCAGTAAAGGTGCGCTAGTTCGTGGCCAATTACAAATTCCAATTGGCCATGTTCTGTCATGCGCTCGATCATTCCGCGACTAATCAAGATATCCCGCGTACCTGAAACGAATGCGCTAGGGTCACGCCGGTCGATGCACGTGATTCTAATGTCTTGGCGAACATCGAACAGCGGAAGAACCTGTTCGAGAGTGGAAACCGCACGCCGATTTAACGACCCGTCCCGACACACTCCACCGCGAGATCTAACGACTTCATCGAGACGTCGCGCATCAGCGTCCACAAAAGAAGAAGCTTTGACGTTGATTTCAACGCGCGACCCGTCAGGTCTTTCGTACTGAATATCAGAACCGCCGCATGCCGTCAGTAGCATGAAAATAGAGGCAAACGCGCCGCAAACGAATCTCATGACAACTCCACCTAACTACCGTACCGTGAGATGTAGCTCTGAGTGTAGCGGTGTCGATATGAAATGGCTAGTAAGTCTGCTTCTGCTTTCTTTGATAGGCTGTAGTGCAGAGCGCGAAAACCTGCGCTTGAGCGATTCAACACCGATTTTTGAGAATTCAACAATGGGTGTAAGGACCTATGGTTCGGACTCGTTGATTTTGATCTTCAACAAAGGTGGGTTTGGCCGCCAGGCTTTCCTTCAAATCATAGACGCAAACGATGATGGTTTTGACTTTGGTCCGATCCGCCCTGGCTTCTGGGTGGTCAAGAGCACTGAAATCGATGCTACTGCCTATTCATTCTACTACTTCTTCGAGGAGGTTCTGAACGACGGTTTGAGGATCCAGTTCCAAGACGGATTTTCGGAACGCGATCTGTTCCGGCACCGAGAAGGCAGCTTTAGATTTGTACAGTTAAACACGCGAGAGGAGTTCATTTTGCAGACGGGTGACATAGCGCGATTGGAGGAACGAGTGGGCCAAGCAGATCGTGTCGAACTCGACCGGGAGCAGCTCTTGCTTGCGTTGCGTGGGAAAAAATGAGGATAGGATCGATCGACCGGTCTATGCGGCAAATGAAACTGGTCAGCCGCTTTTTGTGCACCCACGTTTGCGTTGTACTGTTCTTGGGTGCCTGTAGCTCTGAACCACCACCGGAACCGACTGTTGGAAACTGTGGCTCGCTGACGGAACCGAAGCTTGAGCTTTCCGTAGCGATGGGAACACTTGATCTTTCTAGCAAGCAAATCGAGATTGTTGATGCACTGGATCCCGGCCAGGCTTTCGCGCTGACTGCTCCTGCAATCGAGACCATCGGAGTGCTAGAAATCGCTGGGCCAATCACCGGTCCGAAGAACACGGGTCCGTGGCGTGTGGCCGTGGTCGATGAACCGGCAGGCAGGGCTTTTACAGCTCCGAGTTTGCCCGGAAGCTATGCTCTACGCCTTCTTTCCGACGGTGAAGTCGTGGCCGAAGGAGAACTTGAGATCGTTGCTCACGATTTGAGCTTGTGCGCGGTTGACGAGGCGCGTTTGGACGAACAATTCGCGTTGATCTGGAAGGGCCCCGGAGCACCGGGAGACCGCATACAGATCGTGGATGAAGTTGACGAAACGGTTGTCGCTGAGGCAGCTGCAATTCGGTCAGGGCTTCGTCGGACCGCCACGAACTTCAACGCTCCGGACCGAGCCGGTATGTTCTCGATAAGGTATGTCGATGCTCGGGAAACAGTGCTTATTGAACGCGATTTGATTGTGATTCCAACCCGATTGAACGCAGTTCAGCTTCTCACCCCTAGGAAAGTGTTTCCTGATCGGAAATTTCGCGTCGTATGGACCGGGGCGCCGAAGCCCGGGTTCGTGTTCCGACTTTTCGATGTTGGAGAGGGTCGCGAGCTTGTACGCCTGCCTGGGGAAGGAGACGAGCAAGGCCCAATCTCTGCTGTCTTTCGGGCACCGAAGACGCCCGGAGACTACGCCGTTCAGTACCTCGATCCGGAGAAGAGAGAGGCGATAAGGCATTCCAATCAGCTTGCTTTCGATTGAACTCCAGACGTCAGCTCATGTTCCATCTGGGATGTACTGTTTGGTGCCGTGCCACCGCTCTAAGATCCAGCTAATTCGCCATGCTCCCGGTTCACCCGATACGTGCCATAGCCGGTGCGGGTGACCACGCCTCGGTCGGCGAAGCGGCCCATGAGTGTGCCGACATAGTTGTGGCGGGTCCGGTGGCCGTGCTGCTCGAGCCAGGCGCGCAGGTCTGACGTGTGGAACTCGGTCGGGGCGTGGTCGCGCAGCCAGGTGCGGACCAGCGTCGTGCGCTCGGTCGGGCGGCGGATGTCCGGTTCCTTTGGCGCGACCTGACCCGCCAGCGCGCGGAGGCGGTTGTACAGGCGGGCGTGCTCGGACCGGGGCAGGGACTCGATGGCGGCACGGGTCGTGGTGATCAGGCTCTGGCATTTCTGGTGGGCGCGGTCGGTCTCGCGGTGCAGCTCGGTGTGCCAGTCGAGGCTTTCGGCCAGTTCGGTGAAGAAAACCTCGACGGCGCCGCTGAGGCGGTTGGATGAGGACATTGGGCTCTCCGGATGAGGACACGGCGCGGTGACGATCGCTCGCGCCCGTGAAGACGGAGGAAGATGATCCAAAATCGTTAAAATTTGTGGAAAGTAATGTTCACCTGGGCAAACGGGGGCTCGGCCCACGGTGGGCGCTGGGCGTCGTCGCGTGCTCCGAAACGCTTCTGAAACGCCGCCGAGAACAATTGAAACACTTCGCGCGTTCGTCGGACGCGACGCTGATACAGGCATCTCCGATCCTTTGGCCCATCGAAACCGAAGGACCGATCACGATGAGCTTTGATGCCCCCGTTCAGGCCCACCGCAGGGCCCGTCTTTTCACAGCACTCGAGGACGATGCCCTGTGCTTTCGCGCGCTCGAGGGCCGCGAGGCGTTGAGCGAGCTGTACACGTATCGCGTCGAGGCGATCTCGGAAGGTGAGATGATCGCCGAGGATGCGCTGATCGGTCAGGACTGCTGTGTCGAGGTCGACGTCCACAACGGTGTGCGGCATTTCCACGGGATCTGCTCGGACGTGCGCTGGCTGGGAAAGCAGGACGAGACGCATCGGTTCGAACTGGTGTTGCGGCCGCAGCACTGGCTGCTGACGCTGCGCTCGGACAGTCGGATCTTCAAGAAGCGCACAATCGTGCAGATCATCAAGGACGTTCTGTCGGAGGCCGAGGTCGGTCCGTTCCACATCGACACGGACGGTGAGTTCGAGGAAATCCCGTATTGCGTGCAGTATCAGGAGACCGATTACGATTTCCTGTGCCGGATGATGGAGAAGTACGGGTTCTTCTTCTTCTTCGAGCACTGGGCCGACGGTCACCGGATGATCGTCACCAACACGAACTATGCGTCTCGTGAGGTTGCCGGGTACGAGCTGATCCCGTTCGAGCCGGACCAGAGCGTGATCGCGATGCGGGATCATTTCCGCACCATCGTGCAGTCGGGGCAGATGCGCACCGACGAGGTCGTGATCAACGCCTACAATTACGAGCGGGCGAACGGGAAGCTCGAGGCGACGAAGTCGGACCGGGTGAAGCACGGGCGGGCGCGGAACGTGCGGTATGATGTCAGCAGCGCCCACGCGGATCGCGATGGCGGCGACAGTCTTGCTCAGGTGTTCCTCGAGGCGGAGCGTGCCCAGGCGCAGATTGTCGAGGTCACCGGGACGGCCGCGGGTCTGCGGGCGGGCGCGAAGTTGCGGATCGAGTTCGATCCGCTGCCCGAGCCGGATCAGTTCCACATGGTGCGCTCGATCGAGCACAGGATCGTGGCCGAGAGCTTTGCGACCGGCGATGATCTGACGCCCGAGGATTTTTATACGGGCCGGTATCAGCTGGTGCCCTGGATCCGTCCCTATCGTGCGCCGCGCGTGACGCCGTGGCCGCGGATCAGCGGGACGCACACGGCGACCGTTGTCGGCGAGAAGGGCGAGGAGATCGATGTCGATAAGCAGGGGCGCATCCTGGTGCGCTTCCACTGGGACCGGAACGGTGCCTGGTCCTGCCGGGTGCGCGTGGCGCAATCCCTGGCCGGGGGTGGCTTCGGCACGACAAACATCCCGCGGATCGGCCACGAGGTTCTGGTCACGTTCATTGACGGAGATCCCGATCGTCCGGTCGTGATCGGCTCGGTCTACCACTCGAACAACAAGCCGCCCGTCGAGTATCCGGTGAACAAGACCCAGATGGGTATGCGCTCGAACACGTCGAAAGGCGGTGGCGGTGCCAACGAGATCCTGTTCGACGACAAGTACTTCGCCGAACGCTTCGACATGACGGCTGAGCGCGACTTCAGCCTGACGGTCAAGAACAACGCGGTCACCAAGGTCGGGTATGGCTGGGGCGACAGCGGCGACTACTCGCTCGATGTTCTGCACAACCGCACCGAGAAGGTGACCGAGGGCAATTATGACCTGAAGATCGAGACGGGCGGGCGCACCACGCATGTCGAGTCGGACGATGTCCTGACGGTCGAAGGCGAGCGCCGGGTTAAGGTCACAAAATACATGGGGCTGGAAGCCGAGGAGATGACCCACCGTGCCGACAAGGCGCTGAAGGTGGATGGCGAATTCGTCGAGATCATCGGGCGGACCGAAACCAAGATCGGCAAGACCTCGGTCCAGGTCGATGGCCAGAACATCAAGGTCGCGGCGACCAAGGAACTGGTCCTGTCGTGCGGCGCGTCCTCGATTGTTCTGAATGCGACCGGGGTCACCATCGTCGGCCCGCTCGTGAAGATCAACTGAGGGAGGGCGACATGGGACCCGAGACCTTCTTCACCGAGCAACTGGCGATGCTGGACGCGTTCTTCAGCGACCCCAGCCGGACCTGTCATGTGGTTCGCATCGATCCCGAAATGCGCCGGATGCCATACAATTACCTGGCCCGGCGCGACGAAGACCCGACGTTCCCGCATCTGATCTTTGCTCATCAGGAGCCGTTCACCTCGGCCGAAGCCTGGTTCGCGCGGTTGACCTCGATGCTGCATGCCCAGATCGCGGATGCGCGCGAAAACCTGGCCGCTGCGGGCGTCAATGTCGAGGTTCCGCCGCAACGTCAGGAACGCGCGAACAAGCCCTGGGAAAGCTGGATCGACTGGCCGGGCCAGATTGCCGACAGCCTGCCCGCGCACGCGGGGGCGCTGGTCTTTCTGATCGAGCCGGGCGAGGTCGCCGACGCATCCGTCTGGAACAAGGCCCTTTGCTTTCTGGCCGATTTCACGCGCTCCGATCGGGTCAAGTACCTGATCATCGAGCCCCGGTTGACCCCGTTGCTCGACGACGCGTGCGAGCACCCGAGGATCGGCAGCCAGTTGTTCTGGATGTCTCCCGCCGAAATCGAACAGCGCGCGAATGACGTGCTGCTCGCAACGCAAACCGCGAGGCTGCAATGACCCAGTCGACACCCGACAGCGGCGCGCGGCGCCGCGCGCTTGCCACCGTTGGCGTCATGGCCTTCGGACGCAAGGACTACGACCGCGCCGAAGCCGTGCAGATCCGACTGGTGCGCGAGGCAAAGGAAGCGCGTGAACCGGTTGAAGTCGCAACAGCGCTCTACAACCTGGCCAACACCTATCTGGCCCGCAAGGAGCCCGAGCGTGCGGTCGAGGCCCTGACATCGGCGCTGGAGGGCTGCTATTTCCATGGCATCGATCAGATGCTGGCGCTGGTCTATTGCAATCTGGGCGTCGCCCTGCATCGCAGCGGACAGAAGGACGAGGCCTTCGCGTCGTTCAAGGTCGCGCGGGACATGTTCCGGGCCGAGGACAACATCCCGTCCGAGGCCCATGTCTGCGATTGTCTGGCGCTGCTCTACTACGAAGATGGCCGCCAGCAAGAGGCCGAGGGCATCTGGAGTTATGCGCTCTCGCTCTATGACCGTATCACAGACCCGCTGATGCAGGATGTCCGCGAGGGCGGGCGTGCGGCGATCCTCCAGAAACTCGAACATTTCGGAGCCCGTCATGCCGCTTAGTCAGGCCGCCGCCGCAAGGACAACAAAGCTCATCGCCCGTGGCAACGCGCGTGCGCATCGCCCGACCGCGCCGGACCCGTGGGCCGTCTGGACCAATACCAACAAGGGTCTGGAAGCGAACGATGCTGCGTTCAAGGCCGATCCCTGGGGCACGATGAAGAAATCGCTGGAAAGCGAATGGGCTGTCGCCAAATCCATCGTCTCGGGCGATGCCGATCCGACCAGCCATGAAGGGGCCGTCGACGGGTTCATCGCCTCGGCCGAAGGGGTCGGCGACGCCGCCGATCGGGTAGCTGAAGCGAAGGGCGCGCTGGCGACATTCGGCGCTGCCGTCGGTGTCCTGACCGCCATCGAGCAGACGCTTTCGGTGCCGTTCTCGATGATCCCGTTTCCAGCGCTTCCCGCGGTCCGGGTGACGGATCAGGCAATCGGTCTGCCGCATGCGCATATGCATCCGCCGAACCTGATACCGCCCAGCCCCACGCCGATCCCTCTGCCGAGCGCCGGGCCGATCATCCCGATCCCGTTCATCTCGGGTGCCGGATCGGTGCTGATCAACAACCTGCCCGCCGCGCGCTGCGGGGACATGGGCCTGGGCATCTGGTGCGGCGGCTATTTCCCGATGTACGAGATCTTCCTGGGGTCGTCGTCGGTCTGGCTGGAGGGCGCCCGGGCTGCCCGGGTTGCTGTCGATATTACCAAACACTGCGTGTTCTCGACCCCGCGTCCCTCGGACCCGCCGCTTGGCCCAATGGTCGGCGCCACCGTCTCGGCCAGCCCGAACGTGATCATTGGCGGCGTTCCGCTGCCCTCGCTGACCGGCATGGCGATGGGCAAGGCTTTCAAGGCGGTGTTCAAGGGCTTCGGGAAGCTCAAGGGCCTGACCAAGACCGCAGACGACGTGGCGGAGGAGGCCGCGGACACGCTGGTCATGAAAGTTGACGACATCGTCGATGAGGCCGCGGATACCGGCGTCTTCAATCGGGCGGATACCCTGGTCGACGACCTGCCTGACCCGCCCTGGATGCAGGGCCTGCGCGAGCTGGACGACATGTCCCGCGCCGTGAACCCGGAGAATGGCAATGTGAACTGCGGCAAGATCATCGACGCCGTGCTGGACCGCCTGACCGGGCGCGATGCCGATGCGGTTGCTCCGCGCGGGCGCAACGGATCCTGGGCCGATATCGAAGCGCGCCACAACACCCAGTTCCGCGAGTCGAGTTTCGACGACGCGTTCCGCGAAGTTCAGAATGGCGGGGACGGCACGAAGGCGCTGGTCGGGATTCACTATCCCGATGGCGATTGCCATGTCGTCGTGCTGACGAACAACAAGGGATCGGTCGGGATTGTCGAGGGGCAGGGGGGCGGTGCTGTCCACACGCACCCGGATTCGGCGAAAGCCGTGTATGGCCACGAGTCTCGGGTCACCAAGGCAGACCTGTAGGAGGTTGAGATGACGGAACTGACGTTGCAAGAGGCCGAGGTGATCGCCCAGCGCGAGATCGACTCGATTGGCACGCCGGGCGAGATGGTTGTCGACCGAAAACGGACGCAAACGCGCGCGTTCGGCTGGCTGTTCTGGGCAGAGACCAAGCGCTTTCTGGAAACAGGTGATTCCCGGCATCGGATACCCGGCGTCGGCATCCTGGCGGTCGAGCGATCGTCGGGCATTGCCACGTTCCTGTCGACGGCTCTGCCGCCTGTGAAAGCAATTCAGGCTTATGTCGAAGGTCTTTCGAAGACCAGGTAAGCGCGTGACGGCCGGGGCGGGCGGTGTCGCTCCACGCTCATCGGCATCCCGTTTGGGATGTGTTGCGCGCGCTGCCTGCGGTTCTGTTCTGTCGCGCATCCGAACATGGAGGCAACCAAGATCATGCCGGTGTTGGCCCTCATGGTTCCGGTGATCGCGTTCGGCGGTCTTCGGAAATCCGCCACGGTCGGTCAGGCGATGATCTTCGGTGGTGCGCCCGTGGTTTGCTTCACCCCGTTTGGTCTGTGTGGCCGTTCTGACGGCTCGGCTGCGGATAAACCCGTCATTTGATCCGGCGTCGCTTGACCTTACGAAAAGTTGGGACACTAATTAGGACAGCAGTCCTGCCATTCGCGTGTGGGGCGACCGGAAAGGGGTGACACGATGACGACCAGAACGCGTTCAGACCTGAGATCCTTCATGAAGCAGAGCTGGGACGATGCGAACGATTTCGATCCAGCAGATCCGATGGTGGGTCTGAACAGATCCGATCTGGCCGGGCCGCAGCTTGGGCGGCGTGCCGTGCTGCGCCTCCTGGCAGCATCTGGTGCGCTGACGGCCACGCATCTGTTGCCGGGTGTGACACCGCAGGCGCAGGCCGCGACCGGTGGCACCTTGCGCGCGGGCTGGTCCGGCGTCGGCGAGTTCCGGACCATCGATCCGGCGCAGATCAATCAGGTTCTGCTGTTCCAGATTTCCTCGAACGTGCTGAGTGGTCTGACCCATATCAACCCGGCGCTCCAGGCCGAGGGCGATCTTGCGCTGGACTGGGAAGTCACCGGTGCCGGCACCGAGTACACGTTCCACCTGCGCGCGGGCGTGACCTTCCACAATGGTGCCGCGTTCACCGCCGATGACGTGATCTATACCTAGCAGCGCTCGCGCGATCCGGAGAAGTCGATCCATTCGCGTGTCGTTGCCAACATCCAGGACATCGAGAAGCTGAGCGATTACAAGGTCAAGATCGTCCTCGGCGCACCTCAGGCGTCGCTGCTGGTCAAGACGCTCGAGCGGTCCTCGGGCCGGGCCATGACCATCGTCTCGCGCGGCGCGATCGAAAGCATGGGCCTGTCCGAATACGGCCTGAAAGCCGTCGGCACCGGTCCGTTCAAGGTCACAGATCACCAGCTTGGCCAGTCGATGACGCTGGAGCGCAACGAGGCCTACTGGGATCCGAACCGCCCCGGCGTCGACAAGGTGATCATCACCCCGATCATCGATCCCGAGCCCTTCGCGGCGGCGATGGAGGCGGGCGACATCCAGATTTCCGGTGGCAACGCGATCCCGCCGGAACTGGTGGACCGCTTCGAGTCGAACCCGGATCTTGTCACCTCGATCATTCCGGGTCCGGGCTTCCAGGGTGTCTTCATGAACCCGTGGCGCGATCCGATGAAGGTCACGGATTTCTCGAAGCCGCTTGATGAGCTGAAGACAGAGAAGGGCTTCATGGTTCGCATGGCGATTGCCAAGGCGATCGATCGCGACCTCTATATCCGGCAGGCGCATTTCGGGCGCGCGACGCCAGCCTTCGGGACGATCAACCCGGCCATGGGCTTCTACTACGACGATGCGATTGCCGAGACGTCCGAGCAGCGCTTCGATGCCGAGGCCGCACAGGCGATGCTGGCGGAAGCCGGCTTCCCGGGCGGCGAGGGTTTCCCGGAGCTGAGGATCCTCTGCACCGCCTCTACACGCCGCGACTGTCTGGTGATCAAGAACATCCTGAAGAAGAACCTCGGCATCAATATCGAGCTGGACGTGAAGGACTTCCCCGTCTTGCTGGACGAGTTCCGGGCGATGAGCTTCGATCTTTGCCGGTTGGGTTCGGGCGGTGACTTCGATCCGGACGATGGCATTGTCGACTGGATCCAGACCGCGTCGAAGTTCAATGGGCGCGACCGCAACAAGGAAGAGATGCCGTTCGGCTTCTTCTCGGACCCCGAAGTCGACCGCCTGGTCACAGAGCAATCGATCACGGCCGATCCGGACGCCCGCAAGGCGCTGGTCCAGCAGGCCAATCAGATCAGCTCGGACAAGGTTGCGCAGGCGTTCCTCTATCACCCGTCGGACACCATGGTCTGGCGCAAGGAGGTCAACTTCCCGGACGTCAGCCGGATTCCGGGACTTGTGGATCTGGACCGCGTGACGCTGAGCTGATCCTTTTGGACGTCCTTAGGCACGATCGCTTCCTCCCTCGACCCGAGGGGGGAGCAACTCCCCCGTCCGCCTGCCGTAGACGCACATGACGTTTTACATCCTCAAACGCTCGCTCGGCGCCGTCCTCGTGATGTGGGCCGTCGCGACGCTGGTTTTCTTCATGCTTCGGCTTCTGCCGGGCGACCCGCTGGCGGCCATGATGTTCGACGCGGGCGATCCGGCAGCGGCGGATGTGCTGCGGACGAAATACGGGCTCGATCAGCCGGTGTATGTGCAGTACTGGCGCTGGTTCACGCTGATGCTGCAGGGCGATCTGGGGGCGTCGATCTACGGCAGCCGCGTGCCGGTCAGCCAGATCCTGATGGAGGCGGCGCCGCGGACCCTGTCGCTGGCATTCCTCTCGTTCGTCGTTGCGGTCGTCATCGCGATCCCGGCTGGGCTGCTCTCGGCCCTGCGGCGTGGGCGCCCGGTCGATCACGGCGTGACCTTCGTGGCTTTTGTCGGCCTCTCGATGCCGGATTTCTGGTTGGGGATCCTGCTGATCCTGTTATTCGCCGCCAACCTGGGCTGGCTGCCTGCGATCGGATATCAACCGATGTCCGAGGGGTTCTGGACGTGGCTCAGCCATCTGCTGATGCCAGCCATCGCGGCGGGCACGGCATTTTCGGCGATCATCGCACGCATGGTGCGGTCGTCCATGCTGGAGGTCCTGAAGACCGATTACGTGCGCGTCGCCTATGCCAAGGGTCTGCGCCCCAAGCAGGTTGTCATGGGACATGCCTTCCCGAATGCGCTGATCCCGGTGATCACGGTCATGGGGATCGCGTTCGGCCTGCTGATGGCCTCGACCGTCGTTGTTGAAACCGTCTTCGCCATCAAGGGGCTGGGGCGAATCCTGATCGAGGGTATTTTGAACCGAGACTATCCAGTCGTTCAGGGCGCGATCCTGGCCGTGTCGTTCATTTTCGTCTTCGTGAACCTGTTGGTCGACATCCTCTACGGCGTGATCGACCCGCGCATCCGGGTGCAGGGATGAGCACCGCCGACACGGTCCAGCGCCGATCCTTCCTGATGGTCGTGCGGCGTGACCCGCGCGCACTGGCCGGGGCGATCTTCCTCAGCATTCTGATGATCGCGGCGCTTTTCGCGCCCTGGATCGCACCGCACGATCCGAATGCGATGGACTACATGATGATGGAGGAACCGTCGGCCCTCCATCCGCTTGGCGTCGACGATCTGGGCCGGGATCTGCTGTCGCGGATCATCCACGGTGCGCGGGTGTCATTGTTCGTTGGGGTGGTGACGGTCGGCATCGCCCTGGTGCTGGGCGTCGGCATGGGCATCCTTGCCGGATACTATCGCGGATGGATCGACACGATCATCATGCGTTACATTGATCTGCAATGGGCGTTCCCGAACATCCTGATCGCGGTCTACCTGGTCGCCGTCTTCGGAACCGGCCTGCTGAACGTCATGGTCGCGATCACACTGGCGTACCTGGACGACTTCGCCCGCATCGCGCGCGGCATGACTCTGCAGGTCAAAGAGGAACTCTTTGTCCAGGCCGCCCGCAGTTACGGAGCCTCGGACATCCTGATCATGGTGCGCCACATCCTGCCGAACATTCTGGCGCCGGTGATCGTGCTGGCCACCGTCAGCGTCTCGAACGCGATCCTTGCCGAGGCGGTGCTGTCCTTCCTGGGCCTTGGCGTCAGTTCAGACACCCCGACCTGGGGGCTGATCCTGTCCGAGGCGCGCAGCTTCATCAGCCGTGCCTGGTGGCTGGGGGTCTATCCCGGCCTTGCGATCATGCTGACAGTGCTGGCGATCAATTTTCTGGGTGACGCGCTGCGCGATCACCTGGACGTGCGCGAAGGTGCCAACCTTTAGACGGAGGCGAAGATGACGTACTCGATTCTGGCCCATGATGCCGAGCAAGGTTTGTTTGGGCTTGCGGTCGCCTCGAAGTTCTTTGCCGTCGGCGGGATCTGTCCCTGGAGCCGCGGACCGCACGGCGCGGCAATGAGCCAGGCCTTGCCGAACCCCGAGCTTGGACACCGTGCGCTGGGTCTGCTGGCCGAGGGTCATCGCGCACCGGACATCATCACCATGCTGCAAGGCATGGACGCCGGGCTGGATCAACGCCAGTTCCACGTCATCGACGCCGCTGGTGGGTCCGCGGCGCACACAGGAACGAACTGTGTCGACTGGTGCGGGCACAAGATGGCCCCGGGTGTGTCTGTGGCGGGTAACATGCTGGCGGGTGAAGCCGTGGTGGCCGATACCCTGACCTGCTGGCAGGACCGGACCGATCTGCCGATTGTCGAGCGGGTGATTGCGGCCATGCAGGCGGGCGAGGACGCGGGCGGTGACAAGCGCGGCAAGCAATCCATCGCCCTGCGCATCCAAGGCCCCGAGGTTTTCCCGCGCCTTGACCTGCGGGTCGACGACCACGCCGACCCGATCCCTGAACTTCGCCGCCTGTACGGTGTGGCGCAGGAGCGCTTCATTCCGTTCTCGACCGGGATGCCACGCGCGGGCCGCCCCTACGGCATCCTCGACCGCGATGTGATCGAAGCCATCATCGAGCGCGACGCCGGTCAGCCGTTGATCGCCAACCCTGAAATCCCGGAGGTCTGAAGATGCCGCAATCCTTCACCACACGGCCCGAGATCCGTGGCACCTTCGGCGCCGTCACGTCGACCCATTGGATCGCGTCGACCGTTGGCTTTGGAATACTGGAGAAGGGCGGCAATGCTGTCGATGCCGCCGTTGCCACAGGCTTCACGCTGCAGATCGTCGAGCCGCATCTGAACGGGCCGGGCGGCGAGGTTCCGGTCATCCTGCATCTTGCGGGAGAGGACCGCCCCCGTGTGCTTTGCGGTCAGGGGACGGCTCCGGCGGCGGCTACGATCGATGCGGTCAGGGCGATGGGCTATGACCGGATGCCCGGAATGGGCCTGGCCCCGGCGGTGGTGCCCGGGTCCTTCGGCGCGTGGATGCGTCTGTTGCTCGAACACGGGACCATGCGGCTGCGCGATGTGCTGGAGCCTGCCATTTTCTATGCGCGTAACGGCTATCCGCTGCCGCACCGGGCTGCCGAGTCGATCCACGCGATTGCACAGCTTTTCCGGTCGGACTGGCATCACTCGGCCGAAGTCTGGTTGCCTGGCGATGCCGCGCCGATGCCCGGCCAACGCGTCGCGCAACCACAGATCGCCGACGCCTATGACCGGATCCTGTCCGAGGCTGAAGCGGCGGCAGGCGATCGTGACGCCCAGATCGAGGCCGCGCGCCATGCCTGGTATCAAGGCTTTGTCGCGGAAGCTGTGGATGCCTTCTACGGCAGTGAACAGGCCGACGGCGCGGGCAATCGTGTTCGTGGCCTGTTGACCGGGCAAGATATGGCCGGATGGCAGGCCAGTTGGGAGGACACTGTCAGCACCGGGTTCCAGGACGTAGAAGTTCACAAGACCGGCCCGTGGGGGCAGGGGCCTGCGATGCTGATCGCGCTTGGTATCGTCGATGCGCTGGATATCGGCTCGGTTGAACCCGGAAGCACCGAATGGGTCCACCTGACGGTCGAGGCTTTGAAACGCGGGCTCGCGGATCGGGACGCCTATTTCGGCGACCCCGACTATGTCGATGTGCCGGTCGAGACTCTGTTGTCGAAGGACTACATCGCGGCACACGCGGCTGCGATCAGTGCGGAGGCATCGCAAACGCTCACGCCGGGCGATCCGCGCAGCGATGGTCAGGATCGCGGGGCTTTGCTCACCGAGCTTGCAGCCACGCCCGAGGCAGCCGCGCAGGGCGTTGGCGAGCCGACCTTTGCCGATCTGCCCGAGATCGAGGGCGACACCTGTCATCTGGATGTGGTCGATCGTTGGGGCAATCTTGTCTCGGCGACGCCTTCGGGGGGGTGGCTGCAATCGGCGCCCGCCGTGCCGGGCCTTGGTTTCAACATCACGACGCGGGGCCAGATGTTCTGGCTGGACGATCGGATGCCGTCGCATCTGGCACCGGGGCGCCGCCCCAGAACCACACTGACCCCGACCGTGATCACACGCGACGGCAAATCGCTGGTCGGGCTGGGATCGCCCGGCGGGGATCAGCAGGACCAATGGGCGCTCGGCCTGATCCTGCGCCATCTGGTGCAGGGGCTGAACCTTCAGGCCGCGATTGACGCGCCGCTGTTTCATTCGGGGCACTATGTGAATTCGTTCGCGCCGCGGCACTACACCCCTGCCGCGCTGCACATCGAGGACCGTTTTGACGTGGCCATACTGAACGAATTGCGCGAGCGCGGTCATGCGGTCAACGAGCAGCCGTCCTGGTCGCTCGGGCGTCTCTGCGCCGCCGGATTTAGAAGCGATGGTATGATCCGGGCGGCTGCAACCCCGCGATTCATGCAAGGCTACGCTGTGGGTCGTTGAACGGGTTCCCTAAAGCGATACCGGTCGTTTGAGCTTCGGGGTCTGATTGGATTCTCTGGCTTTCCGAGACAAACTTCACACGTATCACGGGCGCGGATAACCAGAGTGTCCCGGTTTTGCACATGTGAGGGGTGCGTTTTGCAAAGGGTTGGAATGTCACCGCCTGGGTCAGGCTGTGCCTTGCACGTATTTACATGGCAGGCCGTCGGTTTGCTGCCCGACCACTGGTCACCGATGCGCCCGAGCCCGAGCATCCCTTCGACAGACAGTCCGGTTTGCAATCTCACCCAAGAGATTCAACGGATGTCGGGCGTTTTCCAATATTTTCGTATTAAGGAGGATATCAGGTGGTAATTTTAGCACGTTCCTCGTCATTTCGATGTCGTGATTATTATTTTGATTCTGAATTATTGGTGGTTTTGCGGAAATTCTGTATCGTATTTAATTCAGTACAAAAGTTTCTGTAAGTGGCCTAGAATTTTTATTTGTAGATTTTACAGACGGCGCTCAAGAAATTTGCGATGTATCAACAAGCATGGTTTGCATTGCCGTTGAGTATTTCAATCAAAAATTGCGCACCCGAGGCGCGTGAGTGCCTCTGCTGACCTAGTGTGCGCGAATGCACAGCACATGTGCGAAACTAAGTTGCGATTTCCTTTAGATAAAACTCAAATCTTAGGTTAGCTTCAAAACGTGAGGCGAGCTCAGCAATCGATCGCGTTTGTTGGGCGGGGAATGAAGATATAAAATGAAATAAAAAGCCTTAGAGATGTCCCGTTATTCGGGGCAAACCAATTAGTACGCGCTGCGGTTGGCGGCGTTGTTCTGAGTATACGGATATGAAGTTTGAGAACTTCAAAATCCGCCAGAACAGAGTCGATCCAAGTGCTAAATAAGTTGGAGAGTGAAATAAATGACCGGTCAAATCATCGTTTCTGAAGGATCAAATGCTGTGATCGACTTGGATTGCGGCACATCAAATCCCGATATTGGGACGGATATCTGCGTCGTACGGGACGGTGACGTAAATGGATTCGGAGAAGATACGGAGAAGCCGACGGAGATTACCCTCACGCTTGGCGATGAGCTGACGACCGAGACGATCTCGACACAAGGCAATAAGCTGGAGGTCGGAGATATCGTTGCCGCCGACAACGGGAATGGTCAGTTCTTCATCCGCGTCTCTGACAATGACGATCCAGACGACACCGACGACGTGTACTTTTCGGGAGACGTGGGTGCGGGCGAAAGCTTCACTGCGGTAGCCAATGACGGCAAGTTTGGGTCGGAAACCTTCGTGCACATCTTCGACGATGACGGCACGTACCTGCAGACGATCAACTTCCACACCTCGTGTTCGGCGCCGTTGGTTATCGGAGACCAGTACGGATCGGTGAGCCTGACGGGTGCTGCCGTCGAAGGGAAGGACAGTGGAACGCTGTACCAGATCGGTTCGTCAGCGGCGGTAGGCGACGACGGCGTCACCTATGAGATCCTGGGCGGAGCGGATGCGGCCTTGTTCACGGTCGATGCGGCGACGGGTGAAGTCAGCTTCATCGATCCGCCGGACTTCGAGAACCCCCAAGATTCTGGCGGCGACAACACTTACGAGGTGACGGTTCGGGCGACACGCGAGGACGGCACGTTCGAGGACAAGCCGCTCGAGGTCTGCGTCGAGGATGACTGCATCAAGGTACAGGAGAACACGACGTTCGTCGTCGACCTAGATTGCGGGACCTCCAATCCGGATGTCGGGAAAGACATCTGTGTCGAGATCGACCGGTTGAAGGACGAAGAAGGCGTCGAACTCGAGAAACCGACCGAACTGACCCTGACGCTGGGCGATGTGCTCGACACGACGCCGTCAGGCTTTCAGTCGGACGAGAAGTCTTCGGTCAGTGAGTTGTTTGGGACGGAAGATGGCGATGGTCAGCTTCGCGTTCTGGTCACCGATGACGACGACCCGTCCAACCTTAATACGGTGTATTTCGCGGGCGACCTGAGCTTTGGCGACAGCTTCACGGCGCTGGCGGCGAATGCTGGTGAGGACAAGTTCTCGTCGAATACCTATGTCCACATCTTGGATGATGACGGCACGTTGCTGCAGACGATCCAGATCCACACGTCCTGCTCGGCGCCGATCGTCATCGGCGACCAGTTCGGCACAGTGACGCTGCAGGGCGTGGGTCTGCCGGATAAGGACACCGGCGAAGTAACGCGCTTCGGCAGTTCAGATTCTTTTGGTGATGATGGTGTGACGTACGAGATCCTTGGCGGTGCGGATGCCGCACTGTTCACGGTCGATGCAGCGACCGGCGAGGTCAGCTTCATCGATGCGCCGGACTTCGAGGACCCCCAGGACACAGGCGGTGACAACACCTACGAGGTGACGGTTCGGGCCACGCGCGAGGACGGGACGTTCCAGGACAAGCCGCTAGAGATCTGCGTCGAGGACGATGCGATCTGCGTCAAGGAGTGCGTGCAGCTTGTCATCGACCTGGACTGCGGGACGTCCAACCCGGATCTGGGGCTCGAGATCTGTACGGAGCGCGACCGGCTGAAGGACGAGGAAGACATCGAGCTCGAAAAGCCGACCGAACTGACCCTGACGCTGGGCGATGTGCTCGACACGACGCCTTTGTCGGTCCAGCCGGACGACAAATCCTCGGTCAGTGAGCTCTTCGGGACCGAGGACGGCGACGGCCAGCTTCGGGTTCTGGTCACCGATGACGACGCCCCGTCCAAGCTGGACACGGTGTATTTCGAGGGCGACCTGAGCTTCGGCGACAGCTTCACGGCCCTGGCGGCGAATGCTGGTGAGGACAAGTTCTCGTCGAACACCTATGTCCACATTCTGGACGACGACGGCTCGCTGCT
>JBHJIZ010000076.1:0-19865 GCA_050043005.1 Paracoccaceae bacterium
GCGACACCCCGTCGATCGGTTCTCCCCCCGCTGCAAAGACATCGGCAATCGCCGCGACATCGGCATCGTGGAAGCAGCCGCAGAACTCGCGGAACAAATCAGGCAGGCGGGAGTAGGGGTGCGGCGGGTGCACGGCAATGACGCGACCGCCTTCGGCATCCACCGCGGGGCGGGCCGCTTTCGGCACCGCCTCGATCTCGACCGGGTGGTGGCCGTAATCATCGATCAGCGTGGCACCGTTCCATTCGCCGACCTTGGTGAACCGCCGCTTGACGCCATCAAAGCCGTCGAGCCCCTGTCGCAAGGCGTCAAAGCCAATGTTCAACTCGCGTGCAGCCCCGATCGCTGCCAGCGCGTTCAGCACGTTGTGGTCACCCGGCATTGGCAGCGTCATGCCGTCATGGCGCTCGTCCTCACCGTCCTTGCCGCGCACGACCACATCAAAGCTCATCTTGCCGGCCGAGTACCCGACGTTCTCGGCCCGGATATCGGCTTGGCGCGAGAACCCATAGGTCACCACACGCCTATCCGTGACCCGACCGATCAGCGTCTGGACGCCCGGATGGTCGATGCACGCCACAAGCGCGCCATAGAACGGAATGGTGGAGGCGAATGCCTCGAACCCATCGAACAGAGCCTCGACCGTGCCGTAATGGTCCATGTGCTCCGGATCGATGTTGGTCACGATCCCGATGGTTGCGGGCAGCTTGACGAAGGTGCCGTCGGATTCGTCGGCCTCGACCACCATCCAACGCCCCTCGCCCTTGCGCGCGTTTGAGCCGTAGGCGTGGATGATCCCGCCATTGATCACCGTCGGATCCTCGCCCCCTGCATCCAGCAGTGCTGCCACGAGCGAGGTCGTCGTCGTCTTCCCATGAGTCCCCGCCACCGCGATGTTCCAGCGCAGACGCATCAGTTCGGCGAGCATTTCAGCCCGGCGCACGACTGGAATTGCCTGCTCCCGCGCTGCGTCGAGTTCCGGGTTGCCCGCCTTGATCGCCGACGAGATCACCACAACCCGTGCATCGCCGAGGTTTTCGGCAGTCTGACCGATGAAGGTTTGCGCGCCCAGGCGGCGCAGACGTTCGAGAATCGGGCTGTCCTTCAGGTCCGAGCCCTGGACGGAATACCCCAAGTTCAACAGAACCTCGGCAATACCGGACATCCCGATCCCGCCGATGCCGACGAAATGCAGTGTTCCGATGTCGAGCGGCAGGGCAGTCGTGGCGTTCATGCGGCAGGTCCTCACGTCAACGAAGTGGCGCGGGAGGTATCAGCACGCACGCAGGGCGGCAAGCATCAGCCGCGTGCTTGAACACGACGCAGCCACAGACGGAAAAGCTCTATAGCAGCGCAAACTGCGCGGGTTACGCGGCGTCGACGGCGCTACTCCTCGAACACTTCCGGTACGGCCGCGCCTGCTCCTGCCTCCAGCCAGTCTGGCGTAGGAAGGCCCTTTTCGCGCAGGAAGGCCGGGTTGAAGAGCTTGGACTGATAGCGCGAGCCATAGTCGCAAAGGATTGTGACGATGGTCTTGCCTGGGCCCATTTCGCGGGCGAGGCGGATCGCCCCGGCGACGTTGATGCCAGAGGACAAGCCCATGCATAGGCCCTCCTCGCGAAGCAGGTCAAAGACGATTGGAATGCCTTCGGCGTCGGGGATCTGGAACGGGTGATCGGGGGTAAAACCCTCGAGGTTCGCTGTGATGCGGCCCTGTCCGATGCCTTCGGAGATCGATCCGCCCTCGGCTTTCAGGCTGCCATGGGCATAGTAATGCCAAAGGGCGGCGCCCATAGGATCGGCAAGGCCGATCTGAACGCCCGGTTTGCGTTCGCGGAGTGCGGTCGCAGTGCCTGCCAGCGTTCCGCCCGCTCCAACCGCGCAGATAAAGCCGTCCACGGCACCTTGAGTCTGTTCGAAGATCTCTGGTCCCGTGGAGTCGATATGCGCCTGGCGGTTGGCCACGTTGTCGAACTGGTTCGCCCAGATCGCGCCATTCGGTTCGGTTTCGTTGAGTTTGGCGGCGAGGCGACCGGAGTATTTTACGTAGTTGTTCGGGTTCTTGTAGGGCTTCGCCGGAACCTCGACCAGTGTCGCCCCCGCAAGCCGGAGCATGTCCTTCTTTTCCTGGCTCTGCGTCTCGGGGATCACGATCACCGACTTGAAGCCCATCGCGGCACCGACCAGCGAGAGCCCGATGCCAGTATTGCCCGCCGTGCCCTCGACGATCGTGCCCCCCGGCCGGAGCAGCCCCTTCGCGACGGCATCCATGATGATCCACTTCGCGGCGCGGTCCTTCACGGACTGGCCGGGGTTCAGGAATTCGGCCTTGCCGAGTATTTCGCAGCCAGTCAGTTCCGAGGCTTTGCGAAGTCGGATCAGCGGTGTGTTTCCGACGGCTTCGGGCAGATCTTTGTAGATGCGCATGATCCCCGCTCCCACGAAGTGAAATGTTGTCCGGCCCAAGTAGATCGCCGGTCGGCTCACCGCAACCCGGTGGGCGCGGCTAAGCCCAGACTGTGCGCAATCGATCACGGTTCTGCGCAAGCCAGAGCAGACTGAGGATGGCTGGTCCGTTGTTGATCTCGCCCGTCGAGGTGGCCTGCACGGCATCGTCCAGGGACGTGGTGAAGGCGCGAATGTCCTCGTCCTCGCCCGCCAGGCCGAACAACCCGCCCTTGTCGGACAAATCCGCTTCTGCCGCGAACGCGGTCAGATGTTCTGCGGCAAAGCCCGGCGTCGCATAATAGGCGGCGATCTGCTCCATTCGCCCCAGCGTGAGCCCCGCCTCTTCCTCGGCTTCCCGGCGTGCGGCAGTCTCGGCATCGAGTTCCTTGTCGATCCGTCCGGCAATCGCCTCGATCGCCCAAGGGCAGGCGTCACCGCGGGCATACATCGGTGCGCGAAACTGTTCGATCAGCAAATCCTCGTCACGCTTCGGATCGTAAGGAACCACGGTGACGGCGTCACCAGACGTGATGACGGTGCGCAAGATCTCGTCCGACCAATCGCCATCAAAGCGCCGGTGGCGCAAGCGATGCTCTTCCAACGCGAAGTAGCGGGTATAGGGCCGTCCGACACCCAGCGACTGGACGTCCTCCGCACCGCGTGATTGCCGCAGCGCTCCAGTGACCGGAGTTTCCGCGCGTGCCCGGGCTCGCATAACCGCGCGGATCTTGATGCCGTCCCAGATGTCGTCCATCCGTTCGACCGGTGTGATGTCGATATGCGCCATCAGTTCGCGCGCGGCTTCGATCGCAACGGACCGCGCCTCGCGCTGCCAGAGCGCGAAGTCCCACGGCCGATCGTGACCGGCCAGCTTTTCGCGCGAGCCGAAATAGAGCGCGCTGACTGGACCCGCGGGGGTCTCGACGGTGATCGGGTCAAGGCCGTATTCGGCCTCCTCGAAATAGATCAGCCGCCGCAGGTCCTCGTCCCCGAGGTTTTGCACGACAACGCCTTCGGCGCGGGATTGTGGGCGCTCGGCCAGAAAGGGATAATCTTCGCCATGAACGGTCAGTGCTGCGCGATCCGCCGCGGTTGCCGCGACAAGATCCCTGGGCGCTACGGCGCGCCCGAGCACGACCTCGAGCAGTTCGTGATCCCGCAGCGAGCCGAAAAAGAACATGGGTTTCATGGCGTTGGCGGCTCCGAAAGACTAAATCGCAGGCCGTTTAGCGCCGGTCGCCGCCCGGTGCGACATCTTTCTGCGCCAGCGCCACTTTTCCGCAGAGTGAACACGTTCCCGCGCCAGCGGCATTTCCTGTGCCGAACATCGGCGTATATTGTGCGGCGGAGTGATCCAAACTGCGGGAACCAACGTAGAACGCCGCATAACACTGTGTGGAGAGACGACGACCGATGCCAACCCATTTGCCTCCCGACGAGATCCTGGCGGATTTCGCCTGCGGAACAAGCTCGCCCGATATCGAGCTTCTGGTCGCTGCGCATCTGACGCAGTCACCCGAAGGCCGCGATCGGCTGGGTACGTATGAGGGAATGGCTGGCGCGATGTTCGCTGAAGAGCCATCGGAAGACGTGAGTGATGACGCTTTCGATGCGGTGATGGCTCTGATCGATCAAGATGGCAGTGCCGAGCAAATCGATGCTGCCGGCCTTCGCAAGCCCGATACGCCAGAGGTTGACGCGTGTCCGATACCGAAACCCGTGATGGATCGGATTGGGTACAAGTTTGACGAGATTCCCTGGAAGCGGCGTCTGCCGGGCATCGCGGTCTTCGATCTGGACCTCGGGGCCGAGCACAAGGTTCGGCTTCTCCGGGCGCGTCCGGGCGCCTCGGTTCCGCAGCACACTCACCATGGCACAGAGCTGACACTGGTGATGCACGGCGAGCTTGAGGACAGCGGTGTCACGTACCGGGCGGGCGATGTTGCGGTGAATGCCGAGGATGACGATCACCGGCCAAGCGCGACTGGCACGGAAACGTGCTACTGCCTGATTGTCCAACAGGGTGACTTGCAGTTCACCGGGCGCTTCTCTCGGATCCTCAACTACATAGGCGAATGACCCATGCCAAATCGGCGTGTATTCCTCTCGGGCGTTGCAGCGACGCTCGCTGCTCCGGCTTTTGCCGCTGAAACGGCGGACCGTGAGTTTCGGATCATTCGGGATGGCGATGATATCGGGTCGCATCGGCTGGATGCCGCTGTCGGCGCGAACGGTTTCGAGATCGCGATCACGATCCGGATCGCGGTCAAGATCCTGGGCATTACGGCATACCGCTACGAAATGGACAACCGCGAAGTCTGGCGCGAAGGCCGGATCGTTTCGGTCGACAGCCGCGTGAACGATGACGGCACCGAGGACCGGTGCATCATCAATGCACGGGAAGATGTCTTGTCGATCGAGGGCAGCCGCTTCAGCGGCGAGGCCGCACTCGATGCCGTCACGACCAGTTACTATGCGGCGCCGTTCCTGGAACGCCGACCATGGCTTTCGACACAAAGCGGCGCACCGCTCGAATTGTCGATCAACCAGGACTCCCGGGAGAGATGGTGGAACGTGCGCGGCGAATTGGACACCAACCTGGGTTACGACGACGCGGGCGAGTGGATCGCGTGCGAGTTCGACGCGGGCGGCGAACCGGCACGCTACGAGATCGCTTCCGGCTCGGGCCGGATCGGAGAGCTCTGGTCCAGCGCGTGAGCATCTTTCAAAAGGTGATGCAGCCGGCAGATGGCGCGGCCTGGGTTACAGGCGCATCTGCGGGGATCGGCCGTGCGGTGGCGATCAAGCTGGCGCGGCGCGGGTGGACGGTCTACGCAACCGCCCGACGCGCAGAGCCGCTGGAGCAGCTCGCATCTGAACAGGACGGCATCATTGTGGTCCCGGGGGATGTCACCAGCCTTGACGATATGCGGGCGGCGGTGGCGCGGATCACCTCGGATGGTCCGCTGGCGCTGACCGTTTTGAACGCCGGGATCTACAAACCCATGCGGGCGCAGACATTCTCTGCTGTTGATGCAGCGCAGACATTCGATGTGAACCTGACGGGCGTTGCCAACGGTTTGGAGCCCGTCCTGAAACACATGATCGGACGCAAGGACGGCCACATCGCGCTGGTCGCTTCGGTCGCGGGTTATCGCGGGCTTCCAAATGCCGTCGCCTACTCCCCGACCAAGGCGGGTCTGATCGCGATGGCCGAGGCGCTGGCGATGGATCTGGTCGATCTGGGCGTGCGAATCTCGGTAATCAATCCCGGATTTGTCGAGACCGAGGCGACGTCGGTCAACGAATTCGAGATGCCGATGCTGTTGCAGCCGGATGACGCGGCACAGCGCATCGTCGATGGTCTGTCGAAGCCAGGCTTCGAGATCCGTTTCCCCTGGCAATTCGCGGCGATCTTGCGCCTGATCGGATTGTTGCCCAACCGGGCTTACATCTGGGCCGTCCGCAAGGCGCTCGGCTGGGATAAGGTTTGATCACAACTGCCCATTGCGGTGGATTGCAGCATTTATCACGCCCCTGTGATGCGTTAGAACTATGACGTGAAACACGGGAGTTTGCCATGATCCGCAGCCTTGTCGTCGCCTTGACGCTTCTGCTCATCCCAGCCGTTGCTGCCGCCGAGTTGCGGAGCCCCGAGATCTACAAGGACTTCCGGGGTGTCGCACTCAAGGGATATGACACCGTCGCCTACCACACGGAGCGCAAGCCCGTGAAAGGGCAGGACGGCTTCGCCTATGAGTGGAAAGACGCCGTATGGTTTTTCTCCTCGGCGGAGAACCGCGACAAGTTCATAGCCGAGCCGGAACGCTGGGCACCGCAATATGGCGGGTACTGCGCCTGGGCGATCGCCAAGGGCTCTACCCGGCCGATCAACCCGAAGATCTTTCGCATCTTCAACGACAAGCTGTACCTGAACCTGAACATGAAGGTGCACACTGAATGGTTGGGTGAGCACAACCAGTTCATCGCCGAGGCAGATGGTCAATGGCCGGACGTGCTGGTTCTGGCGAAGTAGCACGACACCGATGGTGGACGGCGGCTCGTTCACTAGGCAGTCGGAGCAGCCGCTACAGTGTCGGTAGGCATAACCGACTAACGTCACGCGACTTCAAAGCCGCAAATCCAGCCTTTGCGCCGGTTGCGCTGCCCGGTGTGGTTTACTTGGCGTGCAGGGCGCAAGCGAGCAGATTGAGCGAAAGCTGACAAACTGATGTTTGATGGTCAGCATGCCTGTTTGCGCGTTCAACTCTCATACCGCGTGTTGCCGCGCCGGTCAGGGTCGATCGCCAGATCCAGGAACAGCGGCTGGTGCGCGCGCTGGGAACACGCCGTTCTCGGGCACAGGTGGCAATTGATCCCGATCGGGCTGAACACTGCCGCGTCGTCCGTGTTGAAGCTCGAGGCATAGCCGATCCGCTCGGCGTGACGCAGTTCACACCCCATCGCGATGGCAAGCCTGCGATCCTGGGTGTCACGGCTGAAGACCGGGCGTTCGGTGGTGCGCGAGATCGTGAAGAACCGCTCGCCATCCGGCAATTCTACGAACTGAGGCACGATCACACCCGGCGTCCGGAACGCCGTATGAATGTTCCAGACAGGGCACGCCCCGCCGTATTCGGCCAAGTTGAACGAGGTGGCGTTGAACCGCTTTGTGACGTTTCCAGCCTTGTCGACGCGCAGGAAGAAGAACGGCACGCCGTGCAGGCCGTCGCGCTGCAGGGTCGTCAGCCGGTGGCCGACCTGCTCGAACGAGACCATGAAAGCGGCAGCCAAGCGGTCGATGTCGTAATGCGTACGCTCTGCGGTCGCGTGGAACGGTTCATACGGCATCAGATAGGCGGCGGCGAAGTAGTTGGCGAGTTCGACATGGCACCGCGCCAAGCCGTTCTCGGGCAGGTCCGCGCTTTCGGTCAGGCGATCGAGCACGTCCTGAAGTTCGACAAGACACAACACGTGGGCGAGTTGGAAGATCCGGTTGCGGTGATCGAGCGCCTCGGACAAGTGGATCTTCGCGGCGTCCCGGTCATAGCGCCGCAAACCCTGGTTCAACGTCTCGACCGTTGCTGGCTCGACGTCGATGCAATGCGTGCGTTTCAGGCGGCTTTTCAGCACTGCATACGTATCATGTGGGTCGCAGGGATCCGCTGCCCTGATACGCTCGGCCGCGTGCTCCAGTTCGGGGAAGTAATTCGAGCGGTCGCGAAAGAAGTCGTGGATCAGCGTCTCGGGCGAGGCTTCCAGCAACGCGCCTGAAAGCTTGCCTTCGCCCGTCCGTAGCAGCTTGTCCAGCGTGGTTCTGTGCGACTGATAAAGCCCCAGGAACATCTCGGTGAGCTTTGGCGCATGATCCAGGGCAGCGCGCAATTCCTGCAGATCCGGCGGCTCGCCACCCAAAACCGGATCCTGAACGGCATTGCGCAGATCCGAAAGCCGCGTCGACGTCTCGTCCCGGATCAGGTCCTTCCAGTCGACTCCGTACGTGTCGGACAGCGCCATCAGGATCTGGACGGACAGGGACCGCTGATTGTTCTCGAGCAGAGCGACATAGGGCGCACTGATCCCCAGCGCCCGGGCCATCTGCGCCTGGGTCTGGTTATGTTCGCGCCTGAGCTGGCGCAACCGCGGGCCGACAAAAGTCTTCGACATCCAGCTTCCTTACATTCTTACAAATCTTACAATCTGTAATGTAAACAACTAACACAGAAACCTGAAAGATCGAGCAACAATCTGTCCAACAAGCTATGGAGACCTACCTGAGAGTGCACTCGGGAAACGACTCACCAGACGCGGACAATTGCCATGCCTTACAAGATCCTGATCCTCGGCGCTTCCTACGGCTCGCTGCTCGGCACAAAGATGGCCATGGCGGGCCACGATGTGACGCTGGTCTGCCGCCACCGCACGGCAGCGCTGATCAACGCCGAAGGCACCGAGGTGCGTATCAAGCTGAAGGGCGAGGACGCGCACCGCAGCATTTTCTCCAACGATTTGCCGGGCAAGATTGACGCAAAGACGCCGGACAACGTCGATCCGACCGAGTACGATATGGTCGGTCTGGCGATGCAGGAACCGCAATACGGCGTGCACGAGATCTGGACGCTGATGGTCAAGATCGCCGAGGCGCGCGTGCCGTGCCTGTCGATCATGAATATGCCGCCGCTGCCGTATCTGAAGCGTATTCCGGCTTTGGCCGATATGGATCTGGACATGGCGTTCGCCCGCCCGCGCGTCTGGGACCGGTTCGAGCCCGGCGTCGTGACCCTCTGCAGCCCGGACCCGCAGGCGTTCCGTCCACCGGAAGAGGCCGCGAACGTCTTGCATGTCGGCCTGCCGACCAACTTCAAGTCGGCACCCTTCGCTGACGCAGCTCACAACGCAATCCTGAACACGCTGGCCGACGACATTGCCGCCGTCGAGCTCGACGGCAAGGACGTTCCGGTGAAACTGCGCGTGCACGACTCGCTGTTCGTGCCGCTCGCCAAATGGTCGATGCTGATGACCGGCAACTATCGCTGCGTTCAGGCTGGTGAGAACCGCCCGATCCGGGACGCCGTGCACACGGATCTGGAACTGTCGCGCTCGATCTACTCCTATGTCGACGATCTGGCACGCCACCTGGGCGCCGACCCAGCCGATCAGGTGCCATTCGAAAAATACGCAAAGGCGGCCGAGAGCCTTCTGAAGCCATCTTCGGCAGCCCGTGCCATCTCGGCTGGTGCACCGCTGATCGAACGCGTTGACCGGCTGATCCAGTTGATCGGCCGTGCCGCGGACCGACCGCATCTTGAAGTCGATCGCACGGTCAAGATCGTCAACGAAAAGCTCGCAAAGAATTCGACCCGCGCGGCGTGAACGCCGTCCCTTCGACAACGATAACCAACCAGAGGACTTACCCATGACTGGCTTCAATGGCCTTGCCGTACCCGGCCCGACGAACATGCCCTTCAAGATCCGCCAGGCGATGGATGTTGCACTCGAAGACCACCGCGCGCCAGACTTCCCGGAGTTCACGCTGCCGATCTTCGAGGATCTCAAGAAGGTCTTCATGACCGAAACCGGCCATGTGTTCATCTTCCCGGGCTCCGGCACAGGCGGATGGGAATCGGCGATCGCGAACACGCTGTCGCCGGGCGACACGGTGCTGGCATCGGTCTTCGGTCAATTCTCGCACCTTTGGGTCGACATGTGCGAGCGCTTCGGTCTTGAAGTTGAAGCGATCCAGGTTCCTTGGGGCCAGGGCGTGCCACTCGCCGACTACCGGGCCAAGCTGGAAGCCGACAAGACACATGCGATCAAGGCAGTGCTGGTTACGCACAACGAGACCGCGACCGGCGTGACCTCGGACGGCAAGGGCGTGCGCGACATTCTGGACGATCTCGGCCATCCGGCGATGCTGTTCGTCGACGGTGTGTCCTCGATCGGTTCGCTCGAGTTCCGGATGGACGATTGGGGCGTCGATGTCGCCGTCTCTGGCTCGCAGAAGGGCTTCATGCTGCCGACAGGTCTGGCCATTGTCGGCGTGAGCCAGAAAGCCATGGAAGCGAAGAAGACCTCGACCATGCCGGTCTGCTTCTTCGACTATGACGACATGGTGAAGACCAACGCGCAGGGCTACTTCCCGTACACACCGGCGACAACCCTGCTGCGCGGACTGCGCGCATCACTGGACATGTTGCTGGAGGAAGGCCTGGAGAACGTCTTCGCGCGCCACAACCGCCTGGCATCGGGCGTGCGCGCCGCGGTCGCCGCCTGGGGCCTGCGCAATTGTGCTCAGGCACCGCAGTGGCACTCGGACACTGTCACCGCGATCCTGGTGCCAGAAGGCTTCGACGCCAACGACGTGATCAAGACGGCCTATCACAAGTACAACCTGTCGCTGGGTGCCGGGCTGACCAAGGTCGCGGGGAAGGTCTTCCGCATCGGCCACCTGGGCTATCTGAACGAGGTCATGGTGATGCAGGCGCTGGGTGGCGTCGAGCTTGCCATGTACGACGTCGGCATCCCGTTCGAGCCGGGCGCAGGTGTCGGCGCGGCAGTGCGCGCATATGGCCAGCCAGCCGCTGCCGTTCGGATTGCCGCCGAATAAGTTTACCCCTCCCACACGTTGGGACACCTCAAGGCCGCCCTTCGGGGCGGTCACTTTTTCTTCAGGTCCGTCTATCTGGATTGACAGTCCGGGCGTGCCACGTGCAACGGTGTGGCACGTGTTGCAGGGACCTTCCATGAACGATCACAACGGCTTGGCCGCCGGGAAAACTGTTGCCATATTCTCGGATCCGGAGGTTACGGCCACCGGCGAGGCGCGCGCCAAGGTCGCGCTGAGGTCTCTCGAGACGCTGTGGTTCAACACCGGCACGCTCTGCAACATCGAATGCGCAAACTGCTACATCCTGTCGAGCCCGACCAATGATGATCTGGTCTATCTGACCGAAGCCGAGGTTGTGCGGTATCTGGACGAGATCCGGGACACCGGGCTGGGCACGCGCGAGATCGGCTTCACCGGTGGCGAACCGTTCATGAACCCAGAGATGGGTGCCATGGCCAGGGTTGCGCTGGAACGCGGGTTCGACGTGTTGATCCTGACCAACGCGATGCGCCCGATGCTGCGGCCGTCGGTGCGTAAAGAGCTGAAATCCCTGGTAAAAGACTTCGGTGACCGGCTAACGCTGCGCGTCTCGATCGATCATTACAGTGCCGACAAGCACGACGCGCAGCGCGGTGCTGGAACCTTCGAGGTTACGTTGCAGGGGATGCGCTGGCTGCGCGATGCCGGCGTCCGGATGAGTGCTGCTGGCCGGTCGCTGTGGGACGAGGACGAGGACACCGCTCGCGCAGGCTTTGCCGGACTGTTCGGCGGCGAGGGGTTCGACATCGACACGAACGACCCCGCGGCGATGGTGATCTTCCCGGAGATGGACGAAACCGCCGAGGTGCCCGAGATCACGACCGCCTGCTGGGGTATTCTGGGCAAGTCGCCGGACTCTGTGATGTGCTCGAACGCGCGTATGGTGGTGCATCGCAAGGGCGCTGCCAGCCCGACGGTGCTGGCCTGTACTCTGCTGGCCTATGACCGGCAGTTCGAACTGGGCGAGACACTGGCCGAGGCGGCGCGCCCGGTTGCGTTGAACCACCCGCATTGCGCCAAATTCTGCGTTCTGGGCGGAGCAAGGTGTTCGGCCTGACGCCAACGCGGTCAGGTGCGCAAGTTGATCACTTCTGAGCGTCCGGGGACGTCGATATCGACCGCTGAAATCCGGTGAACTGGCGCGTGACTTTCGTCACGTAATTTTCCGTTAAGCGGATATCTGCGGGTTCGGCGATACCTCACGCCAGACTGCGTTTGGGCGTTGGTGCCATGCGCGTCAGATCATGCCGAGGCGCCAATCCGGCCCTTGAAGGCCTCGGTGACATATCTGAGCACGCGCACATCCGGTGACCAGTGATCGCGTGGCAAACCGGCCTTGACCTTCAGACCGTTGAAGAACCTTTCAGGCGTATCGAGCGATTCCCAGACCTTCGGCAGGAAGGTCCCCCTGTTGCGGCCCGATTGCAGGATCAACCCGTCGCGACCGGGCACGAGTTGTGACAACAGGTCGTCCTGCGAGGTGAACGCCATCGGAGCAGGATGGGAAAGCACCGCGACCTCGATCTCGGATGCGCGGATCTCGTCTTCGGTGACCGGTTTGAAGCGCGGGTCCTCGAACCCGGCCTTGACCGCGTTGGTCAGGATGTCCTGCGCGAGTGGCTGGTGTGCGGTCAGCGAACCGATGCACCCGCGCAGCCGGTCCTCGAGCGTCAGGGTCACGAAGGCAGGCGCGACCGAGCGCAACGGCACCGGGAAGCTGTCGAGATTGATCACCGGGGCTGTGCCGTTGCGCGCGCGGCTGATCATCGCCTTGGCCGCGATGGACAACGCCTCGGCCCGGTGCGGCGGCGCCAGCCGGGCTGTCACCGCATCATGTGCCATCCAGGCGCCGTACCCGACCACGCGATCCGTGTCGCCGGTGATCTGTCCCGAATGGGTCAGCGCCAGCCGGGTCAGCCGCATCCCCTTCGCGCCCGCCACCTTCAGAAACGCCGCCAGGGGCCGGTACCCGCATGCCTCTCGTGCGCCGATGCCCGAACCATCGAGCTTCTCGACCGCCTGAGCCGTTGACAGGTCGATGCGCGATGCCTCGTCGCCTGTCAGAAAATGCGTCAGGTCGGTCGAGATGACGATCAGTGTCTCGCCGCCGCCCCAAACCTCGGTCAGGATCTCGGCCAGCCGGTCCGTCGCGATGTCACCGACGACCAGCGGAACGATTGTGAAGCCGGACAAGCGATGCTGCAGGAACGGCAATTCGACCTCGATCGCGTGTTCCTGCGCGAAGGCCTCTGGCACGACGTTCACATCCGGGTGCTGCAACAACTCGGCAACCGAGGATGCCGCGACCGGGACCTCGCCCTTCGGTGTCGCCAGCGCCTGCGCGTCGGGCAGCGCCAACCCCTTGAAGGCATGACGGTGCGACGGACCCAGCACGACGACGCGCTGTATCTTGCGCCCGATGACCGAGATGCCCGCTGCCGCGACGGCGCCCGAGAACCGCTAGCCCGCATGCGGCAGCACGACTGCCTTGGCCGGTGGCACGTCCAGTTGAGGCGCCTTGTCCATCAAGGCCTGCACGGCCTGCCCGAGAACCGAGGGATCGGCGGGATAGAAACTGCCGGCGACGACCGGCTGGTGAACGGACATCTCGCCTCGCTTCATGGCTTCTGATTGCGCAGCCGCAATCATGTGCTGCTATGATGCGAGTTGCAAACACGAGGTTGCCGCCAGGAGGCTTCCATAGGGACCAGATCGCGGGAACCGTGCCCGGGCGCTATTGGGAGGCGCTGGACGACGGCCGGATCGAGTGCCAGGTCTGCCCACGTTTCTGCCGCCTGCGCGAGGGGCAACGGGGCCTGTGCTTCGTGCGCGCGCGGCAGGACGACGAGATCGTCCTGACCTCCTATGGCCGGTCCTCCGGGTTCTGCATCGATCCGATCGAGAAGAAGCCGCTGAACCATTTTCTGCCGGGCACGCCGGTGTTGTCCTTCGGGACGGCGGGCTGCAACCTGACCTGCAAGTTCTGCCAGAACCACGACATGTCCAAGAGCCGGGAAATGGACAAGCTGATGGCTCAGGCGTCGCCTGATGCGCTTGCCAATGCGGCGGTCAACGCGGGCGCGCGGTCGGTCGCCTATACCTACAACGATCCGGTGATCTTTCTCGAATACGCGGTCGATACGGCCAAGGCCTGCCGCGCGCGGGGCGTGAAGTCGGTCGCCGTGACGGCGGGTTATATCTGCGATGAACCGCGGGCCGAGTTCTTCGCGCACATGGACGCGGCAAACGTTGATCTGAAGGCCTTTACCGAGAAGTTCTATCACAAGCTGACCGGCGCGCATCTGGCCCCGGTTCTGGAGACGTTGGAATACCTGGTGCACCGGACCGATGTGTGGGTCGAGATCACGACGCTGCTGATCCCGGACGAAAACGACGGTGCCGCCGAGATCCGGGAGCTGTCCGAGTGTGTCGGGTCGCGACTCACCCCGGATGTGCCGGTTCACTTCACGGCGTTCCACCCGGACTACCGGATGGTGGACAAGACCAGGACACCCGCCGAGACGCTGCTGAGGGCGCGGTCGATTGCCCGCGAGGTCGGCCTGAACCACGTCTATATCGGCAATGTGCATCACGCCGAGGCGCAGTCGTCTTATTGCTCGGGGTGCGGGGCGAAGGTGATCGGGCGCGATTGGCATCAGCTTTCGGACTGGCGCCTGACGGACCATGGCCATTGCACGATCTGCGACACGCCGTTCCCTGGCGTCTTCGACGGACCGCCGGGGACGTGGGGGAGAAAGCGGCAGCCAGTGCGGATCGTCTGAGCGACGGCCTGTCGCGTTGGCGTTGGCGTTGGCGTTGGCGTTGGCGTTGGCGTTCGAGCCGAGATCTCCAGACCCGGCCCAAATCGTAAGCACTTGATACGGGTCAAGGTCGGTCCTCTGCGATTCCCTAGGATGCCCGGACATTGCAAGGGAGACGTCTGCCATGGCCAAGATGAAAGCCGCCGTTGTGACGGATTTCGCCGAACCGCTGGAAATCCGTGAGGTTGAGAAACCCGTCGCGGGCGATGGGAAGATCGTCGTCAAGATCGAGGCATCCGGCGTCTGCCACACCGACCTGCACGCCGCACGCGGGGACTGGCCGGTGAAGCCCGCGCCGCCGATCATCCCGGGCCACGAGGGCGTGGGCGTCGTCGCCGAGGTCGGCCGGGGGGGCACCTCGGTCAAGGAGGGCGACCGGGTCGGGGTGCCGTGGCTGCACCATGCCTGCGGGCATTGCACTGCCTGCGTGACCGGGTGGGAGACGCTGTGCCGGACCGAGCCCGAATACACCGGCTACACGATCAATGGCGGCTTCGCCGAATATGTCGAAGCAGATCCCACATATGTCGGGCACATCCCGGATGGCCTGGCGTTCGCACCGGCAGCGCCGATCCTGTGCGCGGGTGTGACGGTCTACAAAGGGCTGAAGGAGTGTGATCTGCGCCCCGGCCAGTCCGTCGTGATTTCCGGCATCGGCGGGCTCGGGCACCTGGCCGTGCAGTATGCGCGGGCGATGGGTCTGCATGTCATCGCCGTCGATGTGGCCGAGGACAAGCTGGCGCTTGCGCGGAAGCTGGGCGCAGGCGTTGCGATCAACGCGGCGACGCAGGACCCGGTCGATGAGGTCGCGCGCCTTGGCGGTGCCGAGGGTGTTCTGGTCACGGCCGTGTCCAACTCCGCGTTCTCGCAGGGTGTCGGAATGCTGGCACCGGGTGGCACCATGAGCCTGGTCGGTCTGCCGCCAGGGGACTTTCCGCTGAACATCTTCGATGTGGTGCTCAACCGCAAAACGATCCGCGGCTCGATCGTCGGCACGCGGGCCGATCTTGCCGAAAGCCTGTCCTTCGCGGCCGAGGGGAAGGTCGCCACGCACTACGCGACCGACAAACTGGAGAACATCAACGCCATCTTCGGCAAGATGGAGCAGGGCCAGATCAACGGGCGCATCGTGATGGAAGTGTGAGGTTGGCCGCAGAGGGCACCTGCCCCCTGTCCGCGCCGCGCGGTTTCAGCGCTGATCCGGCGGGATGTCCTTGAGCCGCTCGACATGACGCTGGATGTCCTCGGGCGTGAAAGACAGCGACTTGCGCTCGGTGCTTGCAGGATGGTGCCCCAATCCGACTTCGCGCTCGGGCCGCCAAGATTTGCGCGGGCGGATCGGGCGTTCAACGAAGCCGCCGCCGCAGGTCGGACAGACGTTGTGCAACACCTGTTCCACGCAGGTACGGCAATAGGTGCACTCGTAACTGCAGATGCGCGCATCGGCGCTGTCCGGTGGCAGATCGTGGTCGCAGAGTCTGCAATTTGGGTGCAGTTTCAACATAGCCATCCTCCTATTCAGCCGAGAGGCTTGATAGATCAGGATCTGCTATGGCAGGAATGCCAATATGCCCTCGATTTCCGCCAAACCCCCTGAGCACCCGATCCCGGTTGCGCTGATCGTGTTTCCGGGGACCAAACTGCTCGACATGGCCGGGCCGATGCAGGTCTTCAGCGATGCAAAGTGCGCAGACGGACGCCGCGCGTACGATGTCGATCTTGTCTCGGAGTTCGGTGGACCGATCGAGACGGACACGATCTGCGCCGTTGAAACCGTTTCGTTCGAAGACGTGCCCGATGCCCGATGGGATACCGTGTTGATCTCTGGCGGCAACAGCGCGCTCGAGGCCGCGAGATCGGTCCGGCTTCTCGACTTCGTCGACCATACGTCCAGATCTTGCAGACGGTTGGGGTCGATCTGTCTGGGTGCTTTCATCCTGGCGGCGGGCGGCCACCTGACGGGCTTGCGCGCCACGACGCATTGGGACGGCAGCAGGAAGCTGATTGAATGCTATCCAGAGATTTCAGTCGAAGATGACGCGATCTTCATCGAAGACCATGGTATCTGGACGTCTGCAGGCGTGACCGCAGGCATCGATATGGCATTGGCCATGGTCGAACAGGACCTGGGGCCAAGCGAAGCGCTGAGGCTGGCGAAGTCCCTTGTCCTGCATGTCAGACGCGGTGGCGGACAGAGGCAATTCAGCAGTGCGCTGGCGACGCAACACACCGGCGCGCGCACCCGATTTGCCGATCTGATTTCCGACATGGCTGCCAATCCAAGACAGGATCTGTCCGTTTCGGCGATGGCTGCACGATCCGGGATGAGCGAACGAAACTTCGCGCGGGTCTTCGTGTCGGAGTTGGGAACCAGCCCGGCGCGGTTTGTGGAATCCCTGCGCGTCGAGCACGCCTGTGACATGCTGCACTTCGCCGATGCCGCGCTGGCCCACGTGCAGGATCACGCCGGTTTCGCGAACGCCGAACAGATGCGGCGGGCATTTCAGCGGTGCAAAGGCGTCTCGCCGACCGACTACCGGGCGAAGTTCAGCCTGCGCGACCCTGCGCGTTAAGCCAGTTCGATCGCGACGGGCACCGCCCGGCTGAGCGTATGGCCGACGGGCGATGTGCTGGTCACCTTGTCGTGCAGGGCCTGCAACGCCTCGGGATCGGCGTCGCTGTCCAGTTTGACGCTGACCTTGATGTCGCCAAATCCGGCGTTGCCGTCCTTCAGACCCAGAAAGGTGTGCAGATCAAGATCCCCGGCGACCTCGATGGTCATGTCGTTGATGGTGATCCCGGCGGCGGTCGCATTGGCGGCGTAGCCGACCGCCAAGCAGTTGCCCAGGGCGCCGAGCACTTGCTCGACCGGATTGGGGCCGGTGTTGGTGCCGCCGAGTTGCTCGGGCTCGTCGGATTTGGCGGGGGCAAAACCGCGAACTGTGGCTTCGGACCGGAAACCACCATTCCATTTCACCTCGGCCTTCCATGTCGTGTCGGCGACATGCGGCTCTTGGCTGATCTTTTCGGCCAGGCTCGCCACCTTGCCAATCTCGACATCGTTCAGCGTTTTGGTGATTGTTTCAACCATCAGAGGATCCTCCCTAAGCGCATCCGGCTCGCGCCGTTTTTGGGTGTCTGTTGCCGGGTGCGGTGGCCTGAGAGTAGCCTCCGTCCCGGTTGCAGACAATGATCAAGCCTCGAAGACCGTTGGCGGCTGGTAATGAGACAGGCATCCTGTAGCCTGCGGGCGGCTTCTGCTGCATCGGGGATCGGATGACTTCGCCTTCGGATCGACTTCAGCGCACGTTCTACATCGCGGGTCTGGGCGTGCTGGTCACCGCCTGCCTGTGGCTTGCGAGCGCGTATCTGGTGCCCATCGCCATTGCGATCTTCGCCTATCTGCTGATCAACGCATTCTCGGCGTCGCTGCAAAGGGCGCCGGTGATCGGAGCCTTGCTGCCGAAGTGGCTGGCGAAGCTGTTCGCGATCGTCGCACTCTTCGCGCTGATCTCGCTGTCGGTCCGCGTGATCGTCGACAACGTGGCCGAGCTAGGCAGCGGTGTGACCGCCGGCCAAGGCGTGCTGCTGGAGAAGTTCGAGGCGATCATCGCGCAGCTTGGCGTCGATCTGGGTCTGACACCTCAGGACGTGTTCGACCGGCTCGAGGTCGACCGCGTTATCGGCTGGGCCCTGGGCGTCGCGCAAGGGCTGATCAGCGATGTGTCGCTGGTGTTTCTGTATGTGCTGTTTCTGCTGATAGACGAGCGGTTCTATGATCAGAAGCTGCGTGCGCTGTTCCCGGATCCCGCCCGACGTCAGGGTCTGGAGGTCTCGATCCGGCGCATCGGCAACGAGGTGCGCCTGTATCTCTGGCTGATGACGCTGGTTAGCCTTGGCGTCGCAATCATGACGTTCATAGCCTGCCGCGTGACCGGGGTGAACGGGGCCGGGTTCTGGGCCTTCCTGGCATTCGGACTGAACTTCGTGCCGACGATCGGATCGATTACGGCTGTCGTACTGCCTGCGGCGTTCGGCGTGCTGACGCTGGAGGATCCGACACAGTTGGCCATTCTGATCGCGATCCTGGCCGCGACCCAGTTCGTGGCGGGAGAGATCGTGCTGCCGCGCCTGATGGGGGATCGGCTGAACCTGTCCAGTTTCGTGATCCTGTTAACGCTGGTCGTCTGGGGCGCGCTGTGGGGTCCGGCGGGGATGTTCATGGCCATCCCGATCACGGTCAGCCTGACCATGATCGCGGCCCGGTTCGAGGCGACCCGTCCCATCGCGATCGCTCTGTCCAAGGACGGGCAAATCCCGGACGGGTGATGGCGTTCGCCATCGCCAGATAAGTGCCAGCCCGGCCATTGCGCTTGGCGTGTTTCACCTGCCGCCAAGCGCTGTTTTGGGCCTTTGGAGTGCCCTCGTTTTCTATCGAATGAAGGTCTTCACGTAGTCCGCGCCCAGGCCGACCTTCTCGAAATGCGCGCGGCACATGTCGATCTTGGTGAAGACATCCTCGTAGCCCAGATGCTTTCCGTAGGGGTCGACATAGTACATCACGCCGTTGACCTGGAAATAGGTAATCATCTCGTCGACATCGTCGGGAACCACCAGCGTGTGCGTCTCGCCCGGGGGCTCGTAGACGTAGCCGCCTTCCTCAGCGACCCAGTCATGTTCGAGGTAATGCCAATGACCTTTCAGCACGAACCCGTGCACGGCGTTGGGGTGGCGGTGTCGGGACAGGACGCCGGACTTGGTAACCTTGAGCAGGTTCATCCAGTAGCCTTGGCTGACGTTCAGGCAGAGCGGGCGGAAGACCACATGCTCGGTCTGCTGCCCCCACAAGCGGTCATCGTTCACCGACAGGGCGTCGGGCACAACGATCTCGGGAAGTGCATCCGGCGGCATCGGCAACTGGTAGGGCGTGCGCGGGTTCAGGTCTTGCTCAACAACGGGCATGAAGACGATCCTTGTTCGGTTACATGACGGCGGAGCCGCCATCGACGTTCAGGCAGCTACCGGTGACAAAGCCAGCGGCAGGGCTGGCGAGGAATTAGACAGGGCCGATGAGGTGCTCGGGCGTGCCCCAGCGATCCATCGGCGTACGGCCAAGAATGGCCGGGGACCGGGCGGGATCGTCCTGGAGCCCTTGTGTCAGGGGCGTCGCAATCCAGCCTGGCGCGATGGCATTCACCCGGATGCCGTTCGGCGCATAGGCAATCGCAAGCGACTTCGTGAGTTGCACCACGCCGCCCTTGGATGCGGAGTAACCCGGCACCAGCCCGCCGCCGAAATAGCTGAGCATCGATGCGACGTTGATGATCGATCCCCGGTTGGCTGAAAGTGCTGCGCGGGCGGCGGCGCAGACCCGCATGGTGCCATTCAGGTTGATGTCGACAACCCTCTGGAAGACTGCCGGATCATGCTCGGCGCCGCGCTGGATGATG
>JBHJIZ010000077.1:0-34844 GCA_050043005.1 Paracoccaceae bacterium
CCCTTGCGGTGGCGTCGCCCAAGCAAAATAGGCCCCGGTACCGTGCAGATCCCAATCCGGCAGCACCTCGCCGAACAAACGCCGCACAAGAACGCAGCGGTCGCGGAATTTCGCCCGCTCGATCTGCACCCAGTTTCCAAGCGCGCGAAGACCTTGAAGGGCCGCAATCTGGCCTGCCTGACTCGGACAGATCGTCACCGTGTCGAGAAACTTCTCGGCCTGCGCGATGCGTTCGGACCCCGTTACCATCGCACCGGCGCGGTGACCCATGATCCTGTACGTCTTTGAGAAGCTGTAGAGATGCGCCAGCACCTCCGGCCAATTCGCCCGCGTGAACAAAGTATGGGGTGCACCGTCCGCCGAGTGGAAATCGCGATACGTCTCGTCAACGATCAGCAACGCGCCATGTTCCTTGGCCAGATCAAAGAACGCATGCAGCAAAGCATCCGGATATTCGGCGCCTGTGGGATTGTTCGGCGTCACCAATGCAATCGCTCGAACACCCGCATGCATCAGGCGGCGCGCCGCGTCGAGATCCGGAAGCATTGCAGCATTGCAAGGAAGCGGCAGACACTCGATCCCGGCCATGTCCAACCACATCTTGTGATTGAAGTACCATGGCATCGGCAGCATCACGCTGTCCCCGGCCCGGCACGCCGTCTGGATGGCAACACAGAACGCCTGATTGCATCCGGCCGTGATTCCGACCTGCTGGGGCGAGATCTCTCCCCCGTAGATCCCGGACCATTGCCGTGCCACTTCTGCACGCAGCGGCGCGTTGCCAAGCACATCGCCGTATCGGTGCGCCGAGGGGTCCTCCAGCATCGCCCGTGCCAGTTCCTCGCGGATGCTCTGATGCGGCGGCTCGCCCGGTGCTGCCTGCGAAAGATCGAGCAACGCCCGGCCTGCGGGTATTGTTGTTTCGCCAAGCCAACCCGTCGCCTCCATGATCGGAGACGCAGCTGCAGTCAAAAGGTTGGGATTCAGGGCGTTCACACTGGGGCTCCATACCGCTCGCTCGTTGCGGGGAACCTAGACCGGCCTAACGATCGGGTCCAGCGAAGGGTGCCGAAGGAATTTAACCCATTTGGATGACGAGCACGAAGTGGCGGTTTGTTATGCTGTCGGTCCGGAAGGTTTTGTGTAGAGGAGTACGAAAGTGAATGTTGCAGAGATTGCAGTTCTGATCCTGGGTCTCGCCCACGTCGGCGCCATGAGTGCGGAGGTTTTTGATACCACGGGCCTTGCAAGGCGCATCGCAAAAATTGACATCCCGGCGATCCAAGGGTCGTTCCCGCGCGCGGCCGACGGTATCGCCGCGCTCGTCAAGAACCAAGGCGTCTATAACGGATTCCTTGCGGTCGGTTTGCTCTTGAGTTTGTTTCAGGAACCCGAGGCCGCCCGGCAGACCCAACTCTATCTGTCGGTATGCGTTGCCGTGGCGGGTGTGTTTGGCGCCGTCACGGTCAACAAGATTCTGTTTGTTCAAGCAGCGCTTGGTGTCGTGACGTTCGCGCTGGTGTTCGCGGCCTGAGGCACTCAGACGCCGCCTCTCGGTTCAGATCGTTGCCAGCGGATCGTCCAGCCCGAAGGTTCCCGGGACGACACCCGTTTGCGTCTCGACAATCGTGAAGCCGTTGTCATCGACTGACTTGGCCTTCGCGACCTTCTCGGTGTTCCTCGCAACGGTGACCGGCTTGGTGTCGATCACTGGCATCACGTCCTGGCTTTTGTTCCGGACCGGTTTGCGTTTGTTCATAGTTAACCCCTCCTGCTGACCGGCCGGACCATTACTCAAAATTGGTGAGGATTCCGTAACGGATGCTACACATCTTGACCGTTTGGCGCAGAAAAGTGCATTGACCGCGCCATGGCAGCTCCTCCCATCCTCACGCTCACCGATGCAACACTCGGCTTCGGTGGCCGCCCACTTCTGTCCACTGTCTCGATTGCCATCGGGGCCGGGGAGCGACTCTGTGTGGTCGGGCGCAACGGGTCGGGCAAGTCGACGCTCATGAAGATCATGGCGGGCATGGTTGATCTTGATTCGGGCGCGCGCTTCGTCCCGCCAGGACGGCACGTTGCCTATCTACCGCAAGATCCCGATCCGTCCGGTTTTGCTACGCTTGCAGATTTCGCCGCCGCCGATCTGGCGCCAGAGGATCGTTGGAAGGCCGAAAGCGCCATGGACGGGCTGAAGGTTGCGCACAATGCAAGTCCGGCGACAGCTTCGGGTGGGGAGAAGCGCCGCGCTGCCCTTGCGCGCCTTCTGGCGGCGCAAGCCGACCTTATGCTGCTCGATGAGCCGACCAACCATCTCGACATCCAGGCGATCGAGTGGCTCGAGGATCATCTCGCAAGCACCCGCGCGGCCTTTGCGCTGATCAGCCACGACCGTGCTTTCCTGACGCGGCTTGCGCGCGCAACGCTTTGGATCGATCGCGGCACCGTGCATAGATCGCCGCATGGGTTCGACCGGTTCGAGGACTGGCGCGACAAGATCTGGGAGGAGGAAGACCAGCAGCGCCACAAGCTCGACCGCTTGATCAAGCAAGAAGCACACTGGTCCGTTTACGGCATCTCGGCCCGGCGCACACGCAATCAGGGTCGTCTGCGCAAGCTGTCCGCTCTGCGCCAGGAACGCGCGGACCAGATCCGCCGGTCCGGTGCCGCCGCCATGGCGTTCGACTCGGGTTCGAAATCGGGAAAGCTGGTGGCCGAGGTAAAGGGTGTTTCCAAGGCGTTCGGCGATTGCCGGATCGTCTCGGACTTCTCGCTGCGCATCGCGCGCGGCGAACGGGTCGCGCTGGTCGGTCCCAACGGGGCTGGGAAGACGACGCTCTTGCGCATTCTGATCGGCGAGACCCAACCCGACAGTGGCACGGTCCGCATCGGAACGGGGCTGGAGCTTGCCATCTTCGATCAATCCCGCGCCGCACTCGATCCGGAAAAATCGCTCTGGGAAACGCTGACCACGGATCCAGCGCTCGGCGTTTCCGGCAACTCGGATCAGGTGATGGTGCGCGGTCGTCCAAAGCACGTTGTCGGCTATCTCAAGGACTTCCTGTTTGATGAGCGCCAAGCGCGTGGACCCGTGAAGGCATTGTCGGGCGGAGAGCAGGCGCGGATGCTGATGGCACGCCTGATGGCGCGCCCGTCGAACATGCTGGTGCTGGACGAACCGACCAACGATCTGGACATCGAAACGCTCGACCTGCTGCAGGAAATCCTGGGCGAGTACGATGGCACGGTCTTGCTGGTCAGCCACGATCGGGACTTTCTCGACCGGGTTGCGACCACAACCATCGCGATGGAGGGCGACGGCGGCGCGGTGATCTACTCTGGTGGCTGGACCGACTATCTTGCGCAGCGGGGCAGCAAACCGGACTGGTTGAAGACCGATGACACGGTGGAGCGCAAACCAGTCGCGGCGAAGCCGGTTCCGGCACAGGTGAAGACAGCCGCGCCAGCCCGGAAGATCAGTTTCCGACAGCAACAACGGCTCGAAGCGCTGCCGGGCGAGATCGAACGTCTGGAAAATGACATCTCCAGGCTCGAGGGCCTTCTGGCCGATCCCGAGCTTTACGTGCGCGATTCGGTGAAGTTCCAGAAGGCGACTGCCGCCCTCGCCCAGCGCCAGACGGCCTTGCAGGCGGCGGAGGACGAGTGGATCACGCTCGAGGAGTTGGCGGACGCCGCAAGCTGATCGGCGTTCGCATAACCATCTGAAAATATTGTAGATAATCGATGTCGTCAGCCGGTGCGACGGGCGCTGGCACGCGCTCGTTACAATTTTGTCGCACGATTCAAAAAACCATTGTAAATTTTAAAATGACATTTTAATTACGTCACATGAAAGTGATCGCCGCCGCTGAGGCGGGAAATTTTGAAAAGGAAAATCCTATGGATGCCGTGCTTGCAAAGATTAACACCTTCCGATTGAAACAAGGAAAATACTGTAGTCGCCTTTTCTACTATTGTGCCGACAATTGGGTGCCGCAAGAGGCAATTTTTTACCTTGCTGCCACGAACTATATATTCAATCGGGACGCGCTCATGGTGAGGGTATTTACGGATGTTCTTTGGACAAAGGGTAATGAGTTGTCATTGAACTTGCGATTCAACAACCTAAACGCCCTGAGAAGGATCATCTCGGCACCAGAGGTCACAGTGAACCAGGGGACGGCGAAGCACACAAACCTGATCAACCAGGGCGGCCTGCGGTTTGGTTCGGCTGGTGACTATAACGTCATGACGCGCGCCATCGAACACTGTACGGACCGTGTTTCGCAAACCACGATCATGCAGGGCGAGCGCTTGCTCAAGGAGGGCAAGGACTTGGTCGGCGAACGCAACGAAGATGCACGCAGACAGGCGAAACGTCAGGTAAACGATCTGCTTGGGCCGCTCATCGGATCCGACCCGCTCAAGAAGCTGGGCGTCTTCCACTGAGCAGGCCTGGGTGACAAGGCCTCCCGGGCAGGGTCTGTTGGGGCGGCCGTCATTTCGTTGATGCGATCTTTGGACATGCGCGGACTGACTTCTCATTGATCGACCGCAGATCCGAAAGGCGTTCCAATCTTGTTCCGCCCCGCCATGTTCCAAGCAAGCGGAATGTCGTGAACGCACCCAGCCTCGGAAAAGCGTGTCTTCGGATACCGATCCGGCGTTTGTTAACCTTTCTTGCTGTCCGGTTATTATCGATTGGACGGTAAAGTCTCCGCTGTATCAGGATTGCGGGGGCATAGATGAGTTTGAGGCTGGCACAGAACTGCGCATTGGCGCGGTCGTTTTTGATGTTCACGGGCGCTGCGATTGCGCTGCTTTGCCTGGAGGCCGCCTCGCCGATGTCGGCGGCCCGGGCAGCCGAAAAACCGGCCGAGGCCGAGGCAGAGGGCAAGACCAGTGACCGTCCAGACCCGCTGACCGCCGCCAGCAACCCGCTCTCTGGCATTGGCCGGTCCGGCCTGCGGGTCTACCATTTCCACTGCGAGAACTGTCATGGGTATCTGGGCGAGGGGACCCATCGTGCACCGGCACTCGCCGGAACGATCTATGCGACCGATCACGCGGCCCGGCGCAGATTTCACGAGCAGTTTCGCACGGCCTATTCGAAACATGCCCTCGTGGCGCGCGGAACACGTGATCGTCCGGGGCCCCGGTTCAACGAACTCGAGATGGTTGCGAAGTTCCTGCGCGAGGTCGAGGTCTGGCGCAAGACGATCACCGCGGCCACGGGAAACTAGTCGGCAGACGGCCTGATCAGTCCCCCGGACTGGACGTCGCGCGCATTTCGTCCATCTGTCTCTGGCGGTCGGCAAAGCGCGCGCGATCGTCGTCCGAGTACTCCGACATGCAGGCCGGGCAACTCACCCCGCGCTTGTAATGCGGGCTCTTTAGCGCTTCCGGCGAGACAGGCCGCCCGCAGGCATGGCACATCGTGTGGCTGCCACGCTCCAGCCCGTGGACGACCGACACCCGATCGTCGAACACGTAGCACTCCCCGTCCCACGTGCTGGCATTGGCCGGAACCCGCTCCAGATATTTCAGGATCCCGCCTTTCAGGTGCAGCACTTCATTGACGCCCTGACCCAGCAACCAGCTTGACGCTTTCTCGCACCGGATCCCGCCCGTGCAGAACATTGCAACCCGTTTGCCCTCGAACGCGTCCTTGTGGGCGTCCCACCAGGCCGGGAACTCGCCGAAACTCGCGGTCTTCGGATCCACGGCTCCATCAAATGTGCCGATGGCGACCTCGTAATCATTGCGCGTGTCGATGACGACGGTGTCCGGATCGTTCACGACGTCATTCCAGTCCTCGGGCGCCACGTAGGTCCCGACGCGGTCGTTCGGATCGACCGGCTGGCCGAGTGTCACGATTTCCCGCTTTAGCCGGACCTTGAGACGCCGGAAAGGCTGCGCCTCGGCGGTCGCCTCTTTCCACTCCAGATCGGCGCAACCAGGCAGGGTCTTTACGTGCGCAATAACTGCATCAACCCCGGCACGCGGTCCCGCAATGGTGCCATTGATCCCCTCTGGCGCCACCAGGATCGTCCCGCGCACGTCAGCGGCCTCCGCCAACGTTCGTATCGCCGGACGCAACGCATCGGGAGCGTCGAAGCGCGTGAACTGGTAGAAGGCTGCGATGTGCATCATGATCGGCGCTATATCCTGCTTCGCGCGCTTGGATCAATTCCCCCCAACAGGTGCAAGGCGCTCAGGTCGACAATACAGTGGCTCCGCGCTATGCGCCGCGCGTCCCGGAAGTGAGAGCTTCCGGTCCCGGGCGTGCCCGGGATCGCCGTCGGTCAGCGCGTTGCGCCCACCGGCGCGTTTGCCGTTGTGGAGGACCGACCATGTTCGAAGCGCTGTCCGATCGCCTGTCCGGAGTTCTCACCCGGCTGACCGGCAAGGGTGCGCTATCGGAAGACGACGTCAAAACCGCACTGCGCGAAGTCCGCGTGGCACTGCTCGAGGCCGACGTCTCCCTGCCGGTCGCGCGCAACTTCATCAAGACCGTCCAGGACCAGGCGACGGGCCAGTCGGTGCTCAAATCGGTCACGCCGGGCCAGCAGGTCGTCAAAATCGTCCATGACGCGCTGATCACGGTGCTTGCGGGCGATGATCCGGACCCCGGCGCACTGAAGATCGACTCGCCGCCCGCCACGATCCTGATGGTCGGACTGCAGGGCTCGGGCAAGACGACCACCACCGCCAAGCTCGCCAACCGCCTGACCAACCGGGACAAGAAGCGCATCCTGATGGCCTCGCTCGACACCCGCCGCCCGGCGGCGATGGAGCAGCTCAAGGTGCTCGGCCAGCAGATCGGCGTCGATACCCTGCCGATCGTGATGGGCCAGGATCCGGTCGCCATCTCGAAACGCGCGAAACAGCAGGCGACGCTGGGCGGCTATGATGTCGTGATGCTCGACACCGCCGGGCGCCTCTCGATCGACGACGAACTGATGGCCGAGGTCGAGCAGGTCCGCGACTTCGCCAACCCGAACGAGACCCTGCTCGTGGTCGATGGCCTGACCGGTCAGGATGCCGTCAACACCGCTGAGAATTTCGACCAGCGGATCGGCATCTCGGGCGTCGTGCTCACCCGGATGGATGGCGACGGGCGCGGCGGTGCAGCGCTCTCCATGCGCGCCGTGACCGGCAAGCCGATCAAATACGTCGGCCTTGGCGAGAAAATGGACGCGCTCGAGGAATTCCACGCCGAGCGTGTCGCGGGACGTATTCTTGGCATGGGTGACATCGTCTCCCTGGTCGAGAAGGCTCAGGAGACCATCGAGGCCGAAGAGGCCGAGCGCATGATGAAGCGGTTCCAGAAGGGCCGCTTCGATATGAACGACCTGCAGAAACAGCTTGAGCAGATGCAGCAGATGGGCGGCATGGGCGGGATCATGTCGATGATGCCCGGCATGGGCAAGATGACCAAGGCGCTCGAGGAGTCGGGCATGGACGACAAGGTCATCAAGCGCCAGATCGCCATCATTCAGTCCATGACCAAGGAGGAACGGCGCAAGCCCGACCTGATGAAGGCCTCCCGCAAAGAGCGCATCGCAAACGGCTCCGGCATGAAGGTGCAGGACGTCAACCAGCTTCTGAAGATGCACCGCCAGATGTCGGACATGATGAAGAAGCTCGGCAAGAAGGGCAAACGCGGTCTGATGGGCATGATGCAGGGCATGATGGGCGGCAAGGGCGGGCTGCCCGGGATGCCGGGCCTGCCCCCTGGCGGAATGCCCGGCGGTCTGCCTCCAATGCCCGGCGGTGGAACTGGCGCCGCTGGCGGTCCCGCTTTACCACCGGGCTTCCCGGGTCTGCCGGGTGGCGGTGGTGGTGCAAAACTACCCCCGGGCCTTGGCGGTTTTGGGAAGAAGAAGTGACGAAACCAGTCCTGCATACGGAGCGCCTGGTGCTCGAGCCTGCTTCGGAGAGCCATCTCGACGGTTATCTGGCGTTCTACGCGATTCCGAATGATCAGAAGGGCGGGTACCGCGCACCGCGCGATCCCGCGGAGGTCCGTGCACTCCTGCACCGTGCCATCGACGAGTGGCAGCGGCTTGGCTTTGGAATGTTCGTCATCAAGCGCACGGACACCGGCACGTTCGTCGGCGGGACTGGGATCGTCCATCCGGATGGCTGGCCCCGGCACGAACTAACCTGGTGGCTTATGCCGGATGCGCAGCGCACCGGCTTCGCGACCGAGGCGAGCATCGCTGTCCTGCGTTGGGCCTATGACACGCTTGGCTGGCCGGTGGTCGAGACGCACATGCGCGACGAGAACCGCCCCGCACGACGGCTCGCAGAACGGCTCGGCGGAGCTGTCATTGCGCGCGAAACCTTCCCGGACGGCGTCACGCGCGACATCTTCGCACTGCCACGCCCGGAAGCGAGTGCTGCATGAACGCGATCCCGGTCGATATCCCGGTCATCGAGACCGAGCGCCTGATCATGCGCGGTCACCGGATCGAAGATCTGGCCGAAGAAAAGGCGTTCCAGATCTCGGATCGCGCCAAGGGGATCGGTGGGCCGCATCCGCCCGAGCGCGCCTGGGCCGCACTCTGCGGCTACATTGGCCACTGGGTCCTGCGTGGTTATGGCATGTGGGCGCTCGAGGAGAAATCCACCGGGCGCTACGTTGGCCGCGTCGGCTGCTTTTACCCGGACCTCTGGATCGAGCGGGAAATCGGCGGGTCTGTCACCGGCCCCGGCGAAGGCAAGGGCTACGCTTTTGAAGCCGCCCAGGCTTCGCGCCAGTACGCCTACGCAACGCTCGGCTGGACCACCGCGATCAGCGTGATCGCCCCGGACAACGATCGCTCGATCGCACTTGCGAAACGCATGAGATGCACACAGGACCCGAACTGGGAGCATCCGACCTACGGCTCTCTCACCATTTGGCGTCATCCCGGACCAGAGGCGTTGACATGACGCTGGCACCGATCATCGAGACGGAACGCTTGCGCCTGCGTCCGCTGGGTGCGGAAGACTTCCAGCCGCTCTGTGAATTCTATGCGTCCGACCGTGCACGGTTCGTGGGTGGCCCGAAGGATGCTGAGGCATCCTGGCGAACACTGGCGAGCGAGATCGGCCACTGGACCTTGCGCGGCTATGGCCGTTTAGGAGTCGAGGAACAGGGTACTGGCGCGCTCTGTGGTCTGGTTGGCCCCTGGAATCCGCATGGGTGGCCGGAACCCGAAATCGGCTGGGACCTGATGAACGGGTTCGAGGGCAAGGGCTACGCGACCGAAGCCGGGCGCGCGGCGCGTAACTACGTCTACGATGTGTTGGGGTGGACGACGACGGTCAGCCTCATTGCCATCGGCAACGATGGGTCTCGCGGTGTCGCACGCCGCCTCGGCGCCAAGATGGAACGACATTACACGCACTCCCGGTTCGGCGAGATGGAGATCTGGCGCCATCCGGGACCAGAGGCGCTGGCATGAGCGCGACCGCTGATATGCAGGTGATCGAGACTGATCGCCTCGTGCTGCGGCCTCCAAAAGCATCGGACAAGGACGCCTATATCGACTTCTTTCTGTCGGATCGCGCGACCTATGTCGGACAGGCGTCGAACCGATATCAGGCGTGGAAGACCTTCGCGATGGAAGCCGGTCACTGGTTTCTTCACGGCTGGGGGCCGTGGGTCGTAACGCGCAAAGGCTCGGATCAGGCGATCGGCAGCGTCGGACCGTGGCATCCCGAAGATTTCCCGGAGCGGGAACTTGGTTGGCTGGCATTTGCTGGCACTGAGGGACAAGGCATCGCATTCGAGGCGGCCATCGCCGCGCGAGCTCACGATTACCGGACGCACGGCGCGCAAACGCTAGTCAGCTATATCGATCCAGAGAACGAACGCTCAATCCGTCTGGCCGAACGCCTTGGTGCGGTGCGTGACGATGCAGCCGCGCGACCCGACCCGATTGATCTCGTGTACCGTCATCCATCGCCGGAGGTTCGGAAATGATACAGATCGACTCCGCGTTGTTACGTATGCGGTATCAAAGGAATACGTTTGCACTGCGTTTGCGGGATCAAGTCGGTTTGGCCTGGGGGGCAGCGCCATGGCGGACTTGACCGATGCCGACCGCGCCCAGGACGTGCTCGTCGATCTGCGTCAGAGCATCGACAATCTCGATGCCGTGCTGGTCCACACGCTGGCTGAACGGTTCCGTTGCACGACTGCCGTGGGCAAACTCAAGGCCGAGCATGACCTGCCGCCTGCCGATCCCGCGCGTGAAGCACGCCAGATCGAGCGGCTCGAGCGGATGTGCGCCGAGTCGGGTCTCGACCCCGATTTTGCCAAGAAATTCATGCGCTTCATCATCGATGAAGTAATCCGTCACCACCATCAGTTCCAGAAATAGCGCGACAGCGCCCCCGCCATTCAAAGGAGAAACACAATGGCAATGAAGATCAGACTGGCCCGCGGCGGCTCGAAGAAACGCCCGTTCTACCGCATTGTGGCTGCCGACAGCCGCATGGCGCGCGATGGCCGCTATATCGAGCGTCTGGGAACCTATAACCCGTTGCTCCCAAAGGACTCCGAGGACCGAGTGAAGATGGACATGGAGCGTGTTCAGCACTGGCTCGACCATGGCGCCCAGCCGACGGACCGTATCGCCCGGATGCTGGAAGCCGCTGGTGTCAAAGAGAAATCCGAACGGAACAACCCGCAGAAGGCCGAGCCGGGCAACAAAGCCAAGGCCCGCACCGAGCAGAAGGCCGAGAAGGCTGCTGCCGCGGCAGAGGCCGCCAAGGAAGCCGACGCCGCCCCTGCTGAAGAAGCTCCCGCAGAAGACGCTCCGGCTGAGGAAGCTGCAGCCGAGTAAAATCAGTGGTTTAGGCGGTATGTCTGACGGAACGATCTGCGTCGGGGCGATCGCGGGCGCGTTTGGCGTCCGCGGTGAAGTGCGTATCAAATCCTTCTGCGCCGAACCTCAGGCGATCGCCGATTATAGCCCTTTATCGGCCGAAGACGGGCGCCGCTTCGACGTGAAGATCACGCGAGAGGTCAAGGGCGGTTTCGCTGCCCGGCTCGCTGGCGTGCCGACACGCGAGGCAGCTGAGGCATTGAAGGGAACGCGCCTTTACGCGCCGCGCGATCGCTTGCCGGCGTTGCCGGATGACGAGTTCTATCATGCGGATTTGATCGGGCTCTCCGTCTTGGACACCGGCGGTGCAGACCTCGGCAAGGTGCGGGCGGTCCACGATTTCGGGGCCGGAGACGTGCTGGATATCGTAGGCGGCTCCAAACCGCTCATGCTGCCCTTTACCCGATCCGCCGTGCCAACCGTTGACCTGACCCTGGGGCGCCTGGTCGCCGATCTGTCCGACATCGAAGAGACGGCGGATGACTGAACCGCCGAAACCCCGGTCGTACGGTATGATCCAGCCACGGGTCTCGGCCCAGCCGCGTCCGCTGATTGGCCCGGACAAGGGTCGACCCGATGCTTTTCGCGCTAAGGTCCTGACGTTGTTCCCGGAATGCTTCCCGGGCGTGCTGGGCAGCGGTCTGATCGGCAAGGCTCTGAAAGACCGCCTCTGGGCCGTTGAGGCAATCGACATCCGCCGCTTTGCCACCGACAAACACCGCACCGTCGACGACACGCCCGCGGGCGGTGGCGCGGGCATGGTCATGCGTCCCGATATCGTGGCAAAAGCACTGGACTTTGCGGCCCGCGATAGTGTAAGCGACCCGCTCCGTTGGCCGGTGCTATATCTAAGCCCGCGCGGACGGGTTTTGACGCAAGAGCGGGTGCAGAAAATTGCGGCGGGCCAAGGGGTTACGTTGCTCTGCGGACGCTACGAGGGCGTCGACGAGAGGGTTCTCGAATCCCGCGGGGTCGAGGAAGTCTCGATCGGAGATTACGTGCTGACGGGCGGCGAGCCCGCAGCGATGGTCCTGCTGGACGCGGTGATCCGCCTGAGGCCCGGTGTTCTGGGCAACGCGGCGAGCACTGAAGATGAAAGCCACGCGCGCGGGCTTCTCGAACACGCGCAGTATACCAGGCCAACGGTCTGGGAGGGGCGCGAGGTTCCGGAGGTGCTGCTGTCCGGACATCACGCGCGGATCGCCAAATGGCGGACCTCCGAGAGCCAGCGGCTGACCCGGGAACGACGTCCCGATCTCTGGGCTGCCCATGTGGAAACACATCCGGCAGAGCACGCTCCAGAGCAATCGGACGCGCAAATGACCGCCGAAAAGGCGCGCAAAAACAAGGATTTGGACCAATGAACCTGCTACAGCAGCTCGAGGCCGAGCATATTGCCGAACTCGGCAAGGAAATCCCAGATTTCGCACCGGGCGACACCATTCGCGTCGGCTTCAAGGTGACAGAAGGCACGCGCACCCGTGTGCAGAACTACGAAGGCGTCTGCATTGGCCGCAGCGGCGGCAATAACCTGAATGCCAGCTTCACGGTGCGCAAGATCAGTTTCGGCGAAGGTGTCGAGCGTGTTTTCCCGCTCCACTCACCGAACATCGATGCCATCACGGTTGTTCGCCGTGGAAAGGTACGCCGCGCGAAGCTCTACTACCTGCGCTCGCGTCGCGGAAAGTCGGCTCGTATCGCCGAGAAGACGAACTACAAGCCGCTGAAAGCCAAGGCATCCGGGTCGCCCGCAGCGGAGTAATCCCTGCGGTCGCGTGGGCCGAAATCCCGCGCGACGAGCGCCCGGCATGGGTACGCTCGACCAGCATCATCTGGACAGAAGCAACGTTGCGGCACCACCGTTATGGTAGGTAGTGCAATAAACGCTGCGCATTGGAGGCGTCGTTCTTCAATGAATGCCGTAAGGGTGCGTGGCGCGCATCTCGGGCGCGGCGCTTTGCTGGCTGAGGACCCATAAAGAACCGCCGTGGACGTGGAACGGGTGCTGCCGATCTTCGATCGTGATCCGCCAGATCTTTGTATTGTCCTTGGGCACCTTTTCGTCGATGCGATCCATTTGTTATCAGTTGACCGCTGATGCCCAGGCCGCCCTTAGCACAGAAGTCGACCCTGCTCTCACATTGGGTTGTCGAACGCCTGGTCAATCATGGCGTTCTGCATGTCGCGTTGGCGACTGGAAGCAGCCGCGACAAGGTTGTCTCGATTACGAGTTAAGGCTGGGAGTTCCGGACACTCGCGGCAAGGCAGATCAGACAGATCAAACCCGAGTGTGTTGGAATCGTCGGCGATGACGGCACAGAGGCACTTCGCCCGCCAGGCGCATCGTTCTGAATGAATCCTAGCGACGGGCCAGGATCGACCAAGGTTGCACATCAGCCAAGATCTTGACGGTCGCGGCCAGGACCAATGCACACAGGATGATTTTCGATACGATCTCCATCGTGCCTTCGATCTGCATGGCGTGAACGATGCTGCCAATGATAACGATCGAGGTGAGTGCGAGGTGGGCGAAGCGCCAGGTCGCGGGCTTGAGTCTGAGTTTGCGGCGGAGCGATGCGAGCAGACCGGCAGCGAATGTGGCCCACATGGCAACCGCACCCCAAACCGAGAAGGGTGTTGGCGAGCGGAACAGCAGGACGTCGACGACATCCGGCGGGCTGGTCACCCAGAGCAGCGCAACATGCAGGATCACGAGCGTGACAAGGCCGGCGCCTGTCCAGGCGTGCAGCCTGCGAGCCCGGCGCGGAGTCAGGCCGGGCAGGTAACCTCCGGCCAAGAGGGGCTGGAGCAGAAGCAGGCTCATCGCGATCACGCCCGCAAAGCCCGCCGCGATGTAGACCGGGCCGCGCCAGGCAAGTTGCGGGCTTGTCGCCGCGATGGCGACCGGCAGGACCAGGGCGACCGCGAGCGCTGCCCAGATCAGGATGGTCCGGGCCACGCGGCGTTCTCTTAGGCGGGTTGGAGCACGAAGTGCGTCTCGAGGCTGGTATCGCGAGAACTGGACATCACCGGGCGCAGGAAGACGGTCTCGAACCCGTTCTCGTCGTAGTCGGAGTCATAGGCCAGGTGAGCATGCGGCTGACCGAAGGCCGGGACGATCTGCGGCATGTCGATGCGAAAGACGCCATCTGCATCGGTCAGCGTGGCGCCATGGCTCTCAGGATCGCTCTCGTAGCCCTCGGTCGTATGGGCCCAGATCTGGATGCGGACGCCAGGCAACGGTGCGCCATCGCCCGCGCGGCGCACGGTGCCACTCATCGCGAAACCACCGCCGCCGATCCGATCCATCAAAGCGGCACCCGGGCGGTAGTTGTTGGCTCCACCGCGCATGGTCGGGGTCGGGGCAAGACCAGCGGCCTGGGCTGGCACCAGAAGTCCGGATGCGGTGGTGGTCAGGGCGGCGCCTGCTGCAGCTCCGGTCAGGAGAAGGGCGCGTCGGGTATGCGGTGCTTTTGTCATCGTCGTCTCTCCTCACAGATTAGCCGGGACGAAGCCTGTGCCCGGCCCGCGCTTGGGGGATCATACGGTGTTCGGCGCGGGATCTTTCCGCTTGCCCTTGCAGACATAGGATGTCGAGACGCGGGAAAAAGCGGTGAGGATCCTGCTGGGTCAAAAAATGCCCGGCGGAATGCCGCCCGCCGGTAACAGCTTTGTGAGAGGTTCGGCGTGCGAGGCTCACGGGCGGGGCATACGCCCGACGGCCTACAAGGACGTCGCCGAACACGGGTGATCCGTGCCCCAGACGCGTTTGGCATCCCGCGCGATCTGGTTCGTCTGAATTCTGTCAAGTTCCCGGATTGCCTGATCGGGATCTTTGGTTCGTGCTAGTGCTCGGTCGAAGGCACGTCGGGCCGAGCGCGGGCTCCATGGCAGGTCGGCCACCGCCAGCCAGGTGCGTAATTCGGCCGGTAGACGGTCGAACTCGCGCATCGGATCGGTATTCCGGCGCTTGCGGCGCAGGCTGGTCGCCCCGAGATTGGCGGGCATCAGACTTCTTCGTCGGGATCGAAGATCGGATCGAGCACGAGGACGAGGCGCGTCTCGCTGGTGCCCTCGATCGGCGGGGAACGATGGCGCAAGCCAGAGGCCGGGGTTTCCTGCCATTGCGTCCCGCGCAGCACAATCGGCGCGCCAGTTGGTACGGTGAACACGCGGTCTGGGTCCGATCCATCGATCGAGGTGCCGTATTGCGTGCCGGTGCCGCGATAGGTGCAGATCAGGCGGGCGCGTACGGCGTCGATGTGGAACCTGCGGCAGGCATTGGTGTTCACGACGTCGCGCCTCAGGCGGAGAAACGGCGCGCCCATCATTTTTGCGAAGCTGTCCGCCAGGGTCGCGACATCGCCGACCAACCAGTCCTGTTCGGGATGGGCGGGGGTCCCTGATACAGTGCAGATCTCCTCGACAGCACTGCGCACCGCGTCTGGACGCAGGATCACGCGAGCGTTCGGCAGGGCTTCTGCCTCGAGATCATCAATCCAATCCTGAAAGGTCTGCAATGGCTGACGCCGCCAGATCACCGCAGCCATCTCCGGGCGCGCCAGATAGGACAATCCGTTCGGGGCGTCAACGACGCCAACGCCTGCTGCCGTGTCGCGGGTCATTCGAAAATCAACGAGCATTCGTTCTCCACCAGTCGGTACGTAAACACGGAGGGGTTGATCCTCATGCCGAAGACCTGTGAAACCGTGTCGAAACATGGTGAAATGTTATAATATCACAGAGATTATGTCGAGATAATCCGTGAGACTGATGGACCCGAGAGGCTGGTGGATCCGAGAGGTCGGTTTGCCGGGCGGTCAGGCTCGCGCAAGCGGCATCGTCGCGCAGCGGAAGGATCCAAGAAGCGCATTCGGTTCGGAATAGTCGATCGGTTCGACATTCAAACCCTCGGTGCGGATCGCGTCGGCTATTCTGGCGAACGCGGCGTGCACAACCACAGTCTCGGGATTGATCACGAAGACATTGGTGCCCATCGCACGCGCCTCGGCGTCAGTGACCTCGATCATCGTAAAACGGCGCCCGAGCATGTCCAAGTCCGCGGGCTGGAAGGGCGTTGGGCAGATCAACAGCCGCCGCCCCGGCAGAATGGTCATGCGCGTGTCGAGATGCATGACATTCGGGCCGAGGTGGATCGGCGTCACCTCGATGTGTCGAGCAAGCTCCTCGACAGCATCGGGCGTCGTGCGGGTGCCGAGCCCGACATAGGCGCCACCGCCGTCGACAAGCACATCACCGCCTTCGATCTGCCCATCGGAGATTTCGATGACATCCTGGTCCGGCAGATCCGGAAGGCACAAGCGTATCAGGTCGATCTCATCCGTGCGTTCCGGCAGTTCGCGGGTGTTCGAAAAATACAGCTTTTCCCCGATCACGAACGCGGTGTCGCGCGTGTACATCTGCCAGGGGTGTGCATCCGAGTGCGGCACGAAGTGCAGGCGAACGCCGTACCTTTCCATCAGGGTATAGAACTGCTCTTGCTGGCGCAGCAGCTTGTCGCGGTGCCAGGCCAGCATCGGGAACTTGGTGAACTCTTCGTGCGAATTCGCAAACGACCCGTGGGCCGGGACGGCGGTGCCTCGGCAGACGCAAAGGTCGGTGAGGGCGGAGGTCTCGTCTAAAATCCCCAGCAAAGCGCGCTCTCCTTTCCATCGGGCATAACTCCGGTTCTACCGCCGGTCACGCCAAGATTGGCAACGCCGTCATGCGTTCCCCATCTCAGGCGTTTCCATCAGACCGGCGAGACGCAATCCCTTCATGATCTTTCGTCGTGCGACCGGGTCAGGCATCGGATACTCTTGGTCAACAAGATCCGGACCAAACTCGGGCTCGGGAATCCTGGCGCGCAAGATCGCCTCTGCCGCAGCGTCCTTCTCGCCAAGATGTCCCAAGGCGCAAACCTCGCCAAGATGCGCCATCAGCCCGGCATTGGGCATGAGTTGTGCCAAGCGTGACGCTGCAACGGCCTTTTCGTGCTGGTCGAGCAATATGTACGCCAGTGCCTTCCCGCAGATGATCACGAGCCTTAGAGAATCCTGCGGGCTCGTTCTCTCGCCACGCTCAAATGCTTCAAGCGCATTATCAGGTTGGTTTTTCAGGAGGTAGCACCGTCCCAGCAGGATATGCGCCCAACCCAAATTCCGGTTTATCCTGAGCGCCTTTTGCGCGGCAGAGATCGCATTGTCGATCTCGCCCAGTGCCTCGAGGCAGCGCGCGAGGGCGACCCAGGCAAATGGGATGCGCGCATCCAGCGCAATCGCCCGCTGCGCCAGCTGAAGCGCCTTGAGCCGATGCGGCGACATGCGGCCCGTGAGTGTGCTTTCCTCGGGCGAACCGCGGATCGCGCGGTATTGAACGCAGTATGCGTATGCCAGCGTTGCGTAGGCTTCCGTGAACGTTGGCTCCAGCTCGATCGCCCGCTCGAGCATTCTCACGGCCTCGTCCTGCTTCCGGTGGTCTAGTGTGCAAACCGCCGCGTATCCCAGGCAATACGCTTCCCACGCCGTGAGATCATCGAAGGCTCTTGCTTGCGCACGCTTGCATTCATGTTCGTAGATCAGCGTGATGACCGAGGTCGCAATCGTGGTCGCGATATCCTCCTGACCATCATAAAGATGGAAGGATGAAAGATCGAAACTGTCTGTCCAGACATGCGTCTCGGATGCGACTTCGATCAGCTGCGTGGTTATGCGAGCGCCCGTGGAGAGTTGCCTCAGGCTGCCTTCGACGATGTAATCGGCTGTAAGCCTCTCGCCGATGTCTTTTACGGTCAGTCCCTGGCCGTGCAGAGAGAACGCCGAGTTCCTGGCGAGCACACGGATCAGACCGAATTTGGATGTCTGCGCAATCACGCTGTCCGCGACGCTTTCAGCGACGAGTTTCGACTCCAGGTCGGACGACAGGAAATCGAGCGGCAGGATCGCGACCGTGCTGGGTCTTGTTCTGCTCTCAACGGCAGGCTCGGTCACGATTTGCGTGACGTCTGCGTCGTCCAGCGCCATGAACCGCAAACCGCGACCGTAGAAGGTGCGGATCAAACTGTCGGTCGAGTTTTCGTCGCCGATTGCCCGTCGGATATCACGCACCGCCGTTGTGAGTGCGGCGTCCGAGACGGCACGTCCATCCCAGACCGCATCCATGATCTCGGTCTTGGACACGATACGATCGCGGTTCTCGACCAGGTAGCCCAGCAACGCGAACGGGCGCGGTTTCAAAGGCAGAGACTCGCCGCCGAGGCGCACGACCATCTCGCGCATATCGATCTCAAGCTCTTCGAACCTGTAAATCATGTGTTTCAGTGCCCCTGCGCAGCACTACTTCTGCGCGGAACGGACGGTAACTCAGATTTGCTCAGATTTGCCCAGATTCTCTTGCGTAGAAATCAGAATTAACTCGAGTTCAGCTCAAGATAAATATCAAATTGATTGTCATATTCATATCACTGGCACGGAAATCTGGTGTCGGCGAGAAAACCGAAGACTTGTTCAGAGGCCATATTCAAAAGGAACACAGATCATGAGCATTTCCATAGTGACATCCTCCGCCGGCACGAAGCACGCGGTTCATAAGCAGGTCGATCCTAATTCGTGCGGATGTGCGTGCATTATGATGGCGATCTACCGCCAGACCGGAAAGGAGATCGAAGAGTGGGTTATTGCTGATGGCACCAAGAATTTTGAACAAGGAAAGTATGAGAAGACGGCGAAGAATGGTACTAAGATCAGTACCCAGAAGTACACGCCGTATGGCGGAAATTCTGGGCTTTCAGCCGGGAACATCGCGATCTTCCTACGCAAGGTGAACTTCCCCGATGCGAAGGTGATCACGTCGACCGCTGATGCGTCGTGCCTCAGCTTCTTCGATTCAGCGAGCGCCGACAATCCAGTGATCGCCCAAGTTGCCTGGAACGGAGCCAATGCAGGACGGCATTGGGTCGTCGTTGACGGTGTTCAAAACGGCAATCTCATGGTTTGCGATCCCGGCCATGGAAACCTGCAGGAAACGCAGCGCGGAATGGTGTTCCGTGATCGAAACGGCCAGATGGGACGGTTCTCGGGCATCATCATTCCCTGCTGACCACAGAGCGCCGGGCATGAGTGAATGGTCAGTGAAACAGCGTGGGGGCTGGGGCCGGTCCAGGATACTCGGACCGGCCTTCTCATAAAGATTACCGAGTATATAAATTACTGAGAGTAAGCGATTTTGAGTAGGTGAGAGGAGTGAAATGAAGCAGAGATATTTTGGGCTTGGTCTACAATTAGTTTCTGAGTGGCCACGTTAAGCAGTGGAGTTGAAGAAAAGACTGGAAGTATTTATTGCCAGTCGAAATTCATTGTCGAAGAGCCCGTGCGCATCTGGGTCATGCGCGCGGGTTTTCTCGTTCTTGTCAGGCCGCCATCGCGGCCGACAGGCCGGGCCCTTCCACAGTGATGCGGTGCATCAAGCGGCGATGGCCGTGATAGTCGTTGATCGCCTTGTGCCAGGTCGCACGGTTGTCCCAGATCGCGATGGTACCGGGGCGATACCGGACGCGGCAGGTGTACTCGGGCAGCGTGCACTGGCTGTACAGGAAGTTCAGCAGTGCCGCACTTTCCTCGGACGTCCATCCGTCGATATGCGTGGTGAAGCCCGGATTCACATACAGCGTCTCGCGGCCTGACAGCGGATGGCGGATCACGACCGGGTGCAGACTGTCCTGTGTGGCCAGTTCGGGATTGCCGATGCGTCCGGTCTGTGCCGCCTCATCCTGCACGCGGGCCTTTGCGCCGAACGCATGGCGCGACGAATGCCACGCCTTGAGCCCGCGCAGCGTGTCCTTCAACCCGTCGGAGAATCCATCGAACACGGCCCCCATCGAGGCAAACATCGTGTCGCCGCCGGTCTCGGGCGTTTCGATGCAGTGCAGGATCGAGCACTGGGCGGGCTGCATGTCATAGGAGTGGTCGGTGTGCCAGTTCTCGCCGATTGCATGCGCCTGGTCGGCCTCTTTGAGGACCATCGCGATCTTCTCGAAGCCCGGGACTTTCGCGAAGAACCGGTTGATGTTGATCGGGCCGATGCGCTCGGCAAAAGCGATCTGATCGTCGGGCGTGATGTGCTGATCGCGGATGGCGATGACCGAATGGTCGGTGAACGCCTGGAAGATCGTATCGAACTGAGCCGGGTCGCGGACATCCGCGCCGATGATCTCGGCGCCGATCGCGCCTGTGAGCGGTTTGACTTCGAGTGCCATCATGATCCTCCCGTCTGTGTGTCGTGTTCTTGGAACGCTTCTAGCAGATCGTCGAGTTCCTCGCAGCCGTCAGGGCAGGCAGATTGCAGTCTTATCAGAAGTGTGCGCGCGGCGTCCGGGTTGCCGGTCTGCAGTTCCAGTTCGCCCATGTATTCGAGCGCGCCTTTGTGAGCCGGGTCGACTGCGAGGGCACGCTCGTAGTAGGTGCGCGACTTCTTCCATTGTTTCAGCTTGCGGTAGGCATAGCCGAGCAGGTTCAGCGCATCTGCGTCTTTGGGGTCGGTCACCAGCCAGTCATAGAGCGGCGTGATCGCATGGCTGGCGCCGCCGGACTCGATCTGCGCCTTGATGACGTCCAGATCCGGCCGGGGGTCGGTCGGGTCGTATGCCGCAAGCGCTGGTGTCGCCAGCATGCAGAGCAAAAGAAGCGGGGGGATCTGGGTCAGGATACGCATGACGTAAGGACTATCCGGAATCTCCGCGTTTCGCTATGCCGGACGCCCGGCGCCGCGGAATGTGGGCCAGGTGCGATGCAATCTCGTGGGGAGGGGACAGTGCTGGCGTCTTGCACACGACGTCCCGGGAGGTTGCCGCCTTGAGCGGCAGGAAAAGAGCGGCCAGCTGGCCTAGAGTGTGGACCTTTTCCAAGGGTCCGGAGCGTCCGGCGTTGATCTGCCGGACACACAGTGTTCGCGAACGGGCTGTCTTATAGATCTTGATCCTTAAAAATTGATGAAAATCAGTCCGATGTGACGATTGCGGCATCCGATGGAAGGTCTTCGAGTTTCTCTGCTAGGTTTGGAAGCTCCAGTGTGCAGTGTGTCTTCGCGTACGCATTCGAGGGAAGATCGTTGGTCAGGGGCGTCTCTTGTTCTCTCATGAAACGGGTCCTACGCCATCTAATGATGAAATCCAGGTGGCAGCGATGATACTCGATGTCCAGATAGCTGGTGACGCGGCGCATCTCCTGTTCCCAGCGCCCTTCCTCGCCATCAGTGTCGATCAAAACGACCATGGGTGTCTTGCCGGTCAGGATCGAGGCGAACACCGCCTGATGCACGCTGTCCTGCGACGAACGTTTGTCATAGCCAAACTCAATGACATGCGAAGGCGTCTCGCAGTCGACCTCCACATGACGGCTGTCGCCGCGATTATCAAATTGGTGCCGCACCTCAGTATCGGCGCCACCCAGCAGCGCGCAGATCAGGCTGACAACGAACTCTTCACGCATGCCACGCTCCTCGGGATGCTACCCGATGAGCATAGCAGGTTTTGAGACAAATTGCGCGATTACTGCACCGGGAAGTAGTCCTGTAGCTCTCCCTCGCGATAGACATCCGCCGTGCAGCAGTGCAGGCCCCCGCCGAAGGCATAGGCGTCGCGCAGGTCGACAGGGATCACGTTCTGACCCAGCTTGTCGAGCTGCTCCATCTGATAGACCTCGGAGGCCTCGACACAGACGGTCTTGGGATCCAGCACGAGCACGTTCATCGAGAGCCAGACCGAAGAATAGCAGAGCGCCGGCGGGGCATTGTGCGCAGGCTGCGCGGCATCGACGATCTCCCATCCGTTTTTCTCGAACAACGCACGCTGGTCGTCGGGCAGGCGGCGCTGCGGGTTGTTCAGGATCAGGCCGGGACGGATCGGCGTGAACGTCGCGTCGATGTGGATGGGGTAGGGGTCACCGGGAAAATTGACGGTATGGACCCGGTGGTCCGGAAAGTGACGGCGCAGCCACTCGATGCCCTTCAGGTTGGTCGTAAAGCCATGCTGCACGACCAGATCCTTCCCGAAGCGCAACACATCCGCGGCGTCAAACAGGGGTTCTTCCTCGGTCGTGACGAAGAACTTCTCGGCGGCCCACTGCAAACGCTTCTCGACGCCGATGCTGTCCGAGAGATAATCTGGGTGGTAATCGGCGTCCGTCAGGCGTGGCTTCGGCGCTGTTTCGTGGCGGAAGTTCGGATCCTCGTCGAAGTAACGCTGTATCAGAGGGCGATAGCAGAGGTATTCAAACCAGCGGCAGCGATAGGACATCGTGGCTTCGAGGATCTCGCTGCCGACGGTCAGCAGAACGTCGCGTGGCGGCATGCAGCCGAACTGGCTGGCGGTGTGAAAATCCGGCGTGGTCGCCGGTTTGGAAAAATCGATCGGCGTCGGGCGGTCGACGATGATGCCACGATCCGCGAGCTGTTTTGCGAACCCGTCGAGCAACGCGTTCGCCCTGTCGATCGTCTCCTGCGGACGGCGGCCCCATTGGCCGCGCATATCGGAGTCCTCTGGTACTTTCGCATCCAACGCGGGCTCTTCCGGCGGAATGTGACAGTCGTCAGCGCGTCCCACGATCACGTGCTTCAGGGGGTCCCACTCGTTCCACGAATTGACTTTCGTGCTGTTCATGATAGGTTTCCTTTGATGCCGCGCGCTGATTGCTTTCTCACGGGCCGCAAGTCAAATCCAGATTGGACTCCCATGCCACGAACGTGGTCTTACGTCGTCGCCATCGGCGCCTCTGCCGGTGGGATAAAGGCAGTTTCCAGTCTGATTGCCGGTCTTCCCGGAAACTTCGCAGCCCCGGTTCTGGTCGCAATCCACTCTAAGGAAACGCTGCAACTGCCTGAAATTCTTGACAGGCGGAGTGCGCTATCGGTCGAGCTGCTGTCGCATGACTCGGATTTGCTTGCCGGACGGATTTATGTCTGCCCGGGCGGGAAGCAGAGCTATTTTTCGGGTGATGACCGAATGACGGTTTCCGATGACAGGCAAGGCGATCGCTTCACGCCTTCCGTCAACATGTTGTTCGAGTCCATGGCCCGCGAACACGGCATACATGCCATCGCGGTCGTCATGAGCGGTATGTTGAACGATGGCGTACTGGGGGCGCAAAGCCTGACCCGTTGTGGCTCGAAAATGTTCGTGCAGTTGCCCTGCGAGGCCGAGCACGATTCCATGCCGAACAGCGTGATCCTGAACGATGAACCGCTGGAAGTCCTTCCGGCTGCCGAGATCGCCGATGCGCTCGTTCGCATTGCCGGTGTGACCTGAGACGGCTCTGACAGGCACGCGATTGGTGGTGGAGGCTGCCCTCGGCTTGAGGGCCGTCCCACATACTAGCGGCGTGCGCCGGAGCGTTCGTCAAGATCCATCCCATCTTCGAAGGTCTTGGCCGGGCAGTCCGCCCGGCATGATCAAGCCGGCCCAAAGCGGCTGCGATTCGAGTTGAAATCGGCTAACCTGCAATCTACCAAAAGTACTGGTGTGCGAGTTGGACTGGATGAGACCGAAATACTACGTTCCATCAATCATTGGCACGATTGCAGCTATCGTTTCGATATTTGCGATGTATCCGGATGCCGTGCGAGGCGTGAAGCAGATGTTTGGCTTCTCGGCACCTCCGGCACCGGTTTCAATTGTGTCTCCAGCGGTTCCGGAAATCGACGTCCCTCAGGCAATCGCACTTGGTATTGCTCACGAGAGGGAACGCGCCGGATGCCCCGAAGATGTTCTGCGTATCCTGGCTTACACCGAGGCGGTCGCCGAACCGACTGAGCGCAGCGGCGGAAAGTTCTTCGGAAACACCACACTGACGCTCGTCGCCGCGCCGGCTGAGCCCATCACAATTAAATCCAAGGGCGGTGCCGAGACGCGCGCGGCCGCTTTGGCCGCTGGCCAACAGGACCTTCTGTCCCGCTTGCCGACCGAACTTCGCCAACGCATGCCTGATTGTTGAATACAGGAACCCTCCCATGAAGCGAACGATTGCTGCTGTCGCCGTTGCGTCAATGATCCCACAGGCTGCACAGCCCGCCGACACGTACGAAGGTGCCGTTACCGAGCTGGCAAACCAGATCATGGAAACCTCGACGATCGAGGGCGCTTTCACGGTCGGCATCACCAACTTCTATCATGTCGACAACACCTGCTCGCACTTGTCGAACGAGATGGTCACGCGCATGAAATCGAAGCTTTTTCGCGCAAGCGATGGCAAGGCGCGCGTTGTCAGCAGACATCTGCTGCCCAAGATCCTCAACGAGATTGCGTTCAATACGGCGGCGGACAGTCCGGTCGATCCGGGGACGGCGCCGAACACGGGAAAGATCTCGGGCGTCCAGACTTTGTTGTTTGGCAACATCCTTGAACGCCAGGACCGGATCAGTGTCTCGATGGAGTTGATCGAGACCGAGACAGCGATCATGAAAGCCATCGCAGAGGCCGACTTTCCGCGCACCAACTCGGTGAACGAGTTAATCGCGACCCGGAGCGCTGAGGCTTGCGGGGTTTCGCTGATCGGCAACGCGGTTGCCGGGATCGCAACCACCCCCGGAGCTGCTGTGCAATCGCCGGGGCCGAGTACAAAGGTGGCGCCAAGGCAGGCAGTGGCCAATTTCGACGCGAATGGGTTCTCAGCGAAGCTGGTCCGCGCCGTCTATTCCGAGAGCAAGAAGTCGGCGACGTTTGTAATCCGGTTCGAGAACACCAGCGACAAGCCGATCCGGCTGGCCTACACCCCGCGCACCCTGTCAGTGACGGACGATCTGGGAACGATGATGCCCTGGAAGGATGCGTGGTCGGGTCTGAAGACCTGCAACACGCATAAGCACAACTGCACATTTGCCTACAACGACCATGCGACTGAACTGGACGTCGGCAAGCAGGCGCAATTGGCCTTCAACGTGTCTTCGACCAGCGAAGAGCCTCCGGCAAGTGTATCCGTTGGCATGGAGATCATCTTCTCGCCGAACCCGGACGACACAAAGGATTACAAACTGATCGCGCTCGGCATGTACGATGTGCCGCTTGAAGTGCGCTGAGGCCTCGGGTCGTGGTCTGATCTAGTCCCTGTGCCTCCGTTTCGAGTGATCGGCACAGGTGAGAGCGTGAGGCCGTGCCTGTTGACCCGGCCTTGCCTGCTCGGAACTCGAGCCGCAGGTTGCAATGCCCGATGATCAGACCTGTCCCTTATGCTTGCGTCCCATACCACCAGAGGCCAAGCAGAGCCTGCACCATCTGATCCCGAAGCTGCGGGGCGGCAAAGGCGGGCCGACGATCCTGGTGCATCAGATCTGCCATAACGAAATCCATGCAGCCTTGACCGAAACGGAGCTGGCGCGCGTCTACAACACGCCCGAGGCGTTGCGCGCGCATCCGGGTCTGGCGACGTTCTTTGCCTGGGTTGCGAAGAAACCGCCGACCTTCCACAGCCGAAGTGCGGGGAAGGGCAGACGGCGAAGATGACCCATGGCAGCCATCACGTGCGGGCGCTATCTGCCCCGGATCGGAGGGCGAATGGCGCAAAAATCCATCCTAATCACTGGATGCTCGTCCGGGATCGGGCACCATGTGGCGCACGCCTTGAAGGCGCGGGGCTGGCGTGTCTTCGCCACGTGCCGCAAGGCCGAGGACTGCACCCGGCTGGAGAGCGAAGGGCTGGAGAGCTGGGTTCTGGACTACGAGGACACCACAAGCATCCGGGCAGGCTTCGATCACGCGATCCAGCGGACCGGCGGCACGCTCGACGCGCTCTACAACAATGGGGCCTACGCAATCCCCGGCGCGATCGAGGATATGCCGACGGATGCGTTCCGCGCGTGTTTCGAGTCGAATTTCTTTGGCTGGCATGAATTGACGCGGCTGGTGATCCCGGTCATGCGCAATCAGGGGCACGGTCGGATCGTGCAATGCTCGTCGATCCTGGGGTTCTGTGCTCTGAGAATGCGTGCACCCTATATCGCGACCAAGCATGCGTTGGAGGGATACACGGATGTTTTGCGCTACGAGCTGCACGGATCGGGCATTCACGCGATCCTGCTCGAGCCTGGGCCGATTGAGTCAAAGATCCGGCAGAATTCGCGTGTACACTATGAACGCTGGATCGATCCCGAGGCGTCTCATTGGAAAGGCTTCTATGCGAAAATCGTGCATCCACGGCTTTATGCGGAGGATCTTCCGAAGGACCGTTTCGAATTGGGGTGCGAGGCAACCACGGCCAAGCTGATCCACGCGCTGGAAAGCCCGCGACCGAAAGCCCGTTACTTTGTCACGACACCGACGTATATCGTGCACTGGATGAAACGGCTCCTGCCATGGTCGTGGGTCGACGCCGTGCTGAGAAGGAATTGAGCCTATGGGCGACTGGTTTTTCTATCTCGGCATCGCTGCAGCGCTGGCGACCCTGGGCGTGCTGATGTTCGGCATTGGCGGCTTCGGAACGGGCAGGATGACTGCCAAGACCCAGAACAGGATGATGCGCTACCGGATCATCGCTCAGGCGGCCGCCGTCGGGCTGCTGCTGATCGCTTTCCTCGTGACCGGTGGTGGGAAATAAACCTGCCCCGGCGAATAGTCCTTCAATCAGGGAGACAGGCGCGTGGTCGTCTTGAATCGTATCTACACCAAGACCGGCGATGCCGGTGAGACGGCGCTTGGCAATGGATCGCGGGTGCCGAAGTAAACCTTGCGGGTCGAAGCCTATGGCACGTCGGACGAGACCAATGCGGCTGTCGGCATGGCACGGCTGCACGCAGACGGCGATATGGACGCCGCCCTGGCGCGGATCCAGAACGATTTGTTCGACCTTGGTGCGGATCTTTGCCGCCCCGACATGGCAAAGGATGCCGAGGCGGAATACACGCCCTTGCGGATGACCGAGGCGCAAGTCCAACGCTTGGAGGCCGAGATCGATGCGATGAACGACGCGCTCGAGCCATTGCGGTCGTTCGTCCTGCCGGGCGGGTCCGCGCTGGCGGCGCATCTGCATCTTTGCCGGACGGTGTCGCGCCGGGCCGAGCGGCTGACAGTTGAGTTGGCCACGCAGGAAGACATCAATGAGCATGCCCTGAAGTATCTGAATCGCTTGTCCGACTGGTTCTTTGTCGCCTCGCGGATTGCCAATGATGACGGACGAGCCGACGTGCTTTGGGTTCCCGGGGCAAACCGCTGAGGGCACTCGACGCAAACATGCGAGATGCTGAACGGGGCGTCAGCGTGCCCAAGGAAGGATGAGCCTGGGCACGACTGTACACCTCGATCAGTGGAAGACCCCCAACTTCTTGAGCGGGTTGTCACCGAGCAAAGGTCCGATATGTTCGCTCACGTATTCCTTTGCGGTCACCCGTGCAGGGTGATTTGGTTCGTTTGGCAGGTCCTTGCCTTCCTGAACAATTCGCTGGCCGGCGATGATTGTGCTTTGGGAAACCTGCGTTGCACAGAACTCGATTGCCTTGGTGATTACGTTGTAGTCGCCTGCGGATCCGAGCTGCATCCCACCCCGATGGACGAAATTGGTGTGTTTCGCGGTGCCCTGGTTCACCTTGATTTCTGGAGATGAGATCATCGAACGGAGGATGCTGAAATCATTGTATTGAATGTTCAGAGCCAGATCACCAGACTTGAGCCACAAGACGTCAGTGAATATCCGTGCGATCCGGGGATCCTTCGTAAAGATGTAGCGCTCGGCTGCAAGATAAAAGATCGCTTCCGCCGGCACCCAATTATCAGCGCAATAGTAGAATAGACGCGAACAGTGCTTGCCTTGCTTCAGCTTGAAGGTGTCGATCATTCTAAGGGTGGTTTCCATGACTGTATCTCCTTTGTTATCCTCTAGAGCATCTGCGTCAGATTTATATGTCGAATTGACAGTTATTATGAGTTGCTGAAGGTGGGTGGAGATTTCAACGCCGATGAATGCAGACGGCGAACTCTTTCTGAAACTGACGTCGCAGTCTGAAACGCCGCAGCGCAAATTGACTGTCTATCTTTCATTTTGATGATTAACGTTCGAAGTTGAAAAATATTTTCAGTTTCAAGATCGTTCAGGGAGCGTACAGAATTGGTGTGAGATGGAATCTTGGTCGGTATCGGGTCTGCTGGGGCGGGAATGAGCTTGGACGACGACAGATCAATGCAAGCGGATGCAGAGGTCGCACGGGAACAATTGCTGCGCGCCTATGAGGAGAAGCGGTATACGCTCGCGGAAATGCGCGAGGTCTTCTTCGACAACGACATTGCGATGGGAACGCTGCAAGCGAAACTGAACGGCAATGCGCCAATCGCAGGGTCCAATCGCCGAACAATTCGCTTGTTCGCGGCTGCTCTCGCAAAGATCGAGGCTGAGAACTGCGAGGAATGCTCTCTGTACAGGGACATTGCCCGGCGCGCTGTCGGTCTGAGCAGTGACGATGAGGTGCCGCCTTTATCGCAGCATTTCTTCGGCGGTTACGACATGTACGTTAGAGAGACCTTCTACAATGCGAGGTCCCATGCTGCGGAGATGCAAGACTCGATCAAAAAGTACAGGCTCCAGATCTACCGGTGTGAAAAATGCGCAACGCCAAGGTTTTGTGTCGAAGTTAGAGACGAAAACAATGAGACGCTGAGCCGGACTGGCTTTGTCTTCATGCGATCTCAGCGGATCCACCTGATGAGCATCGGAAAGGACCAACTCAATCACGTGCTCATACGCGGACACAATCAGTTGGACGAAGGGCCACTGCCAGGGCTTGTTCTATTCGATCGCGAGTCGAGTAATTCACAAATGATGTTTGCGTGCAGGACAGCACTGGTCAAAGACGGCACAGTCTTCGCGAAGGCGATTGCTGACGATGAGTGGGGTCAGATGGATCACTTTCTCAAGAATGACAGCGTTCCCCGGCAAGCCGGTGTTCTGGGAGCCTATCACTACGCGAGGGAGTCTTAGGATCGGAAGCTCGGTCTTTTTGATGGCGCCAGTGTGTTTCAGATCGCCAGTTTCGCTGAAGTCATTATGGCGATCGAGACATTTCAGACATAGGTCGGCTGGGTGCGGGCGTATCTAACGGCGCCCATAGATGCGCATCGGACCACGGATTGGGTACGCCGAGTTTGCCCGCGATCAATGCGTTGCTTTCCAAGCGATGCGACTGCGAGGCTGGGGCCCAGTCTTCCGGAAGGGGGTAGGGCGCTTTAGCCTGAGTTTCTCGCCCAAGGCCGAGCAGCGAATGGTAGTCTGAATGGCCTAGCACCAAGATCGCCGGCGTTCATCCAGTGATCGTCATTTCGATTGACGTTAACGTAAGCGATACTTATCACGCGAGCACTCTGGCGATTCCCAAGCCTTCCGCGTCGTTTTTTCCGTAGGGAACGAACGCAAGAGGCGCTACATCGCCGTCAGTCTTAGAAGGGCATACGTGCCCCGCAGCCGAGGAGCAAACGCGATGAAGGTGCTGGTGCCTGTCAAGCGCGTGATCGACTACAACGTCAAGGTCCGCGTGAAGGCGGATAACACGGGCGTCGATCTCGCGAACGTAAAGATGTCGATGAACCCGTTCGACGAGATCGCTGTTGAAGAGGCGATCCGGATGCGGGAAGCGGGCAAGGCGGACGAAATCGTCGCGGTCTCGATCGGCGTCGCCAAATCGCAGGAGACGCTGCGCACGGCGTTGGCAATGGGCGCTGATCGCGCGATCTTGATTGAAGCCGCCGAGACGGTCGACACGGATATCGAGCCGTTGGCCGTGGCGAAGCTGTTGAAAGCCGTCATCGACGAAGAACAGCCGGGCATTGTTCTGTGCGGCAAGCAGGCGATCGACAATGACATGAATGCGACGGGCCAGATGCTGGCGGCTCTGCTGGGCTGGTCCCAGGCAACGTTTGCGTCTGAGATCGAGCTGGGCGACGGCAACGCCAAGGTCACGCGCGAGATCGACGGCGGCCTTCAGGTGATCGATGTCAAACTTCCAGCGATCATCTCGGTCGATCTGCGGCTGAACGAACCGCGCTATGCCTCGTTGCCGAACATCATGAAAGCCAAGAAAAAGCCACTGGACACCAAGACTCCGGCCGAGCTGGGCGTCGACGTGACCCCGCGCCTGACGGTCGTGTCGGTGTCTGAACCGCCGTCGCGCAAGGCTGGTGTCAAGGTCGAGAGCGTGGCCGAGCTGATGACGAAACTGAAAGACGAAGCGGGAGTGATCTGAGATGGCTGTTCTTCTTCTTGCAGAGATAAATGCGGGTGAACTGGCGGTTGATGCAACTGCGAAGGCGCTGACCGCTGCCAAGCAACTTGGTGATGTGACGGTGCTGTGTGCCTCGTCCGGATGCAACGGCAACGCGACCGCCGCTGCGGCCAAGCTGGATGGTGTGTCCAAGGTGCTGTGCGCCGACAGCACGCTTTACGGCAATGCGCTCGCCGAGCCGGTTGCGGCCTTGGTTGCCGGTCTCGCCGGGGACTACAGCCACATCGTGGCGCCTGCGACCGCGTCGGCCAAGAACATCATGCCGCGCGTGGCAGCTCTGCTGGACGTCATGGTGATCTCGGACATCCAGGAAGTCGTGGACGCTGACACGTTCGTGCGACCGATCTACGCCGGTAACGCGATCTCGACGGTGAAATCCGCGGATGCGACCAAGGTCGTGACAATCCGGACCGCGACGTTCGATGCAGCGGGCGAGGGCGGCGACGCTCCGGTCGAGACGATCGATGCCGCCGCAGATCCTGCTCTGTCATCCTGGGTCGAGGACAAGACGGTCGACACGGACCGCCCGGAACTGACGTCCGCAAAGATCGTGATCTCCGGTGGCCGTGGAATGGCATCGAAGGAAAACTTCGAACTGATCGAGAAGGTCGCCGACAAGCTTGGCGCTGCAACCGGTGCCTCGCGCGCTGCGGTCGACTCCGGTTACGCACCGAACGACTGGCAGGTTGGACAGACCGGCAAAGTCGTGGCCCCGGATCTCTACATCGCCGTGGGCATCTCGGGTGCCATTCAGCACCTCGCGGGGATGAAGGACTCGAAGGTCATCGTCGCGATCAACAAGGATGAGGAAGCTCCGATCTTCCAGGTTGCCGACTACGGCCTCGTGGCCGACCTGTTCGACGTGCTGCCTGAACTGGAAGGCGCACTCTGAACGGTCTTCGGGGCGGTTTACTCGCCGCCCCGGGACAGGATCGCGCGCGCCGCCTAGCTGCGTGCTCCGAGCCACTTCAGGAACGCCCGCACGCCCAACCCAGTGCGAAGTTCGAACTCCTCATACTGAAAACGCCTCTGGCTGACGCCGTGACGCTGCAAACCAACGGCAAGTGCGCGCCTCATATCCCCTGGACCGCAGAACAGAACACGGCAATCGGTGAGGCTGTGACCGGAAATTTCTGCGATTGAAACTGGATCAAGCCGCCCCCGTTCCGCGCTTTCCCAGATTGTCAGGTCCAGGTTTTTCTTCCCAGCTGCGATGTCGTGCAGATGCTTCACGTGAACTGCGTCGCCGCGCGTGCGAACGGCGTAAATAAGTTGGACGGGACCATCGCCGTCTGACAGTGCTTCTGCCAAAGCGACGAACGGCGTAATCCCTACGCCAGCACCGATCCAGATCTGCTGGCCCTTGAGCGACCGCCCGAAGTGGCCGAATGCGCCTTCAACCCGAACACTCTGCCCGCTGTTCAGCGCCCGAGTGTAGCTGTTGGTCAGGTCGCCAAGGGGTGCAATCGTGACCCGGAGACTATCATCTGACCGCGGCGCGTTTGAGATCGTGAACGGATGTGGCTCGGGCAGTCCCGCGCCGTCGAACGCGAAGAATGCAAATTGCCCGGCCGTGTGACGGAACCCTCCGCCTTGTGGCGCCATTTCGACAGCCAGCGCCGATCCCTCCGCCTCGGTGCTCTTTATCGTATAGCGGCGAGCCGGACGCAGGCCACGCGGCGCCGATGTGTAGAGGTATGCGAGAACTCCGATGCCGCAAACTACCGCCATGTAGAGACCAAGTGGATCACCGTTCTTGAATGGCTTGAGAATGAAGAGGTAGTGCGCCGCCCCAAGCACGAAGAAGATGCCAATGAGCCGGTGCGTCCATTTCCATAGATGGTAGGGGATAAACGTGGCGATAGTGATGACGACGAGGATCAGCAGTCCGTACAGGCTGATCTCGCCTGCGGTTTCAGCGGCCTCGTTCAACAGCGTCTCACTGCCCAGCCCGCGCATATCCGCATCGATCGTGTCGTGCAGAAGTATCGCGACCATTGCGCTGATGCCCAGCCATTTGTGCAGGCGGTAACTCTGGTCGAGAGGGCCGAAGACGGTTTCGACCCCGGGCAGCCGGGTTGCGATAAGTTGCGCGAAAGCCATCACGATCAGGGCAATCACCCCGATGTACTGGCTGACGAGTGCGATGAGATCGCGCCCCTGTCCGATCGATGGCAGCCAGACCCAGGGGATCAGGCATGCGGCGAATATGATGAACAGGCCCGTGGGTTTCATGCCGACGAGCATCTCAAGGTATGATGGACAGACGGCATCTCAGTTGGGGGGTGTTTCGGCCTCTGCGCCGCCGAGCGGGTCAAGAGCAACCCGCAGGGCGTTTGCCGCCTCCGACAGCCGGGTCAATTCGGTATGGCGCAGGATCAGCACGGCGCCAGCCCCCCCGCCAAAAGGGTAGGATCCCATCGAGACGTCTGGATACTCTGCGGCGCAATCTCCGAGTGGCCCGGCCAGATCGCCCTCGCCGATATGACAGCGAAATGACCATGAAAGCAAAGGTGCGCCACCCTCGATTGTGGCGACAACTGATTTGACCATCTCGGTAAAGACGGCCGGCACGCCCGCCATCACGTGCACGTTCCCCAAGCTAAAGCCGGGCGCCGACGAGACCGGATTCTCGATCAGTGCCGCACAGTCCGGGATGCGCGCCATGCGAAGGCGGGCTTCATTCACCTCCATCCCGCGTTTGGAATAGGCTTCCTCAAGGATCGCCCGTGCATCCGGGCGAATACCGATATGCGCGCCGAAGGCGGCTGCCACGCTGTCGGCCGTGATATCGTCATGGGTCGGGCCGATGCCACCGGAGGTGAACAGATGATCAACGCGCGCGCGCAGTTCGTTCACGGCGGTCGCGATGATCTCGTGGTCATCTGGAATCATGCGAATTTCGGTCAAGCTCACGCCCGCGTCGGTGAGCACGTTTGCCAGATGATGGGCATTCGAGTCGCGGGTGCGGCCCGAGAGGATCTCGTCCCCGATCACCAGCATCGCCGCCGTTGGCTGGGTCATGGACTTCGCTCCTTGTGTGGCTTGATAGGGCTCATGGAATTTGCGCGCCCACTGATCCCAGGTCGATTGATGAGCCGGGATAAACGCTTCCTCGCGGATGTCGAGTTGAGCGATGGCAGGGTTGTGACGGCGCATTGCGCCAATCCGGGCTCGATGATGGGGCTTTCGGATCCGGGACGGGATGTCTGGCTCGAACCAAACGATGATCCCAAGCGCAAACTGAAATTCACGTGGCGCCTTGTCGAACTGCCCGGCGGCGGGATGGCCGGGAGCGATACAGGCGTGCCGAACAAGGTGGTAGCCGAGGCGCTTGCCGCACGCCTGATTCCCGAATTCGCCGGGTACGACGTGATCAGGCCCGAGCAGCGCTATGGCAGGAACTCGCGTATCGACTTCCTCTTGCAGGCCGAGGGTCTGCCGGACGCGTATGTCGAAGTGAAAAACGTTCACCTTGAACGCGAGGCCGGTTTGGCCGAGTTCCCGGACAGCGTAACCGCACGGGGCGCCAAGCATTTGTCAGACCTGGCAGATGAGGTCGCATCGGGCCATCGCGCTGTCATGCTCTACGTCATTCAGATGACGACGCCGGACCGTTTCGACCTCGCGCGCGACATCGATCCAGCCTATGCCAAGGCGTTCGCGCTTGCGACGGCGCGGGGGGTCGAGGTTCTTGTTTGGCGTTGTATGCTAGATACTCACCGAATCACGTTGGAGAGCCCTGTGCCCTATGTCGGGCCGCTTGGGGTTGATCCTGAGACTGCCGGGGTGAAGCCGGGATGAAGATGAACATAGCCGAGGGCCGCGAACGGCGCACGCCAGAGGGCATCCGCCTCTACGCCCCGGAGGATTTTGCGGGCATGCACAGGGCTGGCCGCTTCGTGGCAGAATGTCTGGATATGATCGGCGAGCATGTCGTGACCGGCGCGCGGACCGAGGACATCGATGCGCGTATCCGGGAATTCGTCGAGGCGGGCGGGGCGACGTCAGCGACAATCGGCTATCGGGGCTATCAGCACGCGAGCTGCATTTCGGTCAACCATGTCGTCTGTCACGGTATCCCGGGTCCGAAGAAACTGAAGGATGGCGACATCCTCAATATCGACGTGACGGCGGTCATCGACGGCTGGTACGGCGACACTTCGCGCATGTACGTCGCCGGACATCCGAACCGCCGTGCAGAACGGCTGATCGAGATCACGCACGAGGCGTTGATGCGCGGGATTGCCGAGGTCAGGCCCGGGAACACGTTTGGCGATATTGGCCACGCGATTCAAAGCTATGCGGAAGGGGAACGCTGCGGTGTGGTCCGGGACTTTTGCGGTCACGGCCTGGGCCGCGTGTTCCATGACGCCCCGAATGTTCTGCACTACGGTCGAAAAGGTGATGGCGCCGTGCTGCGTCCCGGCATGTTCTTCACGATCGAGCCGATGATCAATCTTGGTGCGCCGCAGACGAAAACACTGTCGGATGGTTGGACGGCTGTGACGCGAGACAAATCTCTGTCGGCGCAGTTCGAGCATTCGATCGGCGTCACCGAGGATGGCTGCGAGATTTTCACGCTCTCGCCAGGTGGCAAGTTTTACCCGACTTTCGGCTGACGCGATCACGCTGCTCGTTCTGAGAGCGGCATAGCCGGAACGGATACTCGTGACGCCCAGACTGCATCGTGCCGACCGCAGCGGGTGCATT
>JBHJIZ010000078.1:0-89880 GCA_050043005.1 Paracoccaceae bacterium
CTGGATCAGCGCGACCGCCTCCAGGCCGTCCGATCGATCTGCACGCGTGTGCAGTTCGGAGGTGCCTCTGGCGCGAACTCGGCGGTTGCTCCGCATGGCCCGGCGATCATCGATGCCCTTGCGCGAGAACTCGATCTTGAAGCCTCATCACCATGGCACACGAACCGTGCCTTTGCGGCGGATTTGACCGGCTGGTGCGCAAGTACCGCAGGCGCCGCCGCACGGATCGCGGGCGATGTGCTGTTGCTTGCCCGGCGCGAGATTGCCGAGGTGCGGCTTGCGGGCGGGGGTGGATCGTCGACCATGCCGAACAAGTCCAACCCCGTCAGCGCCGAGGTGACAGTTGCACTCGGGCGCTACGCGGCAACGCTGACCACGCCTGCGACACTGGCGATGCATCACCACGAGGATCGCGACTCCACCGCATGTGTGTTGGAATGGCTGGTGATCCCGCAGGCGATGAGCTGTGCGGGTGCAAGCCTGCGGTCCCTGCGCGCCACGCTCGACGCGCTGACACCGGATGTGTCGGCCATGGACCGCACATTGGCACTCGATGGCGGTGCAGCCCTGGCCGAAGCGGCAAGTTTCGCCCTCGCCAGCGACATGCCCCGGGCCAAAGCACAATCATTGGTCAAACCCGCCGCGAAAACAGCCCGCGAGGACGGGCGCAGTTTGGTCGAGATCCTGTCCGAGCAAAGCGGCTGCGCCGACTTGGCCGATCGGGTCGCCGACCTGGCCGCACAGGGAACAGGCCGCGAGATTATCGAACAGATCATCAATCGTGCCCGGTCCGGTGCCTGACCCGGGAGAGCATGGATCCGCCCCAGGTACGGCGGTGTCCCATGCGCGGCGCAGCATGACATGCTGCTCCGCAGACACGGGACCGCTGCGATGAGCTCGAGGCGCAGGCGCGACGGCGATATCCGCTTAATGGAAAATTACGTGACAAAAGTCATGCGGGGTTTCACGCGAGATTTCACGTCGATGTTCTCGCTTCAGACCTGCCCTTGGGCGATCAGGCTGGCGCGGCGGCAAGTACCTCGATCTCGACCTTGAACTCGGGCCGCGTGAACCCCGCCACGATCATCAGGGTCGAGGCAGGCGGCGGATCCAGCCCTTCGATCCAGGCATCACGGGCCGCCATATAGCCCGTCATGTGTGCCCGGTCGGTCACGTAGGCATTGATCCGGACGACATGGGCGCGGGTCATCCGCGCCTCGGCCAGGATGGCATCGATATTGCCAAAACAGATCTTGGCCTGCGCGCGCGGGTCTTCCGGCGCCCGGTCGGCGACATCGACGCCCAATTGACCGGACAGGACAGCCATACGGTACCCGGGCGGCACCTCGATCCCGTGTGAATAGCTGGCAAACGGGGGACGGATGCCATCGGGGGCGAGGGCTTTGAACATCTGGGATCTCTGGCGTCGGTCACGAGGTTTCGCGCGTATCGTGTCCGGATGAACACTGGTCCGCAAGTGCCGATCCGATAGTCATTTGACGCGTGCCGCGCGCTCGTTTGCTCCAATTCAGGGCAAATGAGCAAAAAATTTGCTGGAGTGCACTCTGACACTTTGCCTTGGCGCCGTGGTGCGCTTCATCTTCGGTCTGATCGAATCACAAGGAGTCCGCCATGATCTCTCTCACGAAGACCTGTGCAGGCGCCGCGCTGGCAGCCGCCCTGACCGCCTCCACCGCCTCCACCGCCTTTGCCGCCGAGAAAGTTGCCTTTGGAACCAACTGGCTGGCCCAGGCCGAGCATGGTGGTTTCTACCAATCCGTCGCCGATGGCACCTATGCGGCCTGCGGCCTGGACGTGACCATTGTCCCCGGCGGACCGCAGGTGAACAACCGGGCGCTGCTGCTCGCCGGGAAGATCGATTTCCACATGGGCGGCGATATGCTGGGCGCATTCAATGCCGTGAAGGAAGGCATCCCGGTCGTCTCTGTTGCGGCGATCTTCCAGAAGCACCCACAGGTCATTCTGGCCCACCCGGGCGAGGCGGATAGCTGGGAGGACCTGAAAGATCTCACACTGCTGATCGGCGATAACGGCTTCCAGACGTTCTACAAGTGGATGATCGCCGAGTACGGCTTTACCGCCGACCAACGCCGCCCGTACACGTTCAACCCTGCGCCGTTCCTGGCGGACAGCAAGTTGGGCATGCAGGGTTATCTGTCGTCGGAACCGTTTCTGGTGCAGAAAGAGGGCGGCTTCACGCCGAATGTCTTCCTGATCGCGGACGCGGGCTACTCGACCTACGCGACCACCATCGAGACCATGGCCGACACGATCAAGGATCGCCCCGAAGCCGTGAAGTGCTTTGTCGAAGGCTCGATCAAGGGCTGGTACACGTATCTCTACGGTGACAACGCGGCGGCGAACGCACTGATCAAGGGCGACAATCCCGAAATGTCAGACGACAAGATCGCGTATGCCATCGAAAAAATGCTCGCCAACGGCATCGTCGACAGCGGCGACGCCGAGACGAAAGGCATCGGTGTGATCACCGAGCAGAAGGTCGGCGACTTCTACGACAAGATGGAAGTCGGCGACTTCGACGACAAGATGGTTGCTGCGGGGATCATCGACGCAGGCCTCGACTGGAAGGCAGCGTTCGATGCCTCGTTCTCTGGCCAGGGTGTCGGTATGGACCTCAAGAAGTAAACACGCTAACGGCACGGGGTGGGTAACACCCATCCCAAGCCATCTTCGGAAACCCGCCCATGACCGTTCAGCTCCCCATCGGAGAACGTCCAGAGCTGTTGAGAATGAGCCGTGTCGGCAAAACGTTCGGCGGTGGCGTCGTCGCGCTCAAGGACATGGATCTCAAAGTCGGTCAGGGCGACTTTATCTCGCTGTTGGGACCATCTGGGTGCGGCAAGTCCACGGCCTTGCGCCTGATCTCGGGCCTCATGACCGCAACCGCCGGAGCCGTGCGCTGGAAGGGTGATCACGACACCGGGGATCTGGGCGTGGTGTACCAGGAACCAACACTGATGCCCTGGGCGACGGTCGCACAGAATGTCTGGCTGCCGATGCGTTTGCGCGGTCAGGCATTTGCATCGGTCGCCGACGATATCACGCGCACGCTGGGACTGGTTGGTCTGGACGGTTTTGCCGATGCCTACCCGCGCGAGTTGTCTGGCGGCATGAAGATGCGGGTCTCGATTGCACGTGCGCTGGTCACCAAGCCCCGTCTGATCCTTATGGACGAACCCTTCGCAGCCCTCGACGAGATTACGCGCTTCAAGCTGAACAACGATCTTCTGGCAATGAAGGCGCAGATCGGCTGCACCGTAATCTTCGTGACCCACTCGGTTTTCGAAAGCGTCTTCCTGTCGGATCGCATCGTCGTCATGGCGGCACGACCGGGGCGTGTGATCCGCGAATTGCAGGTCGATCAACCCTATCCGCGTGATGAGGCGTTCCGCACCTCGGCAGAGTACGCAGCCTATTGCCGCGAAACCTCCGACGCCCTGCACGTCGCGATGGGAGAGGCAGCATGACCGACGTGATCGATACTCCTGTCACGGTTCCGGCCGAGATCGACGCCGACGAGCGCGCGCGGCTGAACCGGGCGCGGTTCGAACGCTGGGGCAGTTGGGCGCTACCCCTGATCGTGATGGCTCTGATGGTGTTCCTTTGGGACCGGATCGTCGTCTGGTACGACATCAAGCATTACATCTTGCCGGGGCCGGGCCGGGTGCTGAACAGCCTGATTGAAGGGCAGGCCGTGTTCTTCGACGCCTGGGTTCTGACCCTTGCCGTGACCGCCGCGGCACTGGCGTTGGCAGTGATCTTCGGGGTTGGCCTGGCTGTGCTGTTCACGCAATCCCGGCTGATAGAGATGTCGCTTTATCCGTACGCTGTGATCTTGCAGGTCACGCCAGTTGTCTCGATCGCGCCGCTGATCTTCATCTATGTCGACTCCAAGGTCGCCGGCCTGCTGATCTGTGCCTGGATCGTCGCCTTTTTCCCGGTGCTGTCGAACACGACGCTGGGTCTGAATTCGGCCGATCACAATCTGCGAGACCTGTTCCGGATCTACGGCGCGACGCGCTGGCAGCGGCTGCGGTATCTGCAACTTCCATCCGCGTTGCCCTATTTCCTGGGAGGTCTTCGGATCGCGGGAGGCTTGTCCTTGATCGGTGCTGTCGTAGCCGAACTGGTCGCAGGGTCCGGCGGGATCGGCGTCGGTCTGGCGGGCCTGATACAGGAGGCAGGATATCGCCTGAACATCGCGCGCATGTTCGCGGCCCTTATCTTGATCGCCGCCACGGGCATCGCGATCTTCGCGCTTTTGTCCTTCGTCTCACATCTATTGCTGCGAAAGTGGCATGAGAGCGCCGTCAAGCGAGAGGGATAATGGATTTCCGCACACTTCCAAAAGGACCGTTGACGCTTGCGAACCTGACCGCTCCCGGTTGCCTTGTTGGCTCGACGGACGAGGCGGCTCGGATCGATCTGAGTATCGCCGATGGAAGGCTGACGAAACCCGGCATTGGCGAGACCATCGATATGGCGGGTGCGATGGTCTTTCCGACATTCGTCGACATGCACACGCATCTCGACAAGGGGCATATCTGGGGCCGTACGCCGAATCCGGATGGCACGTTCATGGGCGCGCTCAGCAGCGTCGGCGAAGACCGCGCTGCCCGATGGTCAGCCGATGATGTCCGCCGTCGGATCGACTTCACGCTGCGATCCGCCTACGTCCACGGGACGGGTGCCATCCGCACGCATATCGATTCGATCCCCCCGCAAGAGGATATATCTTGGCCGGTCATTCGCGAGATCCGCTCTGATTGGGCGGGTCGGATCGACCTGCAGGCGGTGTGCCTTGTCGGTATCGACCGGGTTGGCGATACACCTGAGTTCACGAAGATCGCCGATATCGTCGCGCAGTCCCAGGGCGTCCTTGGGGCCGTGACCTATCCCGATCCCGAGCTTGAAGACAAGTTACGGCTGTTCTTCCGCATGGCCGAAGCGCGCGGTCTGGACGCTGATTTCCACGTGGATGAAACGCTGGATTCCTCGGTCGCGACTTTGCGCGTGATTGCCGAAATCGTTCTGGAAGCCGGCTTCCAAGCCCCGGTGACGGTCGGTCATTGCTGCTCGCTCTCGACACAGCCCGAGGCCGAGGCGCTGGAGACCTTGGGTCTGGTGGCTGAGGCGGGGATCAACGTGGTGTCTCTGCCGCTTTGCAATCTCTATCTTCAGGACCGCCACGCCAAACGCACTCCGCGCTATCGCGGCGTGACGCTGGTGCACGAGATGAAGGCACGCGGGACCAATGTCAGCTTCGCCTCGGACAACACGCGCGATCCATTCTATGCCTACGGCGATCTGGATATGCTGGAGGTGATGCGAGAGGCGACGCGCATTGCCCATCTCGACCACTCCGATGCTGACTGGGTCAACGCCTTTCTCACCAATCCCGCAAAGGCTTCGGGCTTCAAACTCCCCTCCCTTGCGCCCGGTGCGCCCGCCGATCTGGTGATCTGCAAGGCAAGAAATTTCACCGAACTGATGTCCCGCCCGCAATCCGACCGCATCGTCGTGCGCGGTGGTGAACAGATCGACCGTACCCTTCCCGATTACTCGGAACTCGATGATCTGATGGAGCCCGCATGACACCCAACGTCGCCGCCGCGAAGGAAGCCCTGAGCCATCTTGATATCGAACAGAATGACACGCTGATCCGGAACAAGAGCCGCGATTTCTTCTGGTACTCACCCGTCCTGAAGGACCGTCTGGATCACGTGACCGCCGATTTCGTCGTCGCACCGCGTTCTGAGGCCGAGATCATTGAGGTTCTCAAGACCTGCTACGCCCATGACTGCCCGGTCACCACGCGCGGCGCGGGCACGGGCAACTATGGCCAGGCCATGCCGCTTGCGGGCGGCTGCGTCATGCACCTGCGCCACATGGACAAGGTGCGCGAGATCCATCCCGGCCGCGTCGTGTCGGAACCCGGTGTCCTGCTCAAGGATCTGGATGCTGCCTGCAAAGAACATTCGGGCCAGGAGATCCGGATGTTCTCGTCGACCTGGGCGACGGCGACGATTGGCGGCTTCATCGCCGGAGGATCGGGCGGTGTCGGCTCGGTCACCTGGGGATCATTGCGTGATCTCGGCAACATCATCCGTCTGCGGGTCGTGACCATGGAGGAAGAGCCGCGCGTGCTCGATTTCCGGGGCGAGGAACTGGCCCGGGTCAGCCACGCATATGGCACGAACGGGATCATCACCGAGATCGAAATGCCGTTGGCGCCCGCCTACGACTGGGTCGAGATGTTTGTGGCCTTCGATGACTTCGGCGACGCGATGCAGTACTCGCTCGATCTGGCGAACGAGGACGGCATCCTGGTCAAGCTAATCACGCCCTTTGAGGCGCCTATCGCGCACGACTACTTCCAGCGCGTCAAGCCACACGTCACGCCCGAGACCCACGTGATTGCCCTGATGGTCGCGCCGCACTCGATGGATGGGTTCGACACGTTCACCGCGCGGCGAGCAGGCGCGAAAGTGATCTATCAATCCACCGACAACGATTGGGCGCGCGGACCGGGGCCGATCTTCGAGTATGGCTGGAACCACACGACCCTGCGTGCGCTGAAGGTTGACCCGTCGATCACTTACCTTCAGGTGCGCTACGGCCATCCGGATCCGATCGCCAAGGTACAATCGATCCGCGAGGCCTTTGGCGGTGAAGTGCTGCAACATCTCGAGGTCTTCCGCGAACATGGCACAACGCTGTTCAGCGGCCTGCCGATCGTGAAGTTCACCACAGAAGAGCGGCTCGACGAGATTGTGCGCATCCACGAAGAGCTTGGCTGCATGGTCTTCACCCCGCACCGCTACACGTTGGAGGAAGGTGGGCGCCAGACCGTCGATGACCGGCAACTGGCGTTCAAGCGCGAGGCTGACCCCAAGGGCCTACTCAACCCCGGCAAGATGATCGCCTGGGACGATCCGGACTGGGGCTTCGAGCGAATGTACGCCTACCCAAAGCTTCAAGCCGCCGAATAGGAGCGTCCCATGCCGCGTGCGCTGGTTCTGTTTGCGCATCCCTGTGACGAGAGCTTTTCGGCGGCCCTTCACACCCGCGTGGTCGACGAACTGTCTCAGAACTGGGAGGTCGACGATTGCGACCTCAACGCCGAGGGTTTCAATCCGGTCCTGACCGCCGCAGAGCGGCGCGCCTATCATGACGAGCCCGGGAACATCGAGCCGGTGCGCGAATACGTTGAACGCTTGCGCGCAGCGACGGCGCTTGTCCTGGTCTTTCCGGTCTGGAATTTCGGATATCCTGCCGTGCTGAAGGGTTTTTTCGATCGTGTCTTCTTACCCGGCGTGTCGTTCAACATCGCCGATCACAAGGTGCAACCCAATCTGCAGAACATCCGGCGTCTTGCAGCGGTGACGACATATGGCGGGGCGCGCCAGCGCGCGTTCCTGGCCGGAGATCCGCCGCGCAAGATCGTCACGCGTCACCTGCGATACGTCTGTCATGCCCATGCCAAGATGCGCTACCTGGCGCTCTATGGCATGAACAACGCCACGGACGCGAAGCGAGGTGTGTTCCTTGAACGCGTCGGGTCGGAAATGGCGGCGCTGTGATGCGCGTCCTTGTCGTCTATTGCCATCCCAATCCGAAAAGCTTCAACGCCGCCATCCGCGATCTGGTGGTCGAACGCGCCAAGGCGGTGGGCGCTGAAATTCAGGTGCTGGATCTGTATGCAGAGGGTTTCGATCCGCTGCTGTCGCTGGCGGAGTTCGAGATCTATGAGACGGTTCCCGATAACACGTCGACTGTTGCCAGGCATGTCGAAGCGATCCGCTGGTGCGACACCTTGATATTCGTCTATCCGACCTGGTGGTATGCGCATCCTGCCATGCTGAAGGGGTGGCTCGACCGTGTGCTGTTGCCGGGCGTGGCCGGCGAGATGCCGGATGGCGGCGATATTCGCCCGACATTGACCCACATCACGCGCCTTGGTGTATTTACCACCTGCGGTGCGTCCTGGTGGTTGACACGGTTCATCGGCTTTCCGGGGCGCAGAGTGATCCTGCGCGGCATCAGAATCTTATGTGCCAAGCGCTGCCGGACGACGTTCCTTGCGCACTATCTGATGGACGCCTCGACGCCCAAGACGAGAGACAAGCACTTGATGCGGGTTCGCAGGACGATGGACAGATTGATGGCAGGGGGATCTCGATGATTCCGGTACTCGACTGGCAGGGTTTCGCGACGGGGCGTGATACCGAGACCTTTGTAACAGCCCTCGGTCAGGCATTTCGCGGCTCAGGCTTCATGATGTTGACGGGTCACGGGATCGATGCCGACCTGATTGACAGGACGTTCGCTGCCGCTGATGGATTCTTTGCACTGCCAAAGCCTGAGAAAGAAGCGCTTGATATCCGTCAGAACCCGCATATTCGCGGGTGGGCCGCGCTGGGGACCGAGAATCTGGACGATACCTCGGACCAGACGGACCAGAAGGAAGCATTCAACATCGGTCTGGATCTGGCACCCGACGACCCGCGCGTGCTTTCGGGCGAGCCTTTCCGGGGTGTCAATGTCTGGCCAGTTGGGCAGTCGGGCTTCCGGGAAACGGTACTGGACTACTTTGATGCTGTGCTTGATCTGGGCCGTGGCCTGCACCGTGCGATCGCCCTGGATCTGGGCCTGCCGCCAGAGCATTTCCACCCTTCGTTTTCCGCCCCGATGGCGACGCTTCGGCTGTTGCACTACCCGCCGGGAGATGGCGCGGGGATCGGCGCAGGGGCGCATACGGACTATGGTTCGATTACGCTCTTGATGACGGACGCCGAGGCTGGTCTGCAAGTTCGTCCGCGGGGCGGGGACTGGACCGATGTGCCGCACGTTCCCGGTGCTTTCGTGGTCAACATCGGTGACTGCCTGATGCGTTGGACCAATGACATCTATGTCTCGACCCCGCATCGCGTACGCGCGCCAAAGCGGCAGCGCCGCTCTATCGCGTTCTTCATGGATCCGAACCCGGATGCCGTGATCTCGGCGTTGCCCGGCACGGGGGATGCGAAATACGCTCCGGTCACTGGCGCGGATTACTTGCGCAGCCGGCTGGACGCGACTTATGTGCCGGAGACCGCGGCATGACCCGACGCCTAGATTGGGCCGATTACCGCACAACCGAATATGTCGGCATCGATCCGATGAAGACCATCGCGATCCTGCCGACGGCTGCCATCGAACAGCATGGTCCGCATCTGCCGGTCGGTGTCGATACAATGATCAACGCCGGGATGCTGGATGTCTTGCGGTCCCGTTGCCCCGAAGATCTGGATATCCGCATTCTGCCAATCCAGGCGGTCGGCAAGTCGAATGAACATCTGCATGCGCCGGGCACGCTGACCTTGACCGCCGAAACCGCGCTGAAGGCCTGGGTCGAGATCGGGCTTTCGGTCCGCCGTGCCGGGGTTCGCAAGATCGTCATCGTCAATTCGCATGGCGGCAATCTCGATCTGATCTCGATCTTGTCGCGCGAGTTGCGGGTTCAGGCGGGCATGTTCGCGGTGAAGTGCCAGTGGGGGGCCTTTGGCCACCCGGAGGGCATGTACTCCGAGTTCGAGCGGAACTTTGGCATCCACGGCGGGGACGTCGAAACCTCGTTGATGCTGGCCTTCCGGCCCGAGACGGTGGACATGTCCCACGCGACGCAGTTCCGGTCTACCGCCGAGACGTCCACGATCTCTCCGATCGGGCCGATTTCATACGGATGGATTGCGTCAGACCTGAACGTAGACGGGACTGTCGGAGACGCATCGCTCGCCACCGCAGACAAGGGCCACGCGACGGCGGAACATCAGGTTGCCGGTTTCATTGAACTGCTGCGTAAAGTCGAAGCGCAAAGCCTGGACGGTTTCGAGCCAACGTCAAACATGCTCCCTTAGACCTACGAGAGCCCGAGAAAGCGAAAGGCCGGGGAAACCCGGCCTTTTTTTGTTGTCGCGGCTTAGTTCGGCTGAGGTTCCATGTCTGGATCGGGCTCAGAGTCACCACGGCGCGGCTTGCCTGCCTTGGGAATTGCCGAATGTCCACCGCTCGACGACGTCGTCTGAGTGTCGTCATCATCGTCACGGTCAAGCGGCTCACCGGCGATGATCTTGCGCAGATCGTCGTTCGTGAGCGTCTCGTACTCCAGAAGCCCTTGCGCAATCCTCTCGAACTCCTCGTTCTTATCGAGCAGCATGTTCTTTGCGGTGTCGTACGCCTCGTCGATCATGCGTTTGACTTCTTCGTCGATGGTCTTCTGCATCGCGCCGGAAATCCGCGTGGTGCCTGCCGAGTAGGCGCCGAGGAAACTGTCCTGCTGGTTTGCGTAGTCGATGTTGCCGACCATGTCCGACATCCCGAACTGCGTGACCATCGCGCGCGCAATGCGGCTGACCTGCTGGATATCCGACGTGGCACCCGAGGTAACGTTCTCGGCCCCGTATTTGATTTCTTCGGCCGCCTTACCGGCCATCGCCATGGCAAGCTGCGAGGTGTACTTGGTCTTAGTGACCGAATGGGTGTCGTGCTCGGGTACCGGCATGACGAGGCCCAAAGCGCGACCACGCGGTATGATTGTTGCTTTGTAGATCGGGTCATGTTGCGGCATGTACCAGCCGACGAGCGCGTGACCTGCTTCGTGGTAAGCGGTCATTTCCTTCTCTTCCGGACGCATGACCATCGAGCGGCGCTCTGCGCCCATCATCACCTTGTCCTTCGCGAACTCGAAGTCGTCCATCGTAACAAGACGCTTTTCGGCCCGCGCCGCCGCCAATGCGGCCTCGTTCACCAGGTTTGCGAGGTCTGCGCCCGAGAAGCCCGGCGTCGACCGTGCGATGTCACGCAGATTGACGTTCGGTGCCAGCGGAACCTTACGCGCGTGGACCTGAAGGATTTTCTCCCGCCCCTTGATGTCGGGGTTGTTCACGGTGACCTGACGGTCGAAGCGGCCAGGACGCAGCAGAGCCGGGTCGAGGACGTCCGGACGGTTGGTTGCAGCGATCAGGATAACGCCTTCGTTCGCCTCGAACCCGTCTATCTCGACCAGAAGTTGGTTCAGAGTCTGTTCACGCTCATCGTTGCCGCCGCCATATCCGGCGCCACGGTGGCGACCGACAGCGTCAATTTCGTCGATGAAAACGATACAGGGTGCGTTCTTCTTCGCCTGTTCGAACATATCGCGCACACGCGACGCACCGACGCCGACGAACATCTCGACGAAATCGGAACCCGAGATCGAGAAGAACGGCACGCCGGCCTCGCCCGCGATGGCCCGCGCCAGCAACGTCTTACCAGTGCCCGGAGGTCCGACCAGCAAAGCACCCTTGGGGATCTTACCACCCAGACGGCTATACTTCTGTGGATCCTTCAAGAACTCGACAATTTCCTCGAGCTCCTCCTTGGCCTCGTCGATCCCGGCAACGTCGTCAAACGTCACCTTGCCCTGACGTTCGGTCAGCAGCTTTGCCTTGGACTTTCCAAAGCCCATGGCGCCGCGCCCGCCGCCCTGCATCCGATTCAGCATGAAGAACCAGAACCCGAGAAGCAGCAGCATCGGCAGCAGGTAGAAGCTGATCATCGAGAGGAAGCTGCGCTCCTGCGGTTCGGCCGTGAATGCCACGCCGTGCTCGCGCAGATCAGCAATGATGTCGGTGCCGTAGGGCTGGACTGTCTGGAGACGCTGGCCGTCCGTCGTGATGACCTCAATGTTCTCGCCATCGATCGTGACACGCGAAACCTGGTCATTCTCAACTTTTTGGAGGAACTCCGAGAATGGGATCGTGCTGCTGCGTCCCGATCCGGATCCATCCTGCAACACGCTAAACAGCGTTACCATCAGAAGAATCAGGATGCCCCAAAAGACGAGGTTCTTTGCATTGCCCAAGGGTCAGGTCCTCTCGGTCATCGATTTCATTCGGCATGTACGCCAGACACCGTAACATAGGGATAAAGCATCAGGAGTTAAGGCCGGTGCGACAGGTTTAGCTTTCCGGTGCCCCGTCGTCCAGCGCCGTGCCAGGTTCGCGTCGGATGAGGATCTGGCTCGGGGTAAGATCGATCAGGCATCGACCAAGCGTCGTCCGAGTAACCTCGATGCTCACCGTCTTTTCATAGAGCGGTAGGAGCGCGCGAAATCGGGGCCGATAGACATGCCCACCAGTGCGGCGCAAAACATCGGCGAGCACACGCATCCCGGTGTCGGAAACGGCCCGACGCAAGGCTTCGCGATCGATCGCCACGGTGCCGCCGTTTTCTCGGCAGGCTTGAGTTGCCAAATCCTTGGCTGCGGTCGTCAGCACTTCACCCTGGCGCCGAAGCCTGTCTGCGGTCGCCGCCAGTCCCGGCACATCGATGCCGAGTGGTGTGAGAACCTCCAACGCATGACGGGCTTTCACACGATCAAAGCTTTTGTCGTCGTTGGTCGGATCTTCCGACCATGGGACTTCCCGTGCAGCCAGCCATGATCTCAGATCCTGGCGCCGTAAGCTCAGCAGTGGACGCAAGAACTGAACGTCTTCGACCTCGCGCACAGGGGCCATGCCGCTCAAACCCTCGGCGCCGGAACCCCGCGCCAGACGCATCAGAACCGTCTCGGCCTGATCATCCATCGTGTGACCGAGTAGAACAGCGCGCGCGGACCTTCCCTTGGCCCATGACGCCAGAACACCGTACCGCGCGTCCCGCAAGCGCGCACTGAGGTTCCCTGCTTCAGGCAAGGACGGCAGTGAGAGAAGACTGTGCGAGATGCCAAGGGTGGCGCAACGGGAAGCCACCAGTTGCGCTTCGGCCCGTGCCTCGGCCCTCAGGCCATGATCAACCGTCGCCGCGACGATGCGATCGCAAAACCCGCTGGACGCGGCGAGTTCCAGCAAGGCCATGGAATCTCCACCCCCCGACACAGCAACGCCCAACACGTCACACCGCTCCGGGATCAGGCGGCGCAGAGCAGCGCGAAACTCTTCGTCAATGTTCTGGGATGTGTGGTCAACCACACGTCAATTGGTCGGCTTCGGCGCTGGCCTGTCCAACCTCTGCCGAGTTCGGAAACTGCGCGCCGACTTCGCGCAATGTCAGGCAGGCCTCGTTCAACTGGCCCAACCTGCCCAGCGTCACACCCAGTTTGTAGAGGTTCTTGGACGCTTCCCGACCCTGCCGGTCAAAGTTGTACCCGTTCAGGTAGCTGCGCGCTGCTTCTGCGTGTTGGCCCCGCACGAACTGGCTTTCCCCCAGCCAGTACCAGGCATCCGCAGTCAAAGGACTTCCCTGAAATTCGTTCAGGAACTGGCGCAGGCGATCTTCCGCTTGATCGAACCTGCCCTGTTCCACGTCTTGTGCCGCGCGATCCAGATCTCCCTGTTCCGACACTGACACCCTGGGTTCGATGACTGCCCCAACCGAGTCCTGAGTCGACGGCGTACCGCCCAAAGGTTGCACCGCCCCATCGGTCGGGTTGCCTTCGAGTTCGTTCAGACGAAACTCGATATCTCCGAACCGGCGCGTGGCGTCCTGAGAAATCCGGGTCAACTGGTTCTGCATCTGCTCGACCTGAGCCGTGAGGCGCCTGATCTCGCCTTCGAGCTGGTTGAACCGGTCGCTCGAGACTCCGCCGCCACCGGTGCCGCCGCTTTGAGGCGTGTTGACAACCGATCCGACCTGTCCACCCAGACGTGCCCGGATGTCAGCCAGTTCTGCGTCGAGAACGTCCAGCCGATAGCGCAGATCTTCCGGTGAGGATGAGCCGGTCCAAGTCTGGCCGTGAACGGTCGAAGTCTGCGCAAACATGGCAAGCACTGCGATGAATGCGAAAGGACGGAAAATCATATCGTACTCCAGATGCAGGTGACGCACCGGCGCGACCAGGGCGGCCACGCCGGTCCATCATCAGCTGGACGGTGCGCCTGCGACAATGCTGACGCCGCGGCGGTTCTGGGACCAGCAGCTTTCGTCCGAGCACAAAGCTGCAGGTCGCTCCTTGCCGAAGGTCACGGCCCGCAAGGTGTTCGCGGCCACACCCTGTCCGACGAGATAGCGCCGCACCGAGTTGGCACGCCGAGCGCCGAGGGCAAGGTTGTACTGACGGGTGCCGCGTTCGTCGGCATGGCCTTCGATCGTCAGTGTCCGGCCGGGATTGGCCGCCAGCCAGCGGGCCTGGCGATCCAGCGTCGAACGGGCCTGAGCATCCAGCGTATGCTGATCGGTCGCGAAGAAGACACGGTCGCCCACGACCTGGTTGAAGTATTCAATCGTGTTGGGTGCCGGCCCCCCCGGCGCCGCAGCCGGTGTGTTCGCGGTTTCAGCAGCCGGTGGCGGCGTGTCGTCCGATCACGCGGCCACGGCGAAAGCGGCGAGCACCGCAAATACTGGAAGCAGTTTCATGATGAGGATCTCCTTGCCTGTCTCACATCGTGTCCCCCAAGCGGCCCCTGTCTCGCCACCCGAGTATCCCAACCCACCCTATCTCGCGCAAGAGCGGGTGCGGCACCTGATGTCACGATCTGTGACAATCCGTGCACACACCATCTCGTGATCGCACTCAATTCCTCATTGGCGACCATGCCGGGTCCGAGCCTGGGCCATTGGTTTTCACACCGCGAAGGTTGATACCGGTAACATCGACGCTCATCACCTGTGCGGTCCCGCGCGCGCCGGGGCTTTCGCGGTAGAACATCAGCACCCGGCCGTTCGGCGAAAAGGTCGGACCCTCGTCCAGAAAGCTCGTCGTCAGAAGCCGTTCCTCCGAACCATCGGGGCGCATGACCCCAATGTGGAAGCGTCCGCCCGTCATTTTGGTGAAGGCAACCAGATCTCCCTTCGGCGACCAGACCGGCGTACCATACGACCCGCTGCCAAAACTGATGCGACGCCCCTCTCCGCCAGAGGCCGGCATGACGTAAAGCTGCGGGCGTCCGGACCGGTCGCTTTCGAAGACAATCTGCGATCCGTCCGGGCTGTACGACGGGGATGTCTCGATCGCCGGGCTGCGCGTCAGACGGCGCTTGCGACGGTTGGACAGGTTCATCGCATAAAGATCGGTGTTGCCATCCTGCGCGAGGCTCAGGATCACCTCGTTCCCCGAGGGCGAGAACTGCGGCGCGAAAGTCATCCCCGGGAACGTTCCCAGCCGCTCGCGCTGGTTGGTGTTCAGGTTCATCAGATACACTTCCGGCGCACCGGTGTTGTAGGAGATATAGAGGATCTGCTGGTCGTTCGGCGCAAAGCGCGGCGACAGCACAAGACCCGATGCATCCGGCAGGGTCCGGAAATTCGCACCGTCATAGTCCATGATCGCGAGGCGTTTGCGGCGGTCGCCCTTCGGTCCGCTTTCCGCAACGAAGACCACGCGACTGTCGAAATACGGTCCTTCGCCGGTCATCTGGGTGTAGGCCCCATCCGCAACCTTGTGGCCAACCCGGCGCCAGTCCGTGGGGTCTGCAAGGATCTGAAGACCCGTGAGCTGTTCTTCGGCTTCCGTATCGAAGACCCGGAACTGGACGACCAGACGCCCGTCGCTCGCCTGGGTCACCGTGCCCGTGATCAGAGCCGCCGCATTGATCGCCCGCCAATCCGTATATTGCGGGACGACGTCGAAATCCTCGATCTTGCCGATATGTGCCTCGCGCGGGATGATCCGGAAAAGGCCCGAGCTTTCCAGATCCGCGGCAACGATCTGGCTGATCTCAACACCGCGTTGGCCAAGTGCTTCGGAGGCGAGAAAATCAGCGATCGCGATGGGGATCGGCTGAAAATCCGGGTCGTCGATATCAATCAGGGGTTCGCCATCGATGTCCTGAGCCTGCGCGAGACCGGCGAAAGGAACGATAAAGGAAATCGCAAGGGTGAGTGCGAGGATCTGGGCGAAGCGGTACATCATGATGAGAACCCGATCTTATCCGTTGAGAACCGGAAGTTCAGCACCTTCCAGCGGTCGTACTTATCTGCGGGCAAGCGGCGGAATTCGCCTGCACTTGCAGCGCGCGAAATCGCACGCCGGCCTGCATTGAACAAGGCTCTTTGCGAGGCATCGGTCCCACCAGCAGCCTGACGCAGAGTGGGCTTGCCGACGATCTTTCCCTGCTTGTCCAGTTTCACGCGGACCGTCACGCGCAGAGAACGGTCCGAGCGATCGCCATTGTAGGTGTAATACTTCTTGATACCGATCCGCAGAGCATCGCGCTCGCCGCGCGACAGCTTTGGTGCTCTGACCGCCGAACTGCCAGTTGGTTTGGCTGGTTTGTCGGCTGCCTTTGGTTTGGCCTCGGCAGTCTGGCTGGCACGCTTCTGTTGCTCGGTCCGCGAGGCCGCCAGGGCCGCCGCGGCTTTGTCGGCGGGTTTTGCGACGGGTAGCTTGGCAATCTGCGGGGCCGGGCCCTCTGGTGCTTCTTCCTCGACCGGATCAGTATCTTTGGCCACCTCGGTCGGGGCTGCCTCCGGGTCGGGCTTGGGCGAGTCTTCCTGTTCCGGGCGAGCGGTTTCGGACGGCTCTTCTGGCTTCTGCTGCTCGGGCTCGGGTTCCGGTTCCGGCGGACGCGCGGGTTTCGACACCGGGGCAGATTCACCGGTCGAGGCCAGGGGCTGCAACGGATCGGTGTTCGGCGTTGTCGAGTCTGTCTCGGGCGCCAGTTGATCCTCGGATTGTTCCGGTGTTGCCTCGGCGAGTGTCGCGGATTCGCGTTCAGGCTCCGGTTCGTTCAGATCGGGTTCGGGCTCAGGATCTGGCGGACGGTCGGGACGCTTGCTGGGCAACGGCGCGCTGATTGCAGAAACCGCGCGCTGGGGCTCGGTCGCATCCGGGCTTTCGGGTTCGGCTGCCTGCCGGTCGAGCGAGTCTGGCGACGGGATCTCAGCAATCGAGGGCCGCGGCGCTTCCGTCGGGATCTCGGTCGGTGGAGGTGGCAGCGCGATCTCTGGCTTTACCGGGGTGTCTTCCGGTGCGTCGGCCGCAGAAAGCGTGGGCGCGTCTGTGCTCGCCGTCTCGTCTTCGGATTGGTCCACGGCATCCGGTGCGCTCTGATCATCGGACGGCGGCGAAAGCTCTGCCGGTCCCTCGGACTGTACGAAGGGCGCGGTGGACAATGCGGCATCGAACTCGGTTCCGTCGACCAGCTCGATCTCGGCGATTGTCAGAGGCTCGGTCTCGGACGCTGAAAAAAAATCCACGCCCCAGATCGCGAACGCAACCAGCGCCAGATGGGCGGAACCTGATATGGTCGCGCCGGTCTTCATGCTATTGCGTGGCCTCGGCCGGTGCATCGACGGCTTGATCGGTCACCAAACCGATCGACCGAAAACCACCTGCGTTCAAATCGCCCATCACTCGCATGACGATACCATAGTCCAACGTCCGGTCAGCGCGCAGGAAGATCTTCTTTGACTCGCGCTGTTCAGCGATGGCCGTCAGTTTTGGAAGCAACTCTGCCGGGACAACCGCCGTCTTTTGAATGAAGATTGCCCCTGTCGCATCAATGTTGATCGTCAGCGGTTCTTCTTGTGCCTGCGGCAAGGGTTCGGCGCGGGTCTTGGGCAATTCCAGAGGGACACCGACCGTCAACAGAGGCGCCGCGACCATGAAGATGATCAGCAGAACCAGCATCACGTCGACAAATGGCGTTACGTTGATCTCGGACATCGGCGCGCCGCCGCGCCTGCCGCGTCCACGACGCGACCCACGTCCGCCCGCCTTTTGAACCGAGGCACCCATCACACATCATCCGAATTGTGCCGGTCGATTTGCCGCGCCAGGATCGTCGAAAACTCGTCGGCGAAATTCTCCAGCCCGCCGGTGATGCTGTCGGCTTCGGCCAGCAGCCGGTTATAGGCCATGACGGCCGGGATCGCGGCCAGAAGACCCAGGGCTGTTGCCAGCAAAGCCTCGGCAATGCCGGGTGCCACAACGGCAAGGTTCGTGTTCTGCTGAACGGCGATCGATTCAAACGAGTGTTTGATGCCCCAGACCGTCCCAAACAGACCGACGAACGGCGCGACCGCTCCGACTGAGGCGAGGAAACCGAGCCGCTTGTTTACCTGTTCGCTCTCGCGCGCAATCGCCACGTTCATGGCTCTGTCGACCCGCTGCAAGGTGCCGGGAATAAGGCCCGAATCCGAGAATGAGCGCCGCCATTCGGTCATCCCTGCCACGAAGACCCGCTCGATCGGTGTCCTGGTCGCGTTCGATACACGCTCAAAAAGCTCGTCCAACGGTTGGCCGGACCAGAAATTCTCTTCAAAGCGTCCCGCACCGCGTCTCAGCCGGGCATAAGCCAGCCATTTCTCAAGAATGATCGCCCAGGCCCAGAACGATGCAAGAACCAGCAGCGCCATGACGATCTTCACCGTGATCGTGGCGCGCATGAACATGGCCATGACCGAGAAGTCGGTCTCGACCACGGCATCGGGGATTGCCTGTTCGCCCAGTGCCGCCTGCGCTGCTATCAGCACGCCGGTTCCCAAACCCACCCAAGTACTCATCCATTATCCCGTTCTGTCCGCTCGATCCCGTGGGTCCGGCTGCATTTTGCAACTCTCTCACCCCAGGATGACGCCTTTATGCGCGATTATGGCCGGAAATGCGACCATTTCACTTTGACGCGTTAGATCGGGTTAACCTTGGTTACGATCAACCCTGCCCGTTGAGTTGCACGAGATTTGCACGCACTTCCGGCGGAAAACCCGTCGGGCGACCGGCAAGGGTCATGCAGGCGACCGTGATTTTCGCCTCGATCAAGCGGTCGTCGCCGCGCCAGATCTCCTGATGCATCAGCGCTGACGCCCGCTTGACCTGTTCCGCCCCCGTCCGGACGTCCAGAGCATCGTCAAAGCGTGCCGGCGCAAGGAACTCGACATTCGCCCGCCGGACTACGAAGACGATGCCCCGTTCCTTCAAGGCAACCTGATCGACGCCCAGATCCCTCAGCGCCTCGGTCCGGCCACGTTCGAGAAAGCGCAGATAGTTTGCGTAATAGACCACACCACCAAAGTCGGTGTCTTCGTAATAGACGCGAACCGGAAACCTATGCATCGCGGCTCTCGGTTTCCGGTGCGTCGGTTTCGGTGACGGTCAATCGTGCAGCAAGGCGCAAGGCGAAGGCCGGATCGTTTGACGTCTTCGGCAAAACCGGATCATACGCGCAGCGCAGCAAGTCAGCATAAGCCGGTTTCAGCAAGCATAAGCCATCGTCGGTGATCGCCAGTGGGCTTTCCTCCATGAACGCCGCATCCGACCAGAGCAACAATCCCTGGAATGCCTGCCCGAGCGCCAAGGTCTGAGCCGAAACCTTCTGCAATTCCTTATCGTAGCGCAGCAGCGTGATGCACAAGCGGATCGCGCCATCGTTCTCGAACCCGAAGACCCGATACTGGTTGGCTTCGTGCTCGGTCAGCGTCTCGATCAGATCGTGCAGGTTCGGGATCAGCTTGATCAGGTTTGGCGCCTCGAACAGTTCGCTCCAGTCGTTGACCAGGAAAACCAGAAAGTTTGCACCAAGCTCTGGGTCGATCTCCTGCACCGGCAATTGTGCGATCCGGGCAGCTGTTCGGATCCCGTCCTCGAAGATCTTGCATCCCTCGTCATTCGTCCCGACGATTACAGGCGCCAGCGCGCGACCCCAGCGGGCAAACCTGAAGGCGCCATCGCGGCGGGTGAACTGGCTTTCGACCCAAGCGGGATCTGACATCGCTGGCCTCGCTGAAAATGCTCGAGACCAGCGTTACCGCCACCAGACACAAAGCAACAGAGCGCTCGCCGTCACAGGCCTCAGGCTTCCAGCCTTGCGGCCTCCCACGCCATCATTGCCCGTTTGATCGGAAGGCCCCAGTGATAACCGCCGAGGCCGCCGTCCCGGCGCATGGCGCGATGGCATGGGATCAGCCACGAGATCGGGTTACGCCCTACTGCGGTGCCGACAGCACGGACCGCGCGTGGATTGCCAACATGCTTCGCGATCTCGGAATAGGTCGTGACATGACCCGAAGGGATGGCCATCAGCGCCTCCCACACCTTGATCTGGAACGGGCCGCCGATCGGCGCCATGGCAAGCTCGCCCTGTCCGGTCAACGCGGCGTCCATCCATTGCTTCAATGCTCCCGGCTCCTCGATGTATTCGGCATCCGGCCAGCGCGAGCTCATGTCCGCCCAAGTCACCTCCCGCCCAAACTCGGCCGCGAAAGCCAAACCACACAGACCGCGGTCGGTGCCCATGGCGAGCGCGTCGCCGAAGGGAGTGGCGAACCAGCCCCAGCGGATCACGAGGCCTGCCCCTTTGCGTGCGTAATCACCCGGCGTCATCGCCTCCCACCGCACGAACAGGTCATGCAACCGGCCCGGAGAGCTGAGCCCGCTCTCCAGCGTGGCATCGAGCACGGTAAATCGATCCTGCAGCAAGCGTTTCGCATGATCGAGCGTCAGATATTGCAGATACCGCTTGGGTGATACACCAACCCACTGGCTGAAGACTTTCTGAAAGTGTGCCGGGCTCAGCCCGATGGCATCGGCCACGTCATCGAGCGATGGCTGCTCGGTCGTACGATCCTCAATATAGCGCAGCGCTGCGGCCATCAGATCGTACTGAAATGCGTCCTGGTGGGTCTGGATGTTCATCGCGTCCTCCGATTTGTCGCCACCATACCGTTTGACAGCGCCCACTCCACCCGGTTCCTGCGATGGATCGGGACTCGACTGGTTTCATCAGGCCGATCAGTTTGTATAGGCTGCAAGCGTCGAACTCATCGCGAAACGGGATGCCCATGAACCTGTCCATAGGTCTTCAGCAGGTCGCGCTGCGCCAACCCGACCACCCGGCTATCCTGTGGGAAGGCGCGCAGCTCAACTATGCCGGGTTCGCAGATCAGGTTTCGAGGATCGCGGGAGGGCTACGCGACAGGCACGGATTGCAGCCAGGCGCGCGTGTCGCGATGGCGATGGTTAACTCGCCTGAGTTTCTGCCAGTATTGTTTGGCATCTGGCGCGCCGGGATGGTTGCGGTTCCAATCAACGCAAAACTGCATCCGCGCGAGATGTCCTGGATCTTCCAGAACTCTGGTGCGCGGCTTGTGATCGCATCACTAGGCATTGCGCAGGCGCTTGAGGCCAATCTGACGGTGATTTCAACCGCGGATGTCGACTACGCGGCGCTGCTCGCTTCCGACCCTGTGGCTCGAGTGGAGAGCGCTCCGGATGATCCTGCGTGGATCTTCTATACTTCCGGGACGACCGGACGCCCGAAAGGCGCTGTGCTGACGCACCGCAACCTTCTGGCGATGAGCCATGCGTACTATGCCGATTGCGATTTTGTCGGACCGCAGGATGTGCGGCTGCATGCAGCACCGATGTCCCATGGATCCGGCATTTACGCACTGCCTTTCGTCCTGAAGGGAGCTCAGAACCTGATCCACGGTCACGGATTTGATCCAGCAAGCGTCTATGATGTGCTTACCGAGCACAGGAACGTGTCGTTCTTCGCCGCGCCGACCATGGTGACCCGTCTGACCGCGCACGGAAGGTCCAGCGGCGATGTCTCGGGACTCAAGACACTCGAGTATGGTGGTGCGCCGATGTATGTCGCCGATTGCCGCCGGGCGCTCGAGATCTTTGGCGACCGCCTTTATCAACTCTACGGCCAGGGCGAGGCACCCATGACGATCTCCAACGTCACCAAAGCGATGCATGTCGAGGCAACCGATGAGTTGCTCGGATCGGCCGGATGCGCCCGAACCGGCTGCGAGATCGCGATTCTGGATGGGTGGGAGCCGCAACCGCCCGGCACGGTGGGCGAGATCGCGACGCGCTCGGACTGCGTGATGTCGGGATATCTTGGGAATACTGACGCGACGGACGCAGCGCTTCGTGATGGCTGGCTCCGCACTGGCGATGTCGGAGTCATTGACGCTGCTGGCATCCTGACGCTCAAGGATCGCTCGAAGGACATGATCATCTCTGGCGGATCGAACATCTATCCGCGCGAGATCGAGGAGGTGCTGCTCACCGCGCCCGAGGTCCGCGAAACCGCTGTCGTCGGCGCGCCGCATCCGGACTGGGGTGAAGAGGTCGTCGCGTTCGTCGTCTCGGAACTCGGCGCATCGCTGGCCCCGGAAACCCTCGATCGGCTTTGCCTCGAAAATCTCGCGCGCTTCAAGCGACCTAAGCGATACGAGTTCGTCGATGCCCTTCCGAAGAACAATTACGGGAAAGTGGTCAAGACCGAACTGAGATCCTTGTTGGGATCACGCCAGTCCTGACCGCATCGCTTCAGGCTTTTACTTGCCGGACGGTGATCACTCCAACACTTTTGGCCAGTTCGCATCGCCCGAGGCAATGTGGCCCGGGATGTCTTCTTCCCACGTGCTCTGAACGTCCTTGTTATAGTTCAGATACAGCTTTCCATCGACGATCTTCCAGGCGTCGGGATCGGTCGATGCCGTGTAGCCTTGCGAGACAGCCCAAGCGCAATAGCCGCCATATTGCGGTGCGTACTTGGCTGGATCCGCAATGAACAGGTCGCGATTCTCGGCGCTGGAGAAGCGCCACACCGCGCCGTTCCACTCATGGGTGAAGTCAGAGGATCCTTCGACCGGGCGGCCCTCGGTGAAGTAGGCGACGGGATCAGTTCCATCGATCGCCGTACCGAACAACGATTGATAGACGGCTTCTTTCGCTGACGCTGTCGTCGCCGTGATCGGGGTCATCAAGACCGCAAAGGCGGCAAGGATCGAGAATAGAAAGTTGCGCATTCGGGGCTCCGTTGAAGCAGGTTTTTCTATGATTTAGCAGATAGGGGCTCGTCAGGTTCGGTCGACCTATGCATCCGGCGCCCCACGCAGACGTTATCCGTTCGTGAACGGTTGCGTGGACGCGCACGACGGGGTTGCCCGACGTCACCGACGCTATATCTTGGGGCATGAGAATCGGGGAGCCACATCATGGCGGAAAAGACACCCATCGCAGTCGTCGGATGCTCCGGCCGGATGGGTCAGATGCTGATCCAGGCGATCGACGAACGCGACGATTGCGAGCTGAGCGGCGTGACCGAGCGCTCGCGTCATCAGTGGATCGGCAACGATCTGGGTGAAGCCATGGGCGGTGCCGCACGCGGCATCAATGTATCTGACGATCCGCTCGAGGTCTTCGCCCGTTCGCGCGCTGTCCTCGATTTCACGGCACCCGCGGCAACGGTGGTCCATGGAGACTTGGCGGCGCAGGCGCGTCTTGTTCACGTGATCGGGACGACGGGTCTGGAGGACGAACATTTAACGCGGCTCTCGGCCGCGGCGCGCCACGCAGTCATGGTCCGTGCCGGAAACATGTCACTGGGCGTCAATCTTCTCACCAAGCTGACCCGGCAGGTCGCAAGCGCCCTGGATGCCGATTTCGATATCGAGATCGTCGAGACCCATCACCACCACAAGGTGGACTCTCCGTCCGGCACTGCTTTGATGCTGGGCGAGGCCGCGGCAGAGGGCCGGGGCGTCGCCTTGCGCGATGTTTCGGATCGCGGACGCGACGGGATCACCGGGGCGCGGAAACGGGGCGATATCGGTTTCGCCGCACTGCGTGGCGGTGATGTCGTGGGCGAGCACGACGTGATCTTTGCGGGTGCGGGCGAGAGGATTGTGATGCGGCACATTGCGACGGACCGGATGCTGTTTGCGCGCGGCGCGATAAAGGCAGCGTTGTGGGGCCAGGATAAGAAGCCCGGCGAGTACGATATGTTCGATGTGCTGGGGATCAGCGCATGAGCGCACCGTTGCACATGGTCAAGCTCTGCGTTGGCGCAGATGTCGTCGACGATCTGCGCGAGTGGCAGGGCGGGCGGATCGCCGAGCGCCGCAAGGCCGGTCTTGACCCACGCCCGAGGCACGTCACCCGTATGTGGCCCCGGCGCTCGGACGAGATTTTGGCTGGCGGCTCGCTCTTCTGGGTCTTCCGGGGTGCGGTTCTGGCGCGTCAGCGGATCGAGGACTTGCAGGAAGTTATTGGCCAGGACGGCATCAGGCGCTGCGCAATCGTCATGTCGCCCGAGATTGTTCTAGTCGAAACCCGTCCGCGCCGACCATTTCAAGGGTGGCGTTACCTCGATGCCAAGGACGCACCACCGGACATCCGCAACCAATCCGCAGATACGGTAACGCTTCCTCCGAAACTGGCGATTGCGCTGGATGATCTTGGCGTGGTTGCGCGCTGAGAGAGCGCCTGACCAGCAATCAGACGAACCGGACACTGCGCTCAACCACAGCGTCGCGGCTTGAGCGCTAGTCCTTGAACCGTGCAGCGTTGGCAGCCGCCGCGGCCTCGACATCGCCGTGTCCAAAGGCTGACGGGCGCGGTTCTGGCAGTTGGAGTGCTGCCTGGGTCTTCTTGCGCGCATCAATCCTGTCGAACCACGCGTTGAGATGCTGCAGACCGTCGACATTGACGGTGGCCCAAAAGTAACTGCGTGCCCAGGGATAGGTCGCCATATCCGCGATCGACATCGCACCGCCCACCAGCCATTCGCGTCCGTCGAGTCGGGCGTTCAACACCTCGAGCAATCGGCGGCTCTCGTCCACATAACGTTTGATGGCATAGGGTACATCGTCGCCATTCGGCTTGGCGATCCGCTGGAAGAACATCGCCTGTCCCATCATCGGACCGATCCCGCCCATCTGGAACATCAGCCATTGCAGCGTTTCCGAACGCTCCTCGGGATTGTGGCTCAGAAACATGTCGTATTTCTCGGCCAGGTACCAAAGGATCGCACCGCTCTCGAACACGGCGAAATCGTCATTGCCGCGATCAACGATCGTCGGGATGCGCCCGTTCGGGTTCAGCTTGATGTAATCGGGCGCTTTCTGCTCCTTTTTCGAGAAGCTTATCGGCACCAGTTCGTGGTCGATCTCGCCTTCGTGCAGGAAGATCAACGGCTTCCAACCATTCATGGTGTTGGCGGTGTAAAGCAGGATATCAGGCCGCGACATGTATCGTCTCCGATTGCTTACTGGCCGAATGGGCAGTGCCGCATCCAGCTCCCGGCGATAGCTCGGAATTGAATGCACAAAAGACAACCAGTATACTTTTGGTAACCTACCAATCTGGAAGGGCGGACGATGGAGCAACGCAATGCGGGCGCGTGTTGAGCAAGACGATCGGGGACGCAGGCAGGCCCACGATGCTTGCCTTGAACCCTGCGCGATCGAGACGGGGATGCGGATCATCGGGGGCAAGTGGACGGGGTCGATTCTGTGGCATCTCAAGGATGGGCCCGTGCGCTTCAACGATTTGGCGAGGATGATAAGCGGCGCCAGCAAGAAGATGATCACCGAACGGCTCAGGCAGCTAGAAGCCAGGGGTCTGGTGCGGCGCGAGGTTCTGAACACATCACCCGTCTCGGTACATTACGAGATCACTGAATTCGGTCGAAGCGCGTTGGGGTTTCTGGACGAACTGCGCAAATGGGGTGAGGGTCTGCCCGACGCCGTGACGCAGAACACCTGATCAGGCCATCACGAACGGACGGTACCCCGAGTGCTTGGTCTCGACAGTGATTTCCGCTTGGCGTCTAAGCAGGTTCTGACCCAGCTTTATTTCCACCAACAAGAGTGTTTTGAGCTGAGCTACGCTCTTAGAAATAGGTCCACCACGTGCCGCTCCTTAGTCCTCTTCTCGACACTCCGACGACGGCATGTGTGACTGCGCTAAGGCGATCGCCTGCGTACGGAATCTGGGTACTCTTTTCGCAGAACAGCCTTTAGCCTTTTCACAGAGCTGCACAGCACGAGCGAGGACAGGCAGATGGATCGTCAGGAAGACACTTTGGGTGACGATCGCATGATGGCAGTCGTGACCACCGGCAACGGTGGCGTGGACAAGCTGGTCTACGGTCCAGTTCCCATGCCGGTCGCGGGTCGCGGCGAGGTTCTCCTTCAGGTCCTCGCTGCCGGCGTCAACAACACCGAAATCAATACGCGGCTGGGATGGTATTCGTCCACTGTAACGACGGATACGGGTTCAACATCCAAGCACCAGGATTCGCACGAGGAACAAAGAGCTGACGGAGGATGGAACGCCGCGACCCCGTTTCCGTTGATCCAGGGAACGGACTGCTGTGGTCGTGTGGTCCGCATAGGTGAGGGCGTGTCGGGTGGATTGATGGGTCGACGGGTCTTGGTGCGCGCCTGCATGCGACCCAAAGGCTTTGACGTGATGGACAGCGTCTGGATGGCCTCGGACTTCGATGGAGCCTTCGCAGAATACGTCAAGGTTCCCGCAAGCGAAGTCTTCCCGGTCGAATGTGAGTGGTCGGACGAGGAACTGGCGACGATTCCGTGTGCCTATGGGACAGCGGAGCACATGCTGCACCGGGCGCAAGTTGGACAGGATGACACAGTTTTAGTTGCGGGGGCGTCCGGCGGTGTCGGCTCGGCCGTCGTCCAACTGGCCAAGCGCCGGGGTGCGCACGTCACGGCGGTTACAAGCAAAAGTAAAGCTGAACAAGTTCGCGCGATCGGCGCTGACGTTGTCGTAGAGCGCGGTGGCGATCTCACCCGCGAGTTGGGACAGGAATCGATCGACGTCGTAGTGGACAACGTTGCCGGCGCCAGCTTTCCACAAATGCTCAAGGCTCTCCGGCGAGGCGGGCGTCTCGTGTCGTCCGGTGCCATCGCGGGCCCTCTCGTCGAACTGGACATGCGCGACATCTACCTAAAGGACATCACTCTGATCGGATGCACGGCCTGGGATGAGCCGGTTTTCCCGGCACTGATCTCGTATATCGAAGCGAACGAAGTCCGTCCTCTCTTGGCGAAGATCTATCCCCTTAAGCAAATCGCCCTGGCGCAGCATGAATTCATCAAGAAACAGCACCTCGGCAACTTCGTGCTGGTGCCACCGGCCCGCCCTTATTGAACCGCAACACCCAGTCAAGGATCACCTGAAGACCGAACGCGCCGGATCGCTCGGCATCCGTTCGCGAGCCGCCATCTAGAATTACTGCGATCGAAAGTCGTCGTTCTACTAGCAACTGGCGTCGTGCCTGATCGTTGTCGAGGCCTGTGCGCCGGGGCATCACTGGGCGCGAGTACTGATCGCCATGGGGTATGACGTGCAGATCGTAACGCTTCGGTGCGTGAAGGGCTAAGTGAGGCGCGGAATGAGCGACGCGACCGATGCCATGGCGATCTGCATTCGTTCCCACGCCCACAACGCCTTCATATACATCGTCGCGAGAAATGTGTAGAGAGGGCGTATAAAATCAAAGCCTTGCACACATGCCGCGCGCCGACTATTTGGCTACAGAGCCGTCGGATAGAGGGGACTGAGCGTGGGAGCTTTGGCAGAGATTCTACTTCTTGTCTTAGGCATAGCGAAATTTCTGATTTTTGCGCATGTGATCGTCTCATTGCTGATTAACTTTCAGGTCTTGAACTTACGGCAACCTGTCGTCGGAGGAATCTGGGAGGGGTTGGAGCGGCTTTTCCAACCAGTTTATGGCCCGCTACGCAAAGCGCTTCCGGACACGCGGCCGCTTGACCTTGCGCCATTGGCTGCGCTCGTTATCGTCTACATCCTTGAGATCTTAGTGGTTAGGTTGGTGTAACGGACTATCCAGCGGATCTTTGAAGTAGAAAGTGTGGGCGCTTAGATTTACAGAATAGTATGCATGAAAAAATTTTAAGATTTATTAGAGGTCGATTATGTGTAATTTGTCTTGATGATGTTTGGAGAAAGTTTTAAAATCAAGAGCCAATGTTCTTTATTGATTTGATCCGATTTTAATGTCAGAATAAATTTTTTGATTTCAGGGCAGGAATTCTAGATATCAACATACATAATGACCAGAATTATATTATACAACGGACGAAGTGCTGCTTGAAATTAGATCGCATTCTCATTAGATATTGTGCTTTGTAAATGAATCGATGATTTCTCATAAAAATTTCGTAAAGATGAAAATACTGATTCAGTATATTTCATTAGTGATGCGTCGGAGGTAGAGTTCTTGTCGTAAATATCCCAGTATTCTTGAGTGTATCTTTGATCATAAAGCCCAGAACCACGTTTAGCCTTTCTCAAAAACTCTGAGCGAGATCGTGTTGCATAGTGATTGACTTGTGCCCATTCATGGACGCCGTCGACGAGTGGTAGGCGCAGGGCCGGAGCCGCATCTTTGTAGAGGCGGGTGTAGTAAAACGCCTCTGGGATCTGAATGCCTCGTCCATGCAACCAGTGCTTTCGGCACTCGCGAAAGCTTGGTCTCAGCGTCGGCCGGTGGGTGTGCAGGCTCTCGATCGATGACGACCATCTGAAGAGCGTTTTGACCGGTTCGTGCAATTGATGATCCGTAGATGCAGCGCGCGTGAAACGTTCGATCACAAGAGCATCTTGCCAGTGCTCTTGACCGTTTGAGCCGAAGATCTTCCAATGTACGGCGAAGCCGTCTGCCCCATTCAGTCGACCGATCAGATCATCGACCTGCCCCTGTCCGAGGTGAATGTTCAAGAATTCGTCGATGTCGAGCCACATGACCCAATCACCATCACGCCATGGTAGCCGCTCGCCGATGCGCGATGCCGCGTGGAGTTGCGCAGCGACACCATCGGGAACAGGGTTGCGGATGTGCGTCAACCAGCCCAGTTCTGCGATTGCATCCAGCAGGGCCGGGGTATTGTCATCACAGTCATTCGTACAAACCACGATGTGATCGAAGCCGATCAGGCGATGGTAGGCGACCCACTCGAGGACGTAGGGCGCCTCGTTGCGCATGCATGAAAACAGGAACTTTCGTGACATTCACCAGAGCCCGGTCAAATGAAGGATAAGACCCGCTGCGATGCCGCTGCCAACGAGAGCCATCATTCCGGCGCGCAGCCTAAAGACAAGGACCATTGCTCCGAGGAAGAGTGCGATTTTGATCCACTCCGGATCGGATGGGCCTTTGGGTAAAAAAGCCGCTTCTGCAAGATATACAGCGAGGTTGGCGATAACTCCGACCACCGCGGCCGAGACGCCGTTCAGAAGGCGCCGTGCGAGCGGGACGGAATGCAGGCGTTCGACCGCCGGTGCGAAGGACAGGATGAGCGCGAAGCTGGGTGCGAAGGTGTAGAAGGTTGCGAGCAGCGCAGTTGTTGCGCCCAAAGTGAACTCGGGCGCCGTGGACCAGCCCGCGAAATAGCCCGCATAGGTGTTGACCAGGATCAGCGGGCCCGGCGTCGCCTCGGCGATTGCGAGACCGTTCAACATCTCGGCCGGTGTCAACCAAGCATACGTCTCGACCGCCTGATCGGCCACGAAGGGCAGCACCGCATAGGCGCCGCCAAAGGTCACCAACGCGGCCGTCGTGAACAGGGTTGCCACGCCGTCGAACGGATCGGGCCCGAAGACCGTGCGCGCGACTAGATAGACAGCGACGACCAGCCCGGCCGTGATGCCCAGAGTCTTGGCCGCCGTTGTCCAGACCGAAGGACCGGCCTGGGGCGTGGGGCCAATCTGATCTCCCGCAGGGAGTGCCAGCCCGGCCAGAGCCGCCATGGCCACGACGAGCGGGAAGGGTAAGTTGAGGAAGTACAGCGCGACGAACGCCGCAACGGCCAGCGCGATGTGCAAGGGGCCTGAGATCGCGCGCCCGGCCAGTTTACGCATTGCCGCCAAAACAAGTGCGATTACAACGGGTTGCACGCCTGCGAAGATCGCAGCCACCAAGGGCACCTGTCCGTGTGCCGCCGCGATCCAGGCCAGTGCGATCATCAGGATCATGCCGGGCACGACAAAGGCAAGGCCCGCGAACAGGCCGCCCCAAAGCCCGTGCAAGCGCCATCCAAGCCAGGTCGCGAGCTGCTGCGCCTCGGGTCCTGGCAGCATCATCGAGAACGCGAGGCCGCGGTCGAAGCTCTCCGCCGGAACCCAGCCGCGACGGGTCACTACCTCGTCCTGCATCAGCGCGATCTGCCCGGCCGGGCCGCCGAAAGACAGCAGGCCGATCTTGGTCCAGACCGGCAGAGCCTCGGAGAATCGCGGCGTCATTGGCGGATGTCCTCGAGCGTTGCCCCCGCGGCCACGAGCGCTTCGTAACCGCCCGTCACATAGCAGGAATCGCGCCCGTGGAGTAGCAGGAGGGCACAGGCAAATTGGCTCACCTCATGGCCGTGGACGCAGAAGGTGACGAGCTTGCCGCGCGCCTGTGTCAGAGGATCCAAGTGGTTGAATTCAAATGGATTTCGACTGAGCGCGCCAGAAATCCGATGGCCGGAAGCAAGTGCTGCGGGCGTCTTGCGCAGGTCGATCAGGGTAGCACCTTCGCGCACGATTTGCAGAGCCCGGGTGGCTGAGATTGTGGGTAAGTGGAAGGGTTCATCAAGCATGAATCATCGTTCCCCGAAACAGGGCCGATGCGATGCTTGGGCCGGAAAGCCTGACAGCGGGAGATCGCGTTACCCCGCTCCGATTGGCTACCATGCAGGTCAAGGCGGTTCAAGTTTGGCGCGATCTTCCGAAGTCGCCAAACGTGCGAACGTGTTGCGCGAATTCGTCGTTTCGCTGAGGATCGCGCGGTCGTCCGACGGCAAGTTAACCAGTCCGGAGGTGTCCCCGAAGACATACCGGAATCATGCCGCATCGGTAGTGCAAAGGTATTTCTTTCGTATGGCTTTGGTAACAACGCGGAGTCGGCTCGGAAAGGTTAACCGTGCTAAGCCATTGGTTATATTGGAGGCGCGTCAGCCAGCGCGATGCGAGACCGAGCGCACTTGGCCGGGACCGAGACGATCCAAATGGTGGGCTGGGAGCCCACCCTACGATTGCGTTTAAAGATCGGTGATGTCGCGACGTCAATCCTGAGCAATCATTGCAGTTCAAGCTCTTTCTCGGGTTTCGTGGCCTGAGCGACTGGCGGAATCCACTGATATGTATCGCGAGTGACCACAAACGGTGGGCGTCCTGCCACACCCTTCAGAAGCCGCTGCGGCGTATGCCAGCGCTGCTTTGCATCCTCCATGGATCGCCCAGGTTGGGTATAGATGCTCAGCAGGTTTCTCACCGTGCCAGCGTCGTATCGCCTTTCGACGATCCGGATGATCAGCAGTGTGCCCTCGCCGTTGAGCCACGACCGCCAGATCGCGTTCCGGATTTCCTTGTTTTCTTCGAATTCCTTGCGAATGCGGCGTTTCAGCCCCCACGCGTTCAGGGCCAGCACGGCCTGTTGAAAGGCGCTCGCAGCGGCGCCGACCGTCGCCATGCGCTGTTGCATGCGTGTGACCGAGGGTGGGACGACGATCTCCATCGGGCTGCCGATCACGGCCTTGGTCAGCGGGACGTTGGCCTTGGCATTCGGACCCTTCGTGGAACCGGTCGAGGGCGGGCCGCCTTTGGTGTTCGGGAGTTTGTCGAGAGACAGGAACGTGACGCCCTTTCCGGCCAGGGACTTCGTGACACCGCTGGCACTTCCGCCTTCGCCAATCACCACCAACTCTACCGATTTCGTCGGAAGCGTCGCGCCGGTCTTGATGGCGCTGTTCGCAACGTTCAAACGTTGAACGATGTCTTCCTTGAATGGCAGATCCTTCATGCCTTTGACGTGCGCAAGCAGGTTGCCAAAGTTCTTCGACAAGTTGGTCGTCAAGGCACTGGCAGAACTGACGTTGCCCGCGCGTTTGAACGCCTTGTTGTCGTAAATAATGAGATGTTGAGTTTTGGGATTGTATGCGAGGCCGTCGAATCCAGGAGCGTTTATCTTGTGCCCTTGTGAGCCGCTGGGCCCATCGACGATCATGTATCCCTTCTGTCCAAGTCTAAAGGCTGCCGTCTGTTCGCCGTAGTATCCTCTGTCTTGTCCTGCAGACATTGCAGATGCCCTCTGCTGTTGCAACCTCAGCGCGCATTTTACCGCTCAACTCGACTTACGAGAACGATTCGGTTGCTGTTTTCGCGATGTTTATTTGCGATCGACGTTGGTGTTCGCAGTTGAAATTTCACGAGATTTGTGGTGGCCGGTTGCCGAGAGCATGGCGGTTTGCGCGCGGGCCGTGATTGACGGTTTCATCGGTGTCCGGCTGAAAGCGGCAGGGAACGAGGTTGCAAACGCCAACCGGTCTTCTGTTGCGCTTAATGGAGAGTATGACGGTTGGGGGAAGTTCGAAAACATTCTGGAAGAACAAGAGAAGTCCGGCGACACGGCGCAGATCGCGCCGTGTTTTGAAACGGAGAAGGACCTCTCCGAGTCATAGTTCAAGATTTACTTAAGTGCGTATGGACGTACGCACGCAGTCTACCCGGATCGGTAGACCGGAGATCTTCGTTTTGTTTTCGAGTGCGAAGACTGCTTGGCTCTACTCCGCCGCCATCTTCGCGCCTTGCAACCAGCCCCACACGCGTTGTGGCGTCGCGGGCATGTCGACCCGGTGGACGCCGTGGTCCCAGACGGCATCCAGAACCGCGTTGGTGACGGCGGCGAGCGCGCCAACGGTTCCAGCCTCGCCGCAGCCCTTCATGCCGATATAGTTGGCGGTCGAGTAGACCGGCGCGGGCACGAAGGGCACCATGGGCACGTCGTCGGCGCGGGGCAGGGCGTAATCCATGAAGGAAGCCGAGAGCATCTGGCCGTCCGCGTCGTGGACCACGTGTTCAGTGATGGCCTGGCCGATGCCCTGGACGACTCCTCCGTGGACCTGGCCCTCGGCAAGCATCGGGTTCATCAGCCGGCCGAAATCGTCGACGACGGAGTACTTGACGCACGCCGTCGCGCCGGTGTCGAGGTCGATCTCGATCTCGGCGATGTGGCAGCCGTTGGGATAGGAGCGGCCGGGCAGTTCACGCTCGGAGCGGTGTGACAGCAGGTCGGTCAGGCCGCGCTCGCGGGCTTTGATCGAGAGGGTCATCAGGTCGACCGTGCGATCGGTGCCCGCGACGGCGAAACGGCCGTTTTCCCAGACGAGGTCAGCGCCGGAGATCTCGAGCTCCTCCTCGGCCAGCGGGCGCATCTTCTCGACCAGGTCTTCGACTGTGCCGTTGATGGCGGTTGACTGGGTGGTGACCGAGCGCGAGCCGCCGGTGCCGCCGCCGAACGGGATCAGGTGGCTGTCGCCCTGCTTGACGCGGATCTTGTCGAACGGGATGCCGGAGTGTTCGTGCAGGATCTGCATGTAGACGGTCTCGTGCCCCTGGCCGTTTGACTGGGTGCCGACGTGGAGGTCGACCATGCCGTCCTCGGCGAAGATCACCTCGGCGGATTCGTTGGGCGCGCCGAGGATGGACTCGATGTAGAAGCAGAGGCCGCGGCCGCGGAGCTTGCCTTTCGCGAGGCTTTCGGCTTTGCGGGCTTCGAACCCGTCCCAGTCGGCTTCGGACAGGCCGCGTGTCAGGACCTTGTCGAAATCGCCGACATCGTAGTTTTCGCCGGTGGGCGTGGCGTAGGGGAACTGGTCTGGTTTGATGAAGTTGATGCGGCGCAACTCGTCCGGGGCGAGCCCGAGCTCGCGCGCGGCGGTGTCCATGAAACGTTCGATGGAGTACTGCGCTTCCGGGCGGCCCGCGCCGCGATAGGCGTCGGTCGGGATGGTGTTGGTGTAGACGCCCTTGGTGTTCATCCAGACGGTCTGGATGTCGTAGACGCCGGTGAGGACGCGGGAATAGAGCTGGCTTTGCATGATCACGCCGAAGGGCGAGTTGTAGCCGCCGAGGTTCGAAAGCGCTTCGGTCTTGAAGCCGGTGATGCGGTTGTTCGCGTCAAAGCCCATGGTGAGCGTCGTGATGTTGTCGCGGCCCGCGCAATCCGACAAGATGGCCTCGCCGCGTTCCGAGATCCATTTGACAGGGCGCTTGAGCTGCATCGACGCGTGGCCGGCGCAGAAGTACTCGGGGTAGTTGAAGTTCTTCATGCCGAAGGCGCCGCCGACATCGTGGATCCGGATGCGGCAGGTCTCGGTTGTGAGGCCGAGGCGGCGGGCGAATTCCTCGCCCATGCGGTGGACGCCCTGGGCAGCGACGTGGAAGGTCATCATCTCGCCGTCCCAATCGGCGAGGCAGCCGCGAGTTTCCATCGAGACGACGTGGACGCGGTTGTTGATCGCCTCCATCGTGACGATGCGGTGGGCGTCGGCCAGGGCCTTTTCGGTGGCGGCCTTGTCGCCGATGCCCCAGTCGTAGCAGATGTTGCCGGGGGCTTCTGCGTGCAGTTGCGGGGCGTCACCGGCCTTGGCGGCGTGCATCTCGGTGACGACGGGCAGCTCGTCATAGTCGATCTCGACCAGTTCGGCGGCGTCCTTGGCCTGGGCCACCGTCTCGGCGACAATGCAGACGATCGGCGCGCCGACATAGCGCACCGTGCCCATCGAGAGCAGTGGGCGTTTCGGGGCGACCGAGGTCGAGCCATCGACGTTTGGCAGCGTCAGTTTGTCGAGGTCATTCTCGATCGCGTCTTCCAGGTACTCGCCGGTCATGACCATGAGCACTCCTGGCGCTGTCTTGGCATCCTCGATGTTCACAGTGATGTTGGCGTGGGCGACGGCCGAGCGGATGAAGTAGGCGCGGGCCTCATTGGCGAGCTGGATGTCTTCGACGTATTTGCCTTCACCGCGCAGGAAGCGGGGGTCTTCGACACGGCGAACGGGCTGGGAGATGCCAAACTTGGTCATGGGAGCTCCTTCTCGGTGAGGGCGGGTGACTGCAACGGAGGATTGCAGCCGATTTTGCGGTGCGGCGAACACTGCGCGTGCGGTGCAGCATAGCATGCATATGGAGTTGCGGCAGCCTGTGTCTAGTTCAGGAGTGTGACAGTTCGGCCCAACCCCGGTCCAGATAGGGCGTGTTTCCGATCCGTGATATTCGCAGGTGCGTTTGACCATGCTGCAACGTTTCGATGCGGGGCTCCGGCGGCCTGGGGCCGTCGACGAATGTTTCGTGCAGAACGCGACCGTCGAGTTGGCCAGCAAGCGGCAGGCCGAGCAAGTGCAGAACCGTTGGTAGGATATCGACATTGCCGGTCGGGGCGGCGTTCTGACCTTGGCCGAAAGCACTGCCACCCAGAACCAGCACGTTGTTCAACTCGTAACGGCTGAGGCCGCCATGGCATCCGCCGCCTTCCGGGTAAGGCGAGTTGTCAGCCGAGAGACCCGGTAGACCGTAGGCATTTGTGCCATCATCATGCGCGAGCGTGAGGTATATGTCCGGTGCACGCGGATGGTCGGCGCAGATATCGGCGTGACGCAGAGTACCGGGTAGGCCGTCGCGGGTGAAGACGGGTCCGGTGAAGGATTGGGCGAGCAGCCAGTCGGTCATGTCGACAATCAGATCCGGATCGCTGTCCCGGACCCAGATGCCCCCGGCATTGTGCACTTAGAAGAGGTAGTCGGGAGATGGGCTATCCAGTTTGAACCCGGCGGCGCGGGCCTTGCCTTCGAGTCCGATCTTGCCGCCGGATAGCGAGATCTGCCCGTGGTCTGAAAGGGCGATGATCTGCAGATTGCCCGATGCGATCTCGTCTCGTTTGCGATGCAGGATTTCGCCGAATGCGGCGTCGACACCATGTGCAGCTGCGCGCGATTCTGGTGAGCCGATCTCGTGCCAATGGAAGCTTTCATCCGGTTCGCAAAGCCAGACGAGCGAGACATCGGGTTCCTGCGGGGCTATGACCTCGAGCCATGCGTCCACGGCGTGGCGGTTCCAATCAACCATCGGGCGGGTGTTGTCAGGGATTGGTCCAACGACCTCGGCGATGCGATCTGAGAGACCGCGCGGCACCGAAGCCGCGGGTCGACGGAGAGCGTAACGCATGTAACCGTAGCTTTGGGCGTTCAGGTTGATCAGCCGCGCACCGCCCGGCGTGCCCGCACTGATGCTGGCATAGCTGCGTCCGTGCGTTGCGAGGATGTCTGCCATCTGAGGGACACCAAACAGCGGTTCGCGCAGGTCGCCGATCATGGCTTCGAATGCAGCATCGTCGCCGGTGTTCAGGATGCCGTCGACGCCGGGCATCGGGAAGAGATTCGCGACGATACCGTGCTTGCGGGGATAGCAGCCGGTCGTGACTGAGCTTTGGTTCACGCGCGGCTCGGTCGGGAACGTGCTGTGGTGATCGGTACAGAGCACCCCGTGCCGAGCGAAGCCATGCAGGTTCGGCATCAGGTCGGCCGTCAGGAACTCGGGACGCAGCGCATCGAAGACAATGATCAGGATGCGTGACCGCATCTCAACCCTCCAGGCTCCGCACGAGATATCGCACTGTCTTGTCGCGATCGGGCAAGTGCGCCTCGCCCACCGTGTCGAAACCCTTCTTGGCATGGAAATTGAGAGAGCCCTGGTTGACGGGCACGGAGTTCACCTCGCAGCAAACCATCGGGTAGCCCTGTTCGCGGGCCATCGCGAATACGGCATCGTAGAGGGCGCTGCCGGTTCCGAGGACACCTGCCTCTGCATCGACTGCGATGCGATCGACATAGACAAAGCGGGGATAACGCTCGCGGAACCATAGGTAGTTCGGGCTGTCATAGTTCGCATCCTGATCGAAGCAGACGACGAAGCCGGATCTGGGTGGGCGCACGAAGGTGAGCCAGGAGGCTGCCACCAGATCCGCCAGGCCCGCTGCGTCCAGAGGTGACAGCAGATGCTCGTGTGTCTTGTTGAGTGGCAGAATCCAGGTGTGATCTTCGATGTTGGACAGACGAACTTCACTCATGCCAGCTCCGGGCGCGGATGCAGGTGGTCCATGCGGATCGACTTACCGTCAGGTTGCACTAACCGGACATGGTGGCGGCGCAGTTGCCGGGGCTCCGTCACCCCGCAGGAATGGGCGATCGTCTCGACCTCCTTGATGATCGACTTCGCATAGGCCGCCACGTTCTTGTACTTCTCGCGCGGGACCAGGCCCTTCTGGAATCTTGGGTCATGCGTCGTGATGCCGGTCGGGCAGGTGTTCTTGTTGCATTTCAACGCCTGGATGCAGCCGAGCGAGAACATGAACCCGCGTGCCGAGGTCACGAAATCAGCGCCCGTCGCCAGCGCCCAGGCCACATCGCCGGGATTGACCAGCTTGCCCGAGGTTATCACCCGGATCCGTTCGCGCAGGCCGTGCACGTGCAACAGGTCCGAGACGATGGGCAACGCCTCGCGCACCGTCAGACCGACAAGATCCATCAGCGGCATGGGAGCTGCTCCGGTCCCGCCATCGCCGCCATCGATCGCGATGAAATCCGGTGCGCTTTCAATGCCACGTCGGGCAACCTCCGCCGCCATCTCGTCGAGCCAGTCGGTGCCGCTGATCACGGTTTTGAAGCCGACCGGCTTGCCGGTGATCTCGCGGATGTTTGCGACAGCATCGAGAAGCTCCTGCACGGTCCCAATCTCGGCATGGCGGTTTGGCGAGATCGAGGCCTGTCCTTCCGGGATGCCCCGGATCTCGGAGATTTTCGCAGTCACCTTGCCCCCTGGCAGGATGCCTCCCTTGCCCGGTTTGGCGCCCTGGCTCAGTTTGATCTCGAACATCCGGACCTGCGGGTTGGCGGCTACGGCGCGGAGCTTTTCTTCGGACAGGCTGCCGTCATCGTTCCTGACGCCGTATTTCGCCGTGCCGATCTGAAAGACGATGTCGCATCCGCCTTCGAGGTGCCAATCCGATAGGCCGCCTTCGCCGGTGTTGTACCAGACCCCGGCCTTGGCAGCCCCGCGGCTGAGCGCCTTGACGGCGGGACGCGAGAGGGCCCCAAAGCTCATGCCCGAGATGTTGAAGAACGACGGCGCGTCATAGGGCTGTTTGCAGAACGGGCCGATCTGAAGCGGTTCTGTGCTGGCGAAATCCTGATCGAGCGGCGGGAAGGGTGCGTTCACGAAGATCGGCGTGCCGGTCACCGTGATGTTGCGTGTCGATCCGAAGGCGATTGTGTTGCTCTCGCCTGCGGCGGCCCGGCCGATCCAGTTGCGCTGGGCGCGGGTGAACGGCATCTCCTCGCGGTCCTGCGCGAAGAAGTACTGGCGGAAGAACTCTCCAAGTTCCGTGAACAGGTGGCGGAACCGGCCTAGCACCGGATAGTTTCGGCGCACCGCGTCTTTCGTTTGCACCCGGTCGACGACGAACATGATCGCCGCTGCCAGAACGGTGACGCCGATGGTGACCACGAACACGGCTGCAAGGATTTGCAGGCCCGACGCGACGATGTTCCAGAACCACATTTTCACCTCCTGTCAGCCATTATTGGGAGTCATTACCGGGTTCGAAGTGCCCCGCCAATTCCGAGAGATTGAAGACATTGTGACATCCATCACAGCCCGGTGACAGCGGCTTGTGCACTCTGGCGAAAACATCATGTGCGATGACAGGAACAACGGAGCCCGAAGATGCGGAACTTTCTGAAGGCAATTGCGCTGACGGTGGCTTTTGCAGGGGTTGCAGAAGGCACCGCAGGCAGCGGTGCGACTGGACCGCTCGAGGCTGGCGTCAGCTCTGCGTCTGAGCCCTTTGTGATTGCCGTTGGCGAGATGTCGGGGACCGTTCGGGTCGATGCCACGCGGAGCGCGCTTGACCGGGCGGATGTCACTCTGTCGATGCCTGGCGTGCCGTCGGTTGGGCCGGTTTCGCTGAACCTGGCGCTTTGGGATGGCGAGGCGATGAGCTTTGCGTTGCCGGGGGCGTTTGAGACCCGTTATCGGGTCATTCGAATCGGTAATCGGATCGAGGTTGCGTCCGAGCAGGTTGTATTCCTTGACTCGGCCATCGTGGACTGACGCGGTCCGCGCGATTTGCCTCTTCAGACGAGATCATAGCCAAACCGCGTGACCCAGGCATGGAGCGCGTCGTTGGCGCGCTGCTGATCCTGTGGCGTGAGTTCGTCTCGCCAGCGACCGCGCGCGCCTGACTGGATGTGGCGGTCGTTGATCAGCGTTACCTGATCCTCGCGCATTGCGCGGGCCTTGGTGCGATGGGTTACGACGTGTGGGTTCGTTTTGTCCGCCAGTCGGTCCATCACCTGGCGATGCGCCTCGATCGAGGTCGCGGTGATCAAAGCCTCGGTTTCCTCGTCCGCCAGATCGAAGGTCAGCGCCTGCGTGATTGCTTTGATGGCGTGGCGAGGATCGGCCCGGAGGTCTTCATACCGCAGCCGCACGGCTTGAGGTGATCCGGTCCAGACGCAGTCGGTGTGGGAGAGATAAATCTGCATGGCGTGCAGTCCGTGCTCCAGATCCAGATCGTGCAGCTTCATCAGAGAGACGAGGCAATCGCGCGGATCGCGAATGTTCCAGATGACGTGCGCGCCGGCGCGGTCGAGAGCCGTGCGCAGGATCTGCGGATCGATCAGGTGCGTGTGGATGATGAGAGCCGGATTGGCTGGGGCAGATCGAACGATCGAGAGGAACTCCGGAAGATGCCGCCGTTCCTGTGGGTTGTAGCGTGTCCAGCGAATGCCCCGGCGTTCGAACATCAGGCGCACGAGGTTGCCGACCAGCACCGTGCCCGATCTGGGCAGTCCTCCGTTGATGATCAGCATGGGTCCTGGCTGTTCTCGTGTACGCATCTTGGCGTTACAGATTTGTCACAGTTGCATGGCGGCTATGCAGAATGAGCCGTTTCTCGACCAATCACAATGATCCTATCTGAAGTGTAGATGCCGCCGTCCCCCCTCCCCCTCGGCGGCAATGGGCGGATCCGCAGTGCCCCCTCACCGTGGATCCGCCCTTTCCTGTCTAAGGCACATGAGTTAGGACGGCGCCATGCCGAACACGCCCGATCTCGACCGCCCGATCGTCAAGCTGCGCCCGGGCAAGGGCGGGCGTTTGCGCAACGGTGCACCTTGGGTGTTCGCGGACGAGATCGCGATGGACCGGCGCACGCGCAAACTGGTGCCCGGAACGCTGGTCGATCTGCGGGACGGAGAAGAGGCGCTGGGGCTTGCGGCGTTCAATCCGGACAGCCAGATCTCGGCGCGCTTGCTTGGCGGTCCTGCCGAGACCCCGGTTGATGCCGATTGGTTCGCAGGACGGATACGCCGTGCATTGCAACTCAGGGATCGCCTTTTCGACACGCCCTTTTACCGGCTCGTGCATGCCGAGGGCGATGGCTTGCCGGGGACGGTCATCGATCGATTTGGCGATGCCGTCGTGATCCAGCCGAACGCGGCCTGGGTGGACGCGCGTTTGCCGGAGCTGATCGATGCAGTCCGGCGGGAAACCGAATGCGAGACCGTGATCGTCAATGCAACGTCGCGCGTTCGCAAACTCGAAGGTCTGGGCGAGCGGATGGACTCGATTGGTGCCGAGCTGAACGGGCCGGTCGAAGTTCAGATGAACGGTGCGAAATACCTGGCTGATCTGACCGGTGGCCAGAAGACGGGGCTGTTTTATGACCAGCGGCCGAACCATGCCTTTCTGCAGAGGCTGTGCCCGGGCAACAGCATGCTCGACGTCTTTTGCCATGTCGGAGGCTTCGGACTTGCAGCGCTGGCGGCAAATGCCCGTCACGTGACGGCGGTTGACAGTTCTGCGCCCGCGCTGGCGCTGGCGACCGAGGCGGCCAACCGGATGGGGGTGGCGGATGCCTTCGAGACGACGCGTTCGGATGCCTTCGAAGCGCTACAGGGTCTGAGCGGTCAACGGTTCGACGTCGTCGTTTGTGATCCACCGGCCTTTGCACCGAACAAATCAGCGCTGAATGCCGGGTTGAGGGCTTATGAGCGTATCGCACGTCTGTCCGCCGGTCTGGTGGGTCCCGGCGGCTTTCTGGTCCTGTGTTCCTGCAGCCATGCCGCGGGCGTCGCCGAGTTCTACAAGGCCTGTACGAGCGGTATCCGCCGCGCTGGACGCGAGGCCGTCTTGTTGCATTCCGGGCGCGCTGGCCCGGATCATCCCGTGCACTGCGGCTTGCCGGAGACAAGCTATCTCAAGGCGCTGTTCTTCCGTCTGGATGGGTGAGGCCGAGTCTATCGTGGGGCGCCGGGTCTTTCTGGATGCCTGCGTGCTGTTTCCGCCTGTCGTGCGATCCATGCTTATGGCGTTGGCGGAAGAAGATCTGTTTGATCCGTATTGGTCGCCGCGCGTGCTGGATGAATGGCGCCTGGCCGTTGTGCGCAAGCATGGATTGTCGGCCGAAGGGGATGTCGACGCTGCGCAGCAACTGATGTCAGCACGATTTCCGGATGCCTCTGGTTTGCCGGACCCGGATTTCGAGGCGCAACTTCACCTGCCCGACCCTGCCGACACCCATGTCCTCGCGGCTGCTCACGCCGTGGAGGCGGATGTCCTGCTCACGTTCAATCTGCGAGATTTTCCGCGCCCGGTCATGGCCGGGCTTGAGATTGTTGCCCGGCATCCGGACGAATACCTCTGGGAGCTGCTTAGCAAGGTTCCGGATGAGGCGTCGGCATCAATGCGAGCCGTCCTTGATCGAGCTGGCATCGCCAAGGAACGCCGTCGAAAAGCTCTGAAGCGTGCGCGCCTTTCGCGCACGGGTAAGGCATTGGAGGCTCTCGATCAGGGTTTGGCGTGAGTGCAGCCCTCAGCGATGGCGCGTTCGATCGACGGGCTAATCGTTCCGTCGGTTCATCCAGGGCAGGGGCGCCACAGGGATCCCGTCGTCGTGCAGCTCTTTGGCATCCTTGATGGTAGCCTCGCCCCAGATCGCCCGTGCATCAGACTCACCATCGTGAATCTTGCGCGCCTCGGACGCGAACTCCTTACCCACGTAGTCGGAGTTCTTTTCGAGATGCGCGCGCATTTCGCGCAGTGCGACTTCAGCTGGGGAGGCGGGTGCAGAGAGTGTCGCAGGCGCTGTTTGCGGCTGCTCAGTCTTCTGGTTCTGGGTCCGGGTGCCCGAGACGGCTGGCGCCATGATGGCCTTCTCGATACGTTCGGAACCGCAGATCGGGCAGGCGACCTGGCCAACCTTGACGAGTTTGTCGTACGAGGCTGAATCCTTGAACCACGACTCGAAACGGTGATCGTCTGGACATTTCAACGAATATCGGATCATTGCAATTCGAACTGCTTTCCCTCGGGTACACCTAGCTTATATGACTATTGCGTGACGCATTTCCAATGCACTTTGGTCACAGCAGTGTGTTACTGTTTCGTTCACAGAGCAGTTCGATCCTAACGAAAAAATGTCAAATTTTTCGATCCGATATGCGGTTTTACCGGCGGCAGGAAGCTGCGGCGCCTGGCTGATTGGTGGAGCGGCGGACGTCGGCGCCTTGTCGATGGCCGCGAGCATCGCCGCCGGTGCCGTTGCGGGCTCGCTCGCGGCGCAATTGCTTGCTCCGGGACGGGCAACGCAGACTGGAAACCATGAAGCGCTCGATACGCTGCCCGAGGGCGAGCAGCTTCGGCGCGTTCAGAAGTCCCGACCGTTCGAGAGACTGGCCAACGCGCTCGACTCGCTGCCGATCGGAATGCTGGTTATCGGGCCGAACCAGACGATCCTGCACGCCAACGGCATGATGCGGTCGATTTTCGGTCTTTCGGATCAACCGGGGTATCCCGTCGAAACGCTCCGCTCGAGCAGGCTTCTGGAAGCCATCTCGAAATCCGCCGAGAGCGGAACCCCCGCGACGTTCGAGATGGTTTTGTCCCGGGGATCGGACACGTATCTGAATGCCTATGTCCGACCTCTGGATCCGGCCCGGAACGATGGCGCGTCGATGATCGTCTCGATCGAAGACGTGACACAGGCGCGCCAGGCGGACGAGGTGCATCGCGATTTTGTCGCGAACGCGAGCCATGAGCTGAAAACGCCGCTTGCCGTCATCTCTGGCTTGATCGAGACACTGCAGGGTCCGGCGCGCGGCGATCCTGTCGGGACCGAGCGGTTTCTGGGCCGGCTGGCGACCCAGACGCGGCGGATGACGGGTCTGATCGACGATCTGATGTCACTGAATCGGATCGAAATGAATGAGCGCGTGTTGCCCAGCGCTCCCGAAGAGCTGACGGTCCTGGTCAGCGAGGTGATTGACAGCCTGCGCCCCGTTGCGGATGCCTCGGACGTGGAGTTGTTGGTAGACACTTTTCCGCGCTCGGTCAGTGTCATGGCGGAGCGCGAGGAGCTTTCCCAACTGTTCGCGAATCTGATCGACAACGCCATCAAGTATGGTGGGATCGGCAAGAACGTGCAGATCGCCTGGCGGCGGTCCGATGAACCCGGGCAGATCGGCGTCGCCGTCACCGACCAGGGCCCGGGCATTGCGCGTGAGCACCTGCCGCGCCTGACGGAGCGGTTTTACCGCGTCGATATCGGCCGCTCTCGCGAGAAGGGTGGTACGGGGCTGGGCCTCGCGATCTGCAAGCATATCGTGAACCGGCACCGAGGGCGGCTGGAGATTGAAAGCACAATCGGCGAAGGTTCGCGCTTCACGGTGTGGTTGCCGTGCCGATTCAGTGACCGGAAATCAACGGACGTCTCGACGGTGTCGGCCTAGCCAAATCGGCGCAAATGCTCCCGATAGACTCCCTGTTCATAGACAACTTTTCCACAGGCGTGAAATAGCTGAGTTTTTACAGTGAGTTATACTGTCATAAATCTTATGCATACTGGTGACAAAAGGGTCTTTGCCGCAACTTAGTTTGCGGCCATCGAGATACCGTTTTTGGGAGATAAACCGTGACCCTCCGCACAACTGCAATCGTTGCCGCTGTCGCAACGATCGCCATGGCCGGCAGCGCCGTGGCTCGCGACCAGATCAAGATCGTCGGCTCCTCGACTGTCTTCCCGTTCTCTACCGCCGTTGCCGAAGCTTTCGGCAAGTCGACGGGCAACCCGACGCCGGTTGTTGAATCGACTGGATCGGGCGGTGGCCTGAAGTTGTTCTGCCAGGGCGTTGGCACTGACACTCCGGACATCACGAACGCTTCGCGCCGCATGAAGGCGAAGGAGTTCAAGCTCTGCAACTCCAACGGTGTCACCGACATCATCGAGTCGGTTGTCGGCTTTGACGGGATCGTCGTCGCCAACACCAAGAACGCACCAGAATTCAAGCTGACCCGCGAGATCCTGTTCAAGGCGCTGGCAAAGGGCCAGGGCGAGCCGACCATGTGGAACGAGATCGATCCGTCGCTGCCCGCGGCCAAGATTGAAGTCCTGGGTCCGCCGCCGTCCTCCGGCACCCGTGACGCGTTCGAAGAGCTGGCCATTCAGGCAGGCTGCAAGGCTGCCGGTCTGGACAAGGCAACCTGCAAATCGGTCGAAATCCGTGACGATGGCGCGTATGTCGACGCGGGCGAGAACGACAACCTGATCGTCTCGAAGCTGGAAGCCAACGCAAACGCCGTCGGCGTGTTCGGGTTCTCGTTCCTCGATCAGAACGCCGACAAGCTGAAGGGTGCTGTCATTGGCGGAGTCGAGCCGACCTTCGACAACATCGCGTCGGGCGACTATCCGGTATCGCGGTCGATGTACTTCTACATCAAGAAGGCCCACGTGGGCGTTGTTCCCGGCGTCATGGAGTACGCAGCCGAGTTTGTGTCCGAGGATGCATCGGGCGATGACGGCTACCTGACCGAGAAGGGCCTGATCCCGCTTCCGGTCGCAGCACACACCGACAACGCCACCAAGGTGCTGTCGCAGTCGGTCATGACCGGCAACGAAGGCCTGAAGTAAATCACTCTTCCGGTGCGGGGGCTCTCCCTCCGCACCGTCTCGTACCTGTTTCGTGTTTGCGTGCTTTGCTTTCATTCGTTTTGCACTTTTCAGAAGCACGCGGCCGTGCAGCGCGGTCGGACGGGGACCTGCCATGCTGACGATTGCTCTTTTGGGCGTAGTGATCCTGGGGATCGCCGGCTACGTGATCGCACGGCAACGCGCCGTAGCCGTGTCGGGGGGAGAGACTGCTGCGCTGCATTCGCGCCCCGGGTATCACGGGCTCTACGCCCTGACTGTGACGACCCTGGTCGGGATCGGTGTCTTCATCGTCGCCAGTGCCATTGGCAGTTGGTATCTCGGGTCGTCGATGCGATCCGCACTGGCGGATCTTGATCCGACCATCTCCGGATTGCAGGCAGATCGTGTTCTCCAGGACGCACGGGCCATTGCGACCGGCGGTGTGACCTCGGCGGTTGACGCCCTGAGAGAAGAGTTGTCGGGCGTCTTCTCCAGCGTCAATGCGACCCGGGTCTGGGGCATCACGATCCTGACGCTGGGCGGTGCGATCGCCGCCCTTTTCTTTGCGCTGCAGACGATCACGACTGAGTTCCGCGCGCGGAACAAGTCCGAGACGATTTTCCGAACGATCCTGTGGTCGACCGCGGCCGTTGCGGTCGTGACGACCGTGATGATCTTCATCGCCCTGATCGGGGAGACCTTGAACTTCTTCACCGGCGTCTTGGACTGGCGGATCGACAAGTTCCTGTTCGGCCTGACCTGGAGCCCGCTTTCCGGGGTGCACACGGGAGAGATGTCGCCCGACAAGGTTGGCGCCGTGCCGTTGTTCGTCGGCACTTTGATGATCACGGTGATCGCGATGCTCGTTGCGATCCCGATCGGTCTGTTTGCAGCGATCTACCTGTCCGAGTTTGCCTCGACCCATGTTCGCGCCTGGGCCAAGCCAATGCTCGAGATCCTCGCGGGTATCCCGACCGTCGTTTATGGTTTCTTCGCCGCAACCACCGTCGCCCCGTTCATGGTATGCATGGGCGCGTCGCTCGGGATCTCGGTCGAGGCCGAGCGCGCCCTGGCGGCGGGTCTGGTGATGGGGATCATGATCATCCCGTTCATCTCGTCGCTGTCCGACGATGTCATCAATGCCGTGCCGCAGTCGTTGCGCGATGGGTCTTATGGATTGGGCGCGACCAGGGCCGAGACGATCATGAAGGTTGTCCTGCCTGCCGCACTTCCCGGCATCGTATCGGCCTCTCTGCTGGGGATTTCCCGTGCCGTTGGCGAGACGATGATCGTTGTGATGGCCGTCGGACAATCGGCAAACCTGACGTTCAATCCGCTGGACAAGGTCACCACTGTGACCGTTCAGATCACGATGCTGATCCTGGGCGATACCGAAGCCGAGACCGCCGCAGGTCCTGCCTACACCTTGGGTTTTGCACTGTTCGCCGCGACGCTGAGCCTGAACATCATCGCGCTGCGGATCGTCCGCAAGTATCGCCAGAAATACGACTGAGGACGCAGCCATGACCGACACGACGTCAGAACCCGCGTTCGACATGGCCAAGCTGTCTGCGAAGCATACGTCGCAGGAAGCCGAGGCCCGGACCAAACGACGCCACTGGGCCGAGTTCCGGCTGAAAGCGTATGGTATCCTGGCGATCTTGTTTGCCGCGGTGGCGCTTGTCATTCTGGTTTACACAATTGTCGCCAAGACGCTGACGGTGACAAACGAGTTCTATCTTTCGCTCGACGTGCCGATCCAGTTAACCGAGCGGCAGTCGGCCACGCTGACCGACGACAATCCCAACACCAATGCCAATCTGGAGAACCTGATTTTCCAGGCCATGGGCGTGCAATTGGAGGCGCCGCACCGGGGACGCAGTGCGCGTCCGCTGAAAGGGTTGATATCGACTTACGAGGGGTTTTCGCTGGGCGAGATCGTCGGGGCGAATCTGGATCTGATTGGCGGCAATTATCATTTCGAGGCGCTGCTCGATGACAATCTTCAGCTCTACATGAAGGGTGACTTCGGTCGTCTGAGCGATGCCGGGACCGCTGGTCCTATAACCATCAGCGCGGGCGACTCCGGAGACCAGGTTGTCATTTCTGCGGCGAGCAACGCTTTTGGCGCCTCACGCATCGCAATGCGCGAGGATCGCGCAGCAGAGGGTCGTGCGCTGCGCCGATCTGCCCGGGATCAGGAGCGTGCGTTCAATGAAACGCAAGAAGCACTTGATGATGCGACAGATCCGGCGGAGCGCAACCGCCTGCAAAAGCTCCTCGACGGCTTTGGCCAGCAGCGCGACCAGATCTTTGCACGCGCAGATGCGGCCCTGACCGAGGCGACCGACCAGCGCAACAACTTTACGCTGCGCACGGACGATCCTTCGGTGTTCATCCGCGCAAACGGGGGTTGGATCAAGATCACCGAGATGGAGCCGGAGCGTCTGGTCGGGACCGTTATGAACCCGCTGAGTCAATTTGGCGAAGTTCCAGAAGGCAAGTGGAGCGGTCTGCTGATGACCTCGCCGGAAGCCGAACGCAAGATCAGCGACCGCCAACTCTTGTGGATGGAGGACCTGAAACGGGAAGACCGTATCGTCACGCACTTCAACCAGCGCGTTCTTTTCAGTTCCGACAGTGCGCAGGCCGAACTCGCCGGGATCTGGGGCGCGCTGATCGGCTCGTTCTGGACGATGATGGTGACCTTCGCGATCGTGTTCCCGATCGGGGTGATGGCGTCGATCTATCTCGAGGAATTCGCACCAAAGAACCGGCTGACGGACTTTATCGAGGTCAACATCAACAACCTCGCCGCCGTCCCTTCGATCGTTTTCGGCCTGCTCGGTCTGACCATTCTTCTATCCGGCGTGAAATTGTTTGGGATCGAACTGTTCGACGGCTTGCTGAAGGTGTTCGCGGAAGATCCGCGGTCGACACCGCTTGCCGGTGGCGTGGTGCTGGCGCTGATGTCGCTGCCGACGATCATCATTGCATCGCGCGCATCGATCAAGGCGGTGCCACCGTCGATCCGGGACGCCGCCTTGGGCCTGGGTGCCTCGAAACTGCAGACCTCGACGCACCATGTCCTGCCACTGGCGATGCCGGGCATCCTGACGGGCTCGATCATCGCGATGGCGCAGGCGCTCGGCGAGACCGCGCCGCTGATTATCATCGGCATGAACAGCTTCATCCAGGATCCACCCGGCGGCCCGCTGGACAAGGCGAACGTGCTTCCGTCGTTGATCTATCTCTGGAACAACAACTCTGAGCGCTTATTTGATGGCAAGACCGCAGTGGCAATCTCGGTTCTGTTGATTTTCCTCATCCTCATGAACGCGCTTGCGGTTGTGCTGCGCAAACGCTTTGAAAGGCGCTGGTAATGCTGGACTCCGGAGCAACAATGGCGGCCGACTTCAAGATCACTGCATCCAAGGTGAACGTGCACTATGGTGAAGCGCACGCCATCAAGGATGTTGACGTGAACATCGAGTCGAACGCGGTCACCGCGTTCATCGGCCCGTCGGGGTGCGGGAAGTCGACCTTCCTGCGCTGCCTGAACCGAATGAACGACACGATCGATATCTGCCGCGTGTCGGGGGAGATCCTGCTGGACGGCCTGGATATCTACCAGAAGAAAGTCGATCCGGTGAACCTGCGCGCCAGGGTTGGTATGGTGGTCCAGAAACCGAACCCGTTTCCCAAATCGATCTATGACAATGTCGCCTATGGTCCGCGCATCCACGGTCTGGCCAAAGACAAGGCCGAACTGGATCAAATCGTAGAGCAGTCCTTGCGCCGCGCAGCACTCTGGAATGAGGCCAAGGATCGGCTTGATCAGCCTGGTACCGGCCTGTCGGGTGGCCAGCAGCAACGCCTGTGCATCGCCCGCGCAGTGGCAACGGCGCCCGAGGTGCTGCTGATGGACGAACCCTGTTCGGCGCTTGACCCGATCGCGACGGCTCAGGTTGAGGAATTGATCGACGAATTGCGCGCGAGCTATTCGGTGGTGATCGTCACGCACTCGATGCAACAGGCTGCCCGCGTCAGCCAGAAGACGGCGTTCTTTCACCTGGGCCATCTGCTGGAGTTCGGCGAGACATCCAAGATCTTCACCAACCCCGATCATGAGAAGACACAGCAATATATCACTGGCCGCTTCGGCTGATAGGGAGTACGCGCTTGCAAATGCGTCCAAAGCATATCGTCACCGCATTCGATGCCGACCTTCGGGCCATATCCGCCCGGATCTCCGAGATGGGTGGTCTGGCCGAAGAGCAGCTTGGCTCATCCATCGAGGCGTTGCGCGAACGTGACTCGGAACTAGCCGAGGAAATCATCCGGGTCGACAAACGGCTCGACAATATGGAGATGCGGTTGGAGCAGAGCGCCATCGAGGTGATGGCGCTGCGCCAGCCAATGGCGGACGATCTGCGCGAAGTCGTGGCGGCCCTGAAGGTCGCCTCGACGCTGGAGCGGATCGGCGATCTTGCTAAGAACATCGCCAAACGAACGCTGGTCCTGAACCAGAGCGAACCCTTGCGCGTCGTGTCGTCGGTGACGCGCCTTGGTAAACAGGTACAGACGCTGCTGGCCGAAGCGTTGGATGCCTATACCGTGCGCGACAAGGCGCTGGCCGTTGCCGTGTGGAAGCGCGATGTCGAGATTGACGAGATGCACAACTCGATTTTCCGCGAACTGACGACTTATATGATGGAGGATCCGCGGACGATCGGCCACTGCTCGCAATTGCTGTTTGTGGTGAAGAACCTCGAACGCATCGGCGATCACACGACCTTCATTGCCGAGATGACGTACTTCGTCACCGAGGGGCGGCAGTTGAGTGACGATCGACCCAAGAGCAACGACTGGGACGAATTGAAGCCAGGGAACGAGCAGGACTGAGGCAGGAGCAAAGCAATGGGCGCGCAGATTCTGATCGTGGAAGATGAGGAGGCTCTGTCCGAACTTCTGGAATACAACCTCTCAAGCGAAGGCTTCGCGGTGAAGACGACGCCGCATGGCGATGATGCCATGCTTGTGCTGGACGAACACAGGCCGGACCTGTTGCTGCTGGACTGGATGCTGCCGGGGCTATCGGGGATCGAGATCTGCCGCCGCGTGCGGGCGCGGTCTGCCACCCGTGACATGCCCATCATCATGATGACCGCGCGCGGCGAGGAGGCGGACCGGATCCGCGGCCTCGATACCGGCGCCGACGATTATCTGACCAAGCCGTTTTCGATCCCCGAGCTGACGGCGCGCGTGCGGGCGTTGCTGCGCCGGGCACGGCCGACGATTGCCTCGGACATGGCCACGTTCGGCGACCTCATGCTGGATCGAGAGACGCGCCGTGTGCACCGGGCAAACAAGGAGATCCACCTTGGCCCGACCGAGTTCCGCCTGTTGGATTGCCTTATGCAGCGGCCGGGCCGGGTCTATAGCCGCGAGCAATTGCTCGACCTGGTCTGGGGCCGCGATGTCTATGTCGAGGTTCGCACTGTGGATGTGCACATCGGGCGCCTGCGCAAGGCCCTGAACGGACGGGGTCAGCGCGATCCCATCCGTACCGTGCGCGCCGCGGGCTATGCGCTGGACGAAACCTATCCCAGCTGATCAGCGGGCGAAGAACAGAATATCGTCCGGACCGAGTGGCGACGAGTTGTAGCCAATCGCCAGATCCTTCAGGAACTTGTCCGCGGGTTCGAACTCGCCGTGATTGCGACGCAGTTCCATCCAGAGCGTGGGTTTCGACTTCTTCAGTGTCTCGACCGCACCTTCCAGAACCGACATCTGCATCCCTTCGACATCGATCTTGATGAAATCAACCTCGTCCGGGAAGCTCTCATCCAGCGTGGTCACCGGCACCTCGCCTTCCATGCTTTCGCGATAGGCCGTCCCATGGAAGCTGGTATTGCGATGCAGGACCATGTCGGCGCCGCCCACGCGTGATCCGACGGCTGCATTGACGGCCTTGATCCGGTCCAGCCCGTTTGCCTCGAGATTGCGTTTCAGAAGCCGGTAGACATAGCGCTGTGGTTCGAAGCAGGTGATGTCCTCGATCCCGGCGATCAGGCCCATATAAACCGAATGATTGCCGACGTTCGCGCCGACATCCACCGCGCGCTTGCATTCGCGCAGCCTCGGCAGAGCCTTGTCGAGCAGACGGAACTCCCAGAAGGTTCGCTTCTCCATCATGTAACGCTGGATGTTGTCGGTCAGCGCGTCCGGGACGTGGAAATGGACCTCGTGGTCCTGATGGACGAAGCGCATCCGGGCGTCAGGGCCCAGCGATTGCATCGACATCAGCGTGTAGAGCGACCCGATTTTCTTCTCGAGGCGGTTGATCGCCTCGACCACCGGCGCATTGGGATCGGATTCGGTCATTCTGACCTCTCGTTACAGTCTCGGTCCAGCACGACGCCGGGCTCTGGCCCGACATTACGTGTCATGCGGATGCATCTTTTCCAAGTGCTTAACGGTGCGGACCGCCATGTGATTGCGGACAATCTGGGCTTGGATCGATCACGTCGCGCCCGCGCAGACGTGGTTTCAGACTGGCCTCTCCGGGTCTTGTTGCGATTGTAGGCGCTCTTTCCGTGAAACGGAAAGCGCTTGCGCCAGTCAATTTTCTGCGGGTTCGACTGGATGCGCAGGTTCCAGCCCCAGCGAGCAATCGACAATCGACCTCAGCGCGGTGCGTGCGATGTCTTCGAAACACTCGTCCGTCCAGCAAAGCGCGTGTGGCGTCAGGATCACGTTGTCCATCCCGATCAGAGGACTCGCGGAGTCTAGCGGTTCTTGTTCCGTTACATCCAGTGCCGCCGATGCAATCTGGCCAGTCCGAAGCGCGTCGATCAGCGCGATCTCGTCATGAACGGGTCCGCGTGCCACGTTGATGAAACTCGCGGTCGGCTTCATCGCCGCGAACGTATCGGCGTTCATCAGGTGCCGCGTCTCATCGTTCAAGGGACATGCCGCAACAACAAAATCAGCCCGCGTGAGAAGATCTTCGAATGTCACAAGATGGGCTCCGAGATCGTGCAGCCTTTCCCTCCCAACATATGGGTCCGCTGCAACGACCTCCCGAAAGAACGGACGGGCCAGAGGGATTAGCTCTTGTCCGATGCCGCCCGCGCCGATCAGACCCAGCGTCCGACCCCGCAGTCCGGTTCCCATGAAGTCGGTGCGGTCATTCCACCCGCCGGTGCGGACCAGCCGGTCCTTTGCCATCAATCGACCGGACAGCGCGAAGATCATGGTCAAAGCGGCGACAGCGACTGGGCGGCGAATTGCGTGCGGTGTGTTCGTGACTGTCACGCCGCGTGCGGCGCATGCCGCGACATCGACCGTATCGAACCCCACCCCGTTGCGCGCGACGATCTTCAGGCGGCCATCCGGCCGTCCAACGCTTGCAGCTGTGACGGACGGCAGGTTGACGTGAAGTCCGTCATAGCGCGCGGCGATGTCGGCTGTGATCTCGGTCACATCCTCTGGCAGCCATTCCCAATCGATGTCCGGGTTCCGGTCGAGTTCGTCGAATGCGGTGGCGCTGAACGCGGGGGTCCCGTCGCTCTTCAGAAGATCCCGGGTCGATGCGATCTTGAACGCCATCAGAGTTCAGCGAAGTCCTTGAGCATGCTGCCGACGGCATTGCCGAGCAGCGCCTGATCGGGACCGACTGCCAGCATGTTAAAGCCGTAGCCGGCATATTCCCGCGCCCAGTTCAGGTCGGACGCCATAAACCCTAGCCCCTTGTTATGGGTCCGCGCGGCACGGACAATCCGGCCCAGAGCATCCAGGTACCGCCTGCTCTGGAAGCCGCCGGGCTCACCCAGAAAATTGGTCAGATCGAAATGGCCGACCCAGAGCACGTCTATTCCCTCGACCGCGGCGATATCCTCGACGGCGTCCAGCCCGCGCTCGGTCTCGATCTGCGCGATCACCAGAATCTCGTCATTGGCATGTCGGATCTTCTCGTCCGGATAGCCGGGAAGATAGTCGTCATGCGCGAAACCGAAGGCAGCACCGCGGCGCCCGAGCGGGGGATAACGGCTTGCCGCGACGATCGCTTGCGCCTTTTCGACGCTGTCGACCATCGGCACCATGACCCCGCGCAGGCCGATGTCCAAAGCGCGCGCCAGGAAGTGATACTCGCCGCGCGGCACCCGTGCCATCGGTGTGATCGGCAGCCCCCGGCAGAAGCTGACCTGATCGCGCAAGGTCTCGAACCCGATGCCCGTATGCTCCATGTCATAGATCAGATACTCGCACCCGGCCGAGAACATGATCTGCGGCAAGCCCGGGCTGAAGAACTCGAACACCATGGCGCCGAGCACCCGCTCGCTTCGCATCACCCGTTCGCGGATCATTGTCATGTGTCTCTCGCCTCGCTTGGTGGGAGACGATGCACGACGGGGGCGTGGCCCGCAAGTCTAGGACGAGCGCTCGATCCGGCAGGTGAAGCAGTTGTTCTCCGACGATCGGGCGTGGACGTAAGCGACACGCTCGTCCGAGAGCATGTCTGCGGCCTGATCGGCGATGTCGTCGCGATGGACGATCCTGCCCAGCCCGTAGACGATCCGATCATCGGGCGAATAGCCCTTGAGCAGTCGATGTTCCGGCGATTGAGCAAGGACCGGGGGCATCTCGTCGCCTTCCCAACGGTGGCACTCATCGGCGCACAGGAAGATCGGCCCAAGCTCGGCATAGGGTTGCAGGCTGTCGAACGGCCGATGCGCGAGGATCAGGTAGGGTTTGCCCTTCGGGATGTATTGCAGGCAGTGGCGGCAGGGATAGCCAGGACCTGGAGAGACTGCGTGTTCTGGCGGCTGCCCGTTGGCATCGAGTGCACCGTTGCGATAGGCGGTTGCCTGCTCGGTCGACAGGGCGTTTGCGATGACCTTACTCATCATTGATCTCCATCGTTGCTTTGGCATGACGATGCCGCGTGAGAGATCGGTCCTCCACCCGGATCTTGCGGTCAGTGCGCCGGGTCAGAAGAAACTCTGCGGGTCGATGTCGATCACGACGCGCACGGCGGAGGGACATTTGACGCTATCGCGCCAGCGCTTCAGCAGCGGTTGGATTGCAATACCCTTCGGCGCCTTGGCCAGAAGACGCACCCTGGACTTACCGCGCAGGCGGGCGAACGGGGCTGGAGCGGGGCCGAAGACATCCACGCCGGCCGACATCAGCGGGCCCGAAGCGCGGCCCAGATCATTCGCCACCGACCAGACCTGCGCATCGTCGGTGCCCGAGACGATGATCCCGGCCATCCGGCCATAGGGCGGGACGCCGGCATCGTTGCGAAGATAGGCCTCCTGACGCCAGAACGCCTCAGCATCGCCCGACATGATTGCCCGGAGCACGCCGTGTTCGGGCTGCACTGTCTGGATCATCGCCGTGCCCTTGCGGTCGGCGCGCCCCGCCCGTCCCGCAACCTGATGCAGGATCTGGAACGTCTTCTCGGCGGCACGCAGATCGCCACCTTGTAGACCCATATCGGCATCAATCACGCCGACGAGCGTCAGCTTTGGGAAGTTGTGGCCCTTGGCGATCATCTGGGTGCCGATGATGATATCGGCCCCGCCCTCTGCAACGTTGAGAATGCGTTCCTTGAGTTGCGCGGTCGAGGTGACGAGGTCCGAGGACAGCACCTCGCTCCGCGCTTCCGGGAACAGCGACGCCGCTTCCTCGGCCAGCCGCTCGACCCCTGGGCCGCAGATCGACAGCCGGTCGTCTCGGCCGCATTCCGGGCAGGCACGCGGAACCTTCTCGACATGGCCGCATTGGTGGCAGAGCAATTCGCCCCGAAAGCGGTGCGTCACCATCCACGCATCACAGTGGGGACAGCCGAACTGGAACCCGCAGTTGCGGCAGAGCGTGAGCGGCGCGTACCCCCGGCGGTTCAGGAACAGCATCACCTGCTCGCCCTGAGCCAATCGTGACCGCGCCGCCTGAACCACTGGATCTGTGATCCAGCGGTCGCGGCCGGGATTGTGCTCGCGCATCGAGATCAGCTTGATATCCGGCAGCACCGCCGCGCCGAACCGCTCCGGCAGGTCGATGCGGTTATATTTTCCGGCCTCTGCATTGGCCCAGGTTTCGAGTGACGGTGTGGCCGAGGCCAGCACTGCCGTCGCCCCTTCGATCGAGGCGCGCAGGATCGCCATATCCCGGGCGTGGTAGAGGACCTGTTCCTCCTGTTTGTAGCTGCCCTCGTGTTCCTCATCGATGACGATCAGCCCGAGGTTCCGGTAGGGCAGGAACAGTGCCGAGCGCGCGCCGACAAAGAGCTGCCCGGTGCCCTTTGCTGCCGCATGCCAAGAGCGGCGACGCTCGGCCCCGGTGACGCCGTGATGCCATTCGGCGGGGCGCACGCCGAAGCGGCCCTCGACCCGTTCGAGAAAGCCCGGTGTCAGTGCGACCTCCGGCAACAGGACCAGGGCCTGACGTCCTTCTGCCACGCAGGCGGCGGCGGCTTCGAGGTAGACTTCGGTCTTGCCCGAGCCGGTGACGCCATAGAGCAGAGTGGCCGAGTATCCGTCCTCTGTGACGGCGGCCCGCAAGGTGTCACCCGCAGCGCGCTGATCGTCGGACAGATGGGTGCCGGGTTCAAGGCGTTGCAGCGTTGGGTAAGGTCCGTCCGCCGCGCTCTCGACCCGCTCGAGCGTGCCCTGATCCGCGAGCCCCTTGACCACCGCAGATGACACCCCGGCTTCGCGCGCAAGCTCAGCGCCACTCAAACCGATCCCGGCATCATCAAGGATGTCGAGCACACGCTGTCGTGCTTCGGTCATCCGGGCAGGCGCATCGCCGCCGCGCCTGAACACCACGCGAGACTTCGGCGGCTCGCCCAGTTCCGGCACGCGTGTCGCCAGCCGCAGCATCATTCCAGGCGGGGTCATAGTGTAGTCCGACGCCCGGTCGAGGAAACGCCGCATCTCGGCCCGCATCGGCGGCACGTCGAGCCGGGTCGCGACCGGTTTGAGCCGCGTCGCTTCGACCTGTCCCTCGCCCGGACCCCAGACCACACCGACGATGCGTTTTGCGCCGACCTCGACAAGCACGAAATCTCCCGGTGCCAATTCCAGCCCCTCGGGCACGGCATAATCCAGCGGTCCGTCCAACGGCATCGGCAGCAAGACCGCTACCGAGGGAACACCGCCGAAAAGGTCGCTCATTGGGCTGGCACCGGTGCAGAGCCTCGGGTAGTGTCCGCGCAAATCACGCGCCTTTGCCTGGGGAGACGGGCCATGAAGTTCTTTGTCGACACGGCGGAAATCGACGAGATCAAGGATCTCGCCGCCACGGGCATGGTGGACGGGGTTACGACCAACCCGTCGCTGATCATGAAGTCCGGGCGCGATATCCTCGAAGTGACGCGCGAAATCTGTGCGGCTGTCGACGGCCCGGTCAGCGCCGAGGTCACCGCGACTGAAGCCGATGCAATGATCGCCGAGGGTCGTGAGCTGGCGAAGATCGCCCCGAACATCGCCGTCAAGGTGCCCCTGACCTGGGACGGGCTTAAGGCCTGCAAGGCGCTGACGGGCGAGGGTAACATGGTCAACGTGACGCTCTGCTTCTCGGCCAACCAGGCGTTGCTGGCGGCCAAGGCTGGCGCGACCTTCATCTCGCCATTCATTGGGCGCCTCGACGATATCGGCCTGGACGGTATGGAACTGATCGCGGACATCCGGCAGATCTATGACAACTACAACTTCCAGACGCAAATCCTTGCAGCGTCGATCCGCACTGTGAATCATGTCTCGGACTGCGCGAAGGTTGGCGCCGACGTCGTAACCGTTCCGCCCGGCGTGCTGAAGAAACTGGCCAGCCACCCGCTGACTGATGCCGGGCTGAAGGCCTTTCTGGACGACTGGGCCAAGACCGGCCAGACGATCCTGAAGGGCTGAGCGGGGATGGACACTGTCTCGTTGTCCTCCGACGACCGCGATCTGATCCGCTCGCTGATCATTGCCGATCCCGCGTTGGTGCTGGACGACGATCAGGTGATGCAGCGCCTGGTTGGTGAAAAGAACGGCGAGCGCCATGTGGTCGACCTGCGCGACCGGCTGGTCGAACGCCTGGAGACCCGGCTGGACAAGCTGATGACGCAGCAACGTTCGATCATCGCGGCGGCCTACGAGAACGTCGCGGGGACGAACCAGGTGCACCGTGCGGTGCTGGCGCTGCTGGAGCCGGCGGAACTGCCCGCGTTCCTGAAGCGGTTGACGGTGGATGTGCCGGCCATGTTGGGGCTTGAAGAGGCGCGGCTGTGCCTGGAGGCCGACGTGGCCGAAACCGGCCCTGCCGACGGGTTTGGCGATGACCTGCACGGGCGCGTGGTGACGATGCCCGAGGGCATGGTCGATGGCTATGCCGCGCTGGACGGCACGCAGTCCGGGCGTGTGGTTCTGCGTGAAGCTGGAGCGGAGTCCGAGCTCATCTTCGGTGAGGCCAACCCCGTGCAGTCCGAGGCGCTGATGCTGCTGGACATCGCGGGAGCGCCGTCGATGCTGGTGTTCGGCTCGTCCGATCCGAAGAAGTTCGACCCGACACATGGGACGGACCTACTGACCTTCCTGTCCGGCGTGATCGAGCGGTTGCTGACCCAGCGGCTGTCAGATCCCGAGGGGTAAGCAAAGCCGGGACAGAGGCTTGCCCGGGGTGCGGTCGGGCGCGGCCCATAGGCGCTACGCGTCTCGATTTCAGGCTTGCGCATCGTGATACAGTCTCCTGACAGCCAAAAAATTCGTGAAGACTAAGGGAACAGTTCGTTTGTTTGGTGATGAGCAGGGATTCAAGTTGTCCCGTCTCTCTGATATGGTTGTGACATGCCCATGATCCTCAAACCTGCATCGTTGCGTCGTATGACAGCCGAGGATGGAGGCTTGTCTGATCCGCCATGTGCCGCGCTTCTCCATCGAGATCGAACGTGATCGTCCTCCTCCCCTCCGCCGGGGCGATGGATCTACTCACCCGGTTTCTTGATCAGCTTGCTTCGGTGCGGGGCCGGTCGACCAAGACGGTCGAGGCTTATCGGCGCGACATTGCGGGGTATCTGGGATTTCTTGGAGAGCATCTTGGCGGGCCGGTCGGGGAGCAGGCACTGGGTAAGATCTCGGTCGCGGATTTGCGCGCCTGGATGGCGTCGCGTCGACGGACGGGATTGTCGGGCCGGTCACTGGCGCGGGAACTGTCCGCCGTGCGCTCGTTCTATGATTGGCTTGATCACGCTCACGGGGTTGCTTGCCCGGCGATCCATGCGGTGCGTTCGCCGAAGGTGGCTCAACGCCTGCCGCGTCCGCTCAGTGTTCCGGATGCCGCACTGGTCGTGCAGGCGACCGGGTTCCACACCGAACCCTGGATCGCAGCGCGCGACACGGCGGCGCTGACGCTGATCTGGGGCTCGGGCCTGCGAATCTCCGAGGCGCTGGGCCTGGACCGCGCGAGCGCCCCGCTGCGCGACGCCATCCGGGGCACCGGCAAAGGCGGCAAGGAGCGCGACGTGCCGGTCCTGCCCGTCACGCGCACCGCCATCGATGCTTACCTGAAGAAATGTCCGTTTCCGGAGGCACCCGGACAAGCGCTGTTCCTGGGTGCGCGGGGTGGCCGTCTGAGCCAAAGTGTGCTCCAGAAGGCGATGCGCACGGCAAGGCAGGCGTTGGGTCTTCCCGAAACCGCAACCCCGCACGCGCTACGCCACAGCTTCGCGACGCATCTTCTGCAGGCGGGTGGAGATCTGCGCTCGATCCAGGAACTGCTGGGCCATGCCTCGCTGAGCACGACTCAAGTCTACACCGGAGTCGACGAGGCCCGGTTGCTCGAAGTTTATGAGGCCAGTCACCGCCCGGATCGACGCGGAACCGATTGAGGTTCCAACCGGTTGCCATTTTGCAAAGTTCCCTGCAAAATTGCGGGGATTCCGAGGAGACGGGCACCAGGACCGATTCTCGAGCAAGATTTGACGTATCAGTCGAGGGGGGCGGCACGCCATGCGAGGATCCAAACCATTCGCACTTGGGGCTGCGCCACTGTTGTGCGCGGCATTCGCAGTCGGAACCCCGTTTTCGGCTTTGGCCGACTACCCTGGGCAGCTTTGGTCAGTCGAACGCGTGCAGGTCGGTGTCGGGTCAAACGCGCAAGACCTGATCCCTGCAATTCGATCGGGACTGCGGCAGGCGAACGAGGTTTACTTCTTCGGCGAGCAACCTGTGCGCATGAAGGTCGAACCGGTCGATAGTTCGGACAAGATGGTGGCCGTCAGGATCACCGATTCCACGACCGGAGCACTGCTGGCGCGCAGCCCGGCGATTGATGCGGGCAAGGGGTCCGAGGCCGTTCGTCAAGCCGCGTTGGCCTGGATGGAAGGGCTGAAATGCGGCGGCAACGGTTGCGCCGTTGCGCCTTCCGCCGAGCCCGAGACCAGGATTGCCAGAGCCGCTACAAAGGTGGCTCCAGTGTCCAATACCCCGACTGAGGCGATTGAGCCGCAGGTTGAGACTGCGTTGGCACTGGCCCCGGCGACCCTTTCCAAGACGCCATCTGCTGAAGCTGAAGACGTGATCGTCGCTGGGACTCCGGTCCCTGCGCGCAAACCTGGAACTGGGGACGTCAGTGCCGATCCTGTTCGGAAGGCCCGGCAACGCCTTGATGGTGCCAATCTGGCCGCTCTGAACTGGCCCGTGACAGCCCGGGCGCTTCAGATTTCCTTGCCGGCACTTCGGGGCACGGGTGCGCTTACCTATTCCGATGCCGACAATCTGGTGACTGATCAGCCCGACACACTTGCACGCGTTGCTCCGACGCGCCAACCCGTGCCGACCGAACCGTTGAAGCCGGTGGCGGTGGCAGCGCGTCCGGAACGCCCGGAAGCTCCTTCGCTGCTGGGCCGGTGGTTCAGCAGTGTCGCGTCTTTCCTGGGGCTTACGGGGAGCGATTCCGATCAGTCTGTTTCGCAAGGCAGCACCGTGCAGCAGTCGACTGCGCAACCGGCCCGCAGCAGCGCGCCGACCATTGCTGCGGTCCTGACGCCGCGTGATCAGGTGATCACCGCATCAGACCTGTCTCAGTCGGGCTGGATCCGCGCCGAGGACGCCCCGGCCCTGACCAATCCGATCGACAGGCTGGCGACTGGGCGTGGGACCGCATCGACGGATGTCCGACTTGCCAGCAATGCGCAGCCCGCATTGCCGAATCCACAGGTGCTGAGCGATGCGGCGCCACGACAGGCATCCGGGCAAGACCTGACGCAGCCTCTGCCGCAGACCGGGACGTCCGTGCGTGCCACGACACCAGCGCGTCGCACCACCGCCTTGTCTGTTCGGCTGCACCCGGAACTGTTTGGCCGCTACCGGGTTGCTGGCGCGCCATCGGGGCTTGCCGGGCGGCGCGCTGTCGCTTCGGAAACACCTGCCGCGACGGGCACTGTGCTTGGTGCGGCGTCTGGCGCACAACCGTTCCGTGATGTCTTGGCCGTCCGCGGCCTGGCGCTCGACGAGGCGACGTATTCGCGCTTCGAGAACATCTATTGGGGCGGGACCGAGGGGGAGGGCTTCTGGATCTCGCTGCCCAATCGCCTGAAATCAGACTTTGTGCTGGTCTCGGGTCCGAACTCCTCGGTGATCTCGTCGGTGCGCCGCCGCAGCGGCATTCCGCGTGCGTCGGATGATGTTGCCAAGGCGCTGGGCCTGGAGCCGCGGAAATGGAACAAGCTCAGAGTGATCGCGCTGCGCGGCAACGACGCGACGGCCGATTACTCGCTGCCGCTCAATCTTTCTGTTCGCAAAGGCAAATTGGGCGCACATTGATCGCGTTGGACCAGCCCCCAAACGGGTGTTGGGCAACGACACGGGATCGCACAATTCACGATGTAACCTCGAGTTAACCATCCTTAAGCGACATTGAACGGGTTCCGGATACGGAGACCCGTCCTTGGTGTTGCGACTGCTGATCGTGCTGACGCTTGGTCTCGCGCCGGGTTTCCCGTTCGCGGGCGCCTGGCCCATGCCCGAGGGCGAAGCACAACTCATCATCACGAATACGCGCAAGGCCGCGCGTCCGAGCGCCGTGTTCCAACCGGATACGGAAACCACGCGCAGCGAAGTCAGCGTGTTCGCGTAATATGGAGCGACCGCCGACACGACCTTGGGCCTGGTGATCTTCGCGGGGTTCTCGGCAGCCGATGTCGAGGATACGGAACTGCGCATCGGTGGCCATGTGCGTCATCGGGTCTGGACCGGTGAAGACGGCGACGTCGCCTCGGTCGAGATTGGTGCGAGCTTTCCGGCCGAGCGTTGGTTGGGCGAAGGGCTGGGAGATGACAGGCCCGACTCCGTTAGCGAAGCCTACCTCAACCTGCAATATGGTCGGGGGTGGCAGCTGTCCTGGACCGATGCCTTTGTCTCGGTGGGCGCGGAATACCGGACGCGCGGCGAAAACACCGAGGACGAGCTTCAGTTCTTCGGCAGCGGCGGCCTGCGCCCGACGGATAGCCTGATGGCCCTGTTTTATGCCCGTTGGGTGCGGCCGTTCGGCGAAGACGGTGAAGAGACCTTTGATCTGTCGCCCTCGATCGCGTGGACGTTAAATCCGTGGCTTGGCTCGAATGACAAGAAGCCTGAAGGGATCCAGCGCCCGGTGACACTTCAGCTTGGCATCACCTGGGACGCGCATAACCCGGATGACGGGTTCTCGGTCAACTTCGGCGTCTGGCGGCGATTCTGACCGGATCAGGCGCCGTAACCTTCGGATGGGCGCAGTTTCACACCGCTGATCCGCCATACACCGTCAATCAATTCCATCAGATATCCGGCTTCGTGCAGACGTCCGCGACTGTCTTCGAACAGCACCACCTGGACTGGTCCGGAATCGGTATTGACGATCTTCAGCCATTCGTAACGCGCCGGTCGCCAGACCATGGGATAGCCGCTTTCGACCATCTCTCCGAACCGGCGCGGTGTCTGGAAGATCCGCTGGATGCCGGGCGATGCGTGCGAGAACGCGCGGTCGAGGTCATTCTTCTGAAACGCCGAGATCTGGTCCGCGATGACGGCCTGGATCGAATCGTCCGGTTCTCCGGCCTTCGCAAAGTTGATCTGCAAGGCCAACGCAATGATTGTCAGAATCGAGAATAGTCGCACGGTTGATCTCCTTCCTCTGACGTTCAGAGTGGAGCGGTCCGTGGCGTCGTCAAGCGCTCGTCTTTCGCCGGGCTGCTGTGCTTTGGCGATCTACATGTGATCGCGTGGGATCGAAAACGCCCAGTCACGCCGTTCGAACGGTTCCTCGCCGTCCCAGGCCTCGAGGCTGGCGGTCACATCGAAACTGCTTTCCCGGGCGCGAAAACTCACGCGCGCTTCGGTTTTCGTCGCCCATGCGCCGCGCCGCCGTTCCGAGATGAACGTGAGGGTCCCGGTGACCGAATTGGGATCGTCCTGCTGCACCTCCCATGCCTCGTCCCGGGTATCGCGAAACTGGATGCCGTTGCGGGGATGTTCGGTCAGCCCGGTATCCTCGTGGATCGCATAGCGCGTCGAACCTTGGGTCAGATCCTGCTCGACCGATCGCTTGCGCGACGACGGCGTGATCTTTGGGTAGTCCGGCAGCGGATCCGGGTCGGCAGGCGTCGCGATGTCAATCTCCGGCGCATCGGGACGCGTTGGCAGGACGAGCTCAGCTTCCGAGAGGGTCAGTGTCACCTTGGCAGGTGGCGGAATGATCATCGGCCAATAGCTGGTCGAGAGCGCGAGTCTGAGCTTGTGACCTTTCGGCAGACGGTAGGTTGTTTCGTCCAGGCGCAGGGTAATCGCCTCCGCCTGTCCGGGCGTCATCGCTTTGGGCATCTCATTGCCCTTGCGATGGCAGAGATTGAGCATACCGCGCGCGATGAGCGTCGAGGTTCCGTCCGGATGCACGTCGCACAACCTTGCGATCAGATGTCCCTGCGTTTGGTCCGAAGAAACCTGTGCGACCAGTGTCGGGCGGCCAACAACGTTCATCGGATGCTCCAGCGGGTCGAGATCCCAACATGCGGACAACGCATCATCGGTTCGCTGATCGGCCGGAAGCTCGGCATCGGGGACGACTGTAAAATACTCACCCGATGTGGTGCCGAGCGCGAGCGGTGACGAGAAAATCTTTTTACAGCAATGTGTTGCGTCTAGACGTCCGGCGTCGCCCAGCTTCAAGTTGACCGTGTTTGCGTCTTTGGCGACGTTAATCCACTGGCCTGGATCGTGATCACGAACCAGCGCGGGGCGTGCACCCTCGACCCGGTAGGCGGCGTAATCCGGCCAGTCGGTAATTCCGCGATCTTCTCCGGACAACCAATGGTGCCACCAGTCGGTGGCCATGCCGATGAAGTCCGCGCGCGGCTTTGGCCAGGCAAAGTGCGGATACTTGTGGATCCATGGGCCGGTCATCGCCTTGACGGGCGCTTCGAGGTTCTGCGCGAGCGTGGCCGGGCAATTGCGATAGCCGTCAGCCCAGCCCGCGATAACCCAGACGGGGCACTGAATCGCGCCCCAATCCTCGCAGATCGAGCCGTGCTTCCAGTAGGCGTCACGGCGCTGATGTTTCAGCCAGGTCTCCAGCAACATGGGCATATTCTGCAGGCGTCGGCGCCAAAGCTCGGCCCAACGGTTTCCGACGACTTCTGGGTCCGGTGGGCGTGACGCATAGGAGAGCATCGTGCCCGCCCAATAGACATTCGCGCTGAGCAAGCAGCCGCCCTTGTAGTGGATGTCGTCGTTGTAGCGGTCTGCCGTCGAGGCGATGGAGATCACTGCTTTCAGGGCCGGAGGGCGCAGCGCTGCAACCTGTAAGCCATTGAAACCGCCCCAGGAAATGCCCATCATACCGACCGCGCCGTTGGACCAGTCCTGTTGTGCGATCCACGCAATCGTGTCGACGCAGTCCTGCAGTTCCTGTGGTGAGTATTCGTCGTCGAACAGGCCCTCGCTATCGCCATTGCCCCGGCTGTCGACCCGCAGTCCCGCGACTCCGGCTTCGGCGAAGTGGGGATAGGTCGAGTCGTCCCGGATCGCCGTGCCGTCGCGACGGCGATACGGCAGAAATTCCAGAACCGTCGGGAACGGACCGTCACCATCGGGCCGCCACAGGGTTGCCGCGAGGCGGGTGCCATCGGGCATCGCGATCCAGAGCGTTTCCTCGGTGGTGAAACCCATGGCGGCCTCCTGACAGGGGTGTATGGTGCACCATTGCCGAGAGAGAGGGTGCATGTCGAGCGTGATCACTGATCCGGAAGTTCTGGCTTTCATCGCGAAGACCGACAGCTATTATCCCCTTGAGACGGTTGACTTTTCAATCGAGCGGCAGCGACAGATCTATGATGGAATGTGTGCAGCGTTCCGGGTTCGACACCCCGAAAGCGTGGCCACAAGGGACGGACAGTTCGACGGGCCGGCCGGGGCCTTACGGTATCGTCAATACACCCCTGTTGGCGCCCGGCGAGGGCGGGTTCTGTATTTCCATGGCGGGGGCTTCGTGGTTGGCGGGCTCGAGAGTCACGATGACGTTTGTGCCGAGATCGCAGCGCTTTGCGCGGTCGCGGTCGTCTCGATCGATTACCGGCTGTGTCCGGAGCATCCGCACCCCGCGGCCTTTGACGATGCCGTCGCCGCTGCGCAGGTGTTCAGCGACAAGCCGTTGATTTTATGTGGAGATTCGGCGGGTGGAAACCTCGCGGCCGCCGTTGCGTTGAGCCATCCGGATGATGTCGCGGGACAGGTGCTGATCTATCCGGGGCTGGGCGGTAACGCCTTGAGTTTACCGAGCTATTCTGAACGAGCGGACGCCCCGCTGCTGAGTACGCGGGATGTTCTGAGCTATGGCGTCATCCGGGGTGGCGGTGCTGCTCCGGACGCGGACCCAACGTTCAGTCCCTTGTTATCGCGAAGCTTTTCCGGTGCGCCGCCGTGTTTCGTCTCGGCCGCCGAGCATGATCCGCTGCGCGATGACGGGCCGGAATTCGTGGCCAGGCTGCGCGATGCAGGCGTCAATGCCGAGTGCGTGGTCGAACCGGAGCTTCCACATGCCCACCTGCGTGCACGGCATATATCGCGGCGCGGTCGGGAGGCGTTCGAGAGGATCTGCACGGCGATCTCGGGCTTTCTGGACGAGGACCTTGGAGAGGACCCGGCACCGATTGTACGATGATTTGGCGCGTGATTTTTTTCATGTAATTTTCCATTAACCGGATTTGGCGGCGGGTGAGACAAGGTCGCGGCTCGAACGAGGAGGGCGTGATGTCTGAGGCACTGATCATCATCGACGTTCAGAACGACTTCTGCCCGGGTGGAGCGTTGGCGGTCCCGGAGGGTGACGCGGTGGTGCCTCTGATCAATGCGATGCAGCCCAAGTTCGGTGCCGTGGTGCTGACTCAGGACTGGCACCCGGCGGATCATCAGAGCTTCGCTGCGAACCATGCCGGGGCAGAGCCATTCTCGATGATCGAGATGCCGTATGGGCCGCAGGTGTTGTGGCCGGTGCATTGCGTGCAGGGGACCGAAGGCGCCGAGATGTATCCCGGTCTGGAGACCGCGCGGGCTGACATGGTGATCCGCAAGGGGTTCAGGCCGGAGATCGACAGCTATTCAGGTTTCTTCGAGAACGATCATGCGACGGTCACGGGGCTGGCCGGGTATCTGCGCGAACGCGGCATCGAGGCGGTGACGCTGGCCGGGTTGGCTTTGGATTTCTGTGTCAAGTTCTCGGCGCTGGACGCGGCCAGGATGGGCTTCCGCGTGCGCGTCGTCGAGGATGCCTGCCGGGCGATCGACATGGACGGTTCGCGCAGCGCTGCGATGGACGAGATGCGCGCGGCGGGGGTCGAGATCGTGCAGGCTGTGGACATAACGGGTTGATCCAGGCGCGATCCCGCCGGTTTTTACGTCGGTTGAGGCCGGGGACCATCGCGTGTATGCTCGCAAGCGTTTTGAGTAGTGATTGTTCTCTGCATTTTTTGACGAAACCTTTATTGAAAGGACTGAACCATGGCGGAAAAGAAGCCTGACTTCGACATAAATGCTCCGGCATTCGTTCCAAAGACCAATGCTGCGGCGCCGGCGCCCGTGACGCCTCCGACACCGGTCATCGGCATTATCTACGACGGGACCGATAAGGGTGCGCTGAGCCGGGAGTTTTTCCTGGTCGAGGCGGAGACGCCGAATTACCGCACGGTCCTGCCGCACGGGCACATCACCATCGACATGCAGGGCAGCCAGAATGTGTCGTACACGTCGCGCACTGGTGCCAAGAACGGGTTCGTCTCGACGGATCAGGACTGGCTCGCGGTGCAGGCTGACAGTGCGCCGATCTACAATGCGTTCCTCAGATACTTCGGTCAGATCTAGCTCGCTGCGGTTTCTGACCGACGGACAGGGTTTCATGGTCGTGATTGCCTGAAATCGACATTCCTGTCGTAAATGCTCGCGAAGGCGTGGCCGGTATGGGCAGAGGATTCAGGGAGGCAGAAACCCGGAGGCTCGCCATGCCCTCGCACCTGACAGACGCTCAGATCGCCCGCTATCATGAGGACGGCTATCTCTGTCCTCTCGACGTCCTTCTGCCGGGGGAGGTCGCCGAGAGCCGGGCCGCGATGGAAGCGCTGGAACGCGACCATGATGGCGCCCTGCCGCGAAGGGTTGGCGAGTACCTTCGGATCTCGAGCTATCTGGCGACCGATGTGCCGCTCAGGATCGCGCAGGATCCGCGGGTGCTCGACAAGGTCGAGAGCATCCTGGGGCCGGACATCCTGATGTGGAGCTGCGAGTACTTCATCAAGGAGGCGCACTCGCGCCAGATCGTGTCGTGGCATCAGGATCTGACCTATTGGGGCATGGATGGCTCGGATCACGAGGTGACGGCATGGGTGGCCCTGTCGCCCGCCACGGCGGAGTCGGGCTGCATGCGGTTCGTGCCGGGCTCGCACACCGAAAGCCTGGTGCCGCATACCGATACGTTCGCCGATGACAACCTGCTGAGCCGCGGGCAGGAGATCGCGGTCGAGGTTGATGAAGAAGATGCCATCGTGGCGGCCCTGCAGCCTGGGCAGATGTCGCTGCATCACGGACGGTTGTTCCATGCCTCGGGCCCGAACACGTCCGGCGACCGCCGCATCGGGCTGGTGATCCGCTATATCCGGCCGGACACGCCCGCGACCGGCAAGGGGACGGATTTCGCGATGCTGATGCGGGGGGTCGACCGGGTCGGCAGCCGATGTCATGTGGTGCCGCCGCCGGGCAGCTTTACGCCGGCCAAGCTGGCGCTGTATGAGGAAGTGTTGTCCGCGCAGTCCGTCACGCTGGCTGACGGGCTGGACGACGATGCAGAGCTGTACAAGCAGGATCGGGAGTCCGCCCATGTCTGAGACCCTGGAGACCGTATCGTTCACCGCGATGGCTGATGGCACGCGCGAGGATTACGAGATGCTGGCCGAGCGCGAGAAGATCTATGTCTCGGGCACGGCGGACCGGCTGATCCGCGAATTGCGCAGCCAGGCCGATGACACGATCACCGGCTACAAGATTTCGCGGCTTGAGCACGGGCTGCAATCTGCGACGCGTGCGCGGCGCGACGGGGCGGATATCGACTGGGTCGTGGCGACGCTGTTGCACGATATCGGCGATGGGTTGGCACCGCAGAACCACGACAAGTTCGCCGCCGAGATAATGCGCCCGTTCATGCGTGACGAGGTCGTCTGGGTGGTCGAGCATCACGGCGTCTTCCAGATGTACTATTACGCCCATCACTATGGCTGGGACCGGGAGCTGCGCGAGAAATACAAGGACAGCCCCTACTACCAATCCTGTGTCGATTTCTGTGAACGCTGGGACCAGTCGAGCTTCGATCCCGGCTATCCGATGGACCCGCTGGAGAGCTTCGAGGACGATGTCCGGACGGTTTTCGCACGCAAGGCCTACGATCCCGACGTGCAACAGATCGGCGTTGTCACGGGGCTGCCGCCTGCTGCGCAATAGGGTCGTCCCCGGCTCCGGACTGTCCCGGGCTTGACCCGGGACCGCTGAGAGGGTGTACAGGCGGTCCCGGCTCGGGGGCCGGGACAGCGCGCTCCAGGCGTCGCTGTGAGCGCGAAAGAGGGCGGCATGACCGGAATATCCAATCGTCTGCGCGCGGCCGTGGTCGTCCCGGTTGTGCGAACATCGACCGAGGACGCCGCGCGGCGGGCCGTTTCCCTGCTGTCCGAGGAAGGTTTCGACATCTTCGAGATGACGCTGACCACGCCCGGTGCGATGTCGATCATCAAGGATCTGGCCGAGAACCCGGATGTGACCGTCGGCGTTGGCACCGTGCTGACCGCTGCCCAGGGGCGCGATGCGATCGAGGCTGGGGCGTCCTTTGTCGTCTCACCGGCCTTTGTGCCCGGGCTGGTCGAGGTCGGGCGAGAGCACGGAACGCCGGTGGCCCTGGGGGCTGCGACACCGACCGAGGCGTTGCGCGCGCACGAGGCGGGGGCGGATTTCGTGAAGGTCTTTCCTGCCAGCCAGCTTGGCGGACCCGGGTTTGTGAAGGCCTTGAAGTCGGTCTACCCAACTGTCGAGATCATGCCGACAGGTGGGATCAATCCGCCTGACATAGCACCTTACATTGCGGCGGGTGCGGTGTGCCTCGGCATGGGCGGGAACTTGGTCAGTGACGCTGCTTTGAAGTCCGGGGACGTCGCGAGCATCCGCGATGCCGCACGGGCCGTGAAGGCCGCCGTGGCCGCCCTGGCGTGAACGCATCGCCCGATATCGTTTGCCTGGGCGAACCGATGGCCGAGTTCTGCCGCGAGGGCGGAGCAGAGAGCCTGACCTATCGGCTGGGCGTCGGCGGAGATACCTCGAACGCGGCGATCGCAGCGGCGCGCCAGGGGGCGTCCGTGGGATACGTGACGGCGCTGGGGCAGGACCGGTTCGGCGATCGCATTGTCCAGCTTTGGGCCGACGAAGGCGTCGACGCCTCGGCGGTGGTGCGCAGCCCGGATGCGCCGACGGGGCTCTACATCATCGATCCCGATCCGGCAGAGCGGCACTTCACCTATTTTCGCGCGGGCTCGGCGGCCAGCCGGTTCTCCGATGCGGACCTGCCGCGCGACTACCTTGCCTCGGCCTCGGTCTTGCATGTCACGGGGATCACCCTTGCCGTGTCAGAGCGTTTGCGCGAAGCGGCGCTCGCCGCGATGGATCTGGTGCGGGCCTCCGGCGGCGACGTGAGCTATGACACCAATTTGCGGCTGAAGCTTTGGGATCTTGCGACCGCGCGGAGCGAGACCGAACGCGCAGCGCGGCGCGCGACGGTGCTGGTGACCAGCATCGAAGACGCCGAGGATCTGTTCGCCCTGTCCGACCCATCCGAAATCTGTTCCCACGTCGCGACACTTGGGCCGCGCATAGTCGTCGTGACCCGAGGGGCCGAAGGTGCCTTGCTTTGCGTTGATGGACAGATCGGCGAGATCGCGCCGGCCACGGCCGATCCGGTCGATTCGACGGGTGCGGGTGACAGCTTCACCGGTGCGTTCCTGGCCTGGTGGCGCGAGACCGGCGATCCCTGGCTGGCGGCCGGGCGCGCTGCCATCGTTGCGGCTGGGACCGTCTCGGGCCTGGGGGCGATTGAGCCGATCCCCCGGCGGGACGCGGTCCTTGCGCGGGAGATGTCCCGCACTGCGTGACGGGGCCAGCACCGATTCAGACAATCTAAAGACAGGTGCGCGACGACCTTGTGGACGCAGCCCAGAAGGTCTCGCCCCATGTCGTGCAAAGCTGTTGCCGTTGTTCTTGCCTGTGTCCTGCTGCTTGCGGGTTGCGAAGAGCCGTCCGTCCGCGCCGACCGGCACTATGAGGACGGGCGTGAGCTGTTGGCGGATGGGGCGCCGGAAAAGGCTGCGCTGGAGTTTCGCAACGCGCTGCGGTTGAACGAGAGCTTGCACGCTGCGCGGTTCGAACTGGCGATGATCCTGGAGGCGTCTGGCGACCTTACCGGGGCCGTTGCCAATCTGCGGGCGCTGGTCGAGGTCGACCCGGACCATGTGCCGGCGCAGATCCGGCTCGCCCATGCGATGTTGCTGGCCGGGGATCCCGACCAGGCGCTGAAGCATGCGGGGCAGGCGGTCGCGGCTGACCCGGGATCGCCCGGTGCATTGCTGGCGCGCGCGGGCGCTTTCCTGCAAAACGGCGATGCGCCTGCCGCGGTCGCGGATGCGAACGAGGCGCTGAGGATCGATCTGGACAATCCGGACGCCGTTCTGATCCTCGCGCTGGAGCAGGAGCAGGCCGGGGCGCGAAAAGAGGCGCTGGCGTTGATCGAGCCGATCCTTGCGCAGTCCTCTGGATCGCTTTCGCTTCACATGGCGGCCGCCCGTCTGCTGCAGGGCCTGGGGCGCGATGCGGCCTTGGGCAGGCATCTCGATGTGATGGAGGGCCGGTTCGCGGGTGATGCGGATGTCCGCCGGTTGATTGTCGAGTGGCAGACGGCACGCAATGATGCAGAGGCTGTCGAGCGCGGGCTTCGGGCGCTGACAGAGCTTGAACCGGAAGATCGCGGAACACTGTGGGCGCTGGTGCGCTTCCTGGCACAGCAGCATGGGGTCGATACGGCACGACTGGAGTTACAGGCCCGGATTTCTAAATCGGGCGCGCCGGGCGATCTGGACCTGATGCTCGCACAGTTTAACCTGTCGACCGGGCGCGGCGATGTGGCGAAGGAGAGCTTGCTTGAATTGATCTCGACAGGCGATCCCGGAGTGCGGGCTGCCGCTCGACTTCTGCTTGCAGAGATGACCGCGCAAGCTGGCGATAATCCAACAGCGATCGAGCTGACCTCGCGCGTCATCGACGAAGATCCGGGGCATGCCGCGGCATTGAGGTTGCGTGCGCGCGCCTATCTCGCATCCGGTGAGACTTCGAAGGCTGGTTTCGACCTCCGAGCGGCGCTGGAAGAGATGCCATCGGACCCCGCGCTGCATGTTCTCGCGGCACGGCTGCAGGACAGCTCTGACGTGCCGTCATTGGCGGGAGATCACTACGCGCGTGCGGTACGGGCCAGCGGGCACGCTCCTGCGATTGTCGTCGAGTATGTCGAGTTCCTGAGCCGGGAAGAGAAACCGCGCATTGCCGCGTTGCTTCTGGAGGATGCGCTGCGGCGGCACGGGCAGGATCCGGCACTCCTTCTAGCGCGAGCGCGATTGTTCGCCGAAGGAGGCCGGTTGCGCGATGCGGTCGACGCGGCGGAAAGCGGCCTTGTGCGGACCGGCGGATCGCCGGAATTCCGGCTCTTGCGTGCGGATCTGGCCCTGCGGTCGCAAGACCCCGCGCGGGCGATCATGGAGTTCGAGCGTTTGCTGGAGGACCGCCCGGACCTGGATCTGGCGGCGAACAACCTAGCCGCGATGCTTGCCGAGCACCACGCGCATGATCCCGAGGCCGTGTCGCGCGCGCACGCTCTGTCCCAGCGTTTCCGGGATGCCGAAGCACCGGCCTTACTGGACACTTACGGATGGACGGCGTTCCTGAGCGGGGACTTAGAGGAGGCCGTGCGCGCCTTGGAACAGGCGGCGGCAGGTCTGCCGGAAGATCCCTGGGTACGCTACCATACGGGTGTTGCGTTGGTGGCGGCAGGGGAGGTTCAATCCGGACGCACGCACCTGGAGGCAGCACTTCGTCTGAGCGAAGGGCGAGATGCCTCGCCGGTGGATCGTGTCAGGCAGGCTCTTGCTGCGGCGCCGTAAGGGACGTCGGGGTCGGGGGGTGGCCGAATGCTCGCTCGTGATCCTGTTCCGCAATTCGGATCGCGACGGCGTGTGAGGGTTGTAGTCCGTGCAGTCCCCGGAAGGCGGCGACCGCTTGCGGATACTGCCGTCGAAGCAGTGACTGGATAACTTTGGCGATCCCGAAAGCGTATGCCACCGGAAGCGCCGGCCACCTGTGGCGCTGGACAAAGCGCAGCCTGTTGCGTGTGTTGAAGTAAAGCGAGAGCGGCGACGGCGCGCGATCGATCGCACCGCTTCCGATGGCCGTTCCGCCATGGTGCGCCACATGGGTTCGTGCGCTCCACGCCAAGGGCAGGCGCCCGCGGCGAGCCGCCCAGTCCACTTCCTCGTAGTAGAGAAAATAGTCCTCGGGCATTGGTCCGGCTTGGTCGACAAACCTCCGCGTGGCGACCATGCTGGCCCCGGATATGAAATCCAGGCAGTCGGGGTCAGGCAGTGCAGTTCCTTCGGGTCGGGCGCCTTGGTTGAGGCTGCGGCACCGGCCGGTCCAGCGACACCACCGGCCGCCATCGGATTGGATAGCCCTTGGAGCGTTCTGGTAGAGAATCCGCATCCCCATCAGCGCAAATCCCTCTGGCGCCTTGGCGTGTGCGTCCTCGAGCAAGCGATTCGCCATGCCAGCCGGAACGGTGCAATCGGGATTGAGGATCCAGAAGAACGCGACGGCGGGATCCGGCATGAGCAAGCTCATGCCCAGGTTCACGCCACCTGCGAAGCCCAGGTTCTCACGCGATCGGATGATTGTGATGCCGGTCTGATGCAGATCGGGGACGCCGTGCGGTGTTGCCGTGCTGACGCGGACGCCGTGGCGTTGCGCCGTCCTGATGGCGATATCCGCCGAGCCGTCGGGGCAGCCGTTATCAACCAGGACGATTCGCGCGATGGCGCTGCCTTGCGATATCAGACTGCTCAGGCACGCATCGATCACGTCGCCTGACCGGTGTAGCACGATGATCACACCAAAACCGGTCTTTGGCGTATCGGGTGAGAGAGTGTCCATGTGCCGCCCGGCCTTCTGCGTCTGGATCGGATGCTTCAGGAATCCTCCATGCCGATTAACCGAGTCTTTACGACGACATACGCCTAATGCGCCCAGGACGACGGCAACGTTTTCTTTCGCTGATCCAGAAGGGAGCGGCAGGTGCAAACGCGCGCGATCACAATCGGACTGCTCTGGCACTCGATGAATTCCGACAACCTCGGCGTCGGTGCTCTCAGTGTCGCACATATTGGTATGTTGCGTGAAGCGGCAGCGGCCCTGGACCTGAAACCCCGGTTCGTCGTGCTGTGCTGGGATGATCCCGGTGCGCCGTATGGACTGGCGGATGACATCGAGATCGTAGCACTTCGTTTGCGGGACTTCGCCAGACCGCGCGGACTTTGGGCGCAGGCACGGCGTTGCGACATCGTCTTTGATATCGGTGCAGGTGACAGCTTTGCCGACATCTATGGTCCGGCCCGGATCGTCAAGATGCTGGTCGCTCAGAACATCGTGCTGCTGTCGGGACGCTCGCTGGTGTTCAGCCCGCAGACGATCGGGCCCTTCCAGCGGTCGTGGTTGCGGATTCTGGCGCGCAATCTGATGCAGCGGGCGCGTATGGTGGCGGTGCGGGACGCGCAGTCGGCGCGATTCGCGCGGGAGATGGGCTTTACCGGAGAGCTGACCGAAGCGACCGATGTTGCGCTGCGACTGCCGTTCGAGCGGAGCGACGAAACCCCGGATGAACGGCGTGCGTTCAGGATCGGGATCAATGTGTCGGGGCTGTTGTTCAACGGCGGCTACACCGGCGGCAACATGTTCGGGTTGGCCGACGATTATGCGCAGACCATGCGGCGCATCGTCGGGCACTTCCATGGTCTGCCCGGTTACGAGATCCATCTCATCAGCCATGTGCAGTCCGATCAGCAACCGGTCGAGGATGACCGGAGCGCGGCCCGTGAACTGGCCCGCGAATATCCCGGATGCATCATCGCACCGACCTTCAGCGGACCATCGGAAGCCAAGGCTTACATCGCCGATATGGATTTCTTCACGGGTGCGCGGATGCATGCGTGCATCGCGGCGTTCTCGGCCGGGGTGCCGGTTCTTCCGTTGGCTTACAGCAAGAAGTTTGCCGGGTTGTTCGGGACGCTCGGGTATCCGCACTGGGCTGATTGCAGGACCGATTCGACCGACGAGATTCTGGAGCATTTGAAGGAAGCCGTGACCAACCGCGCGTCGTTGCGCGCGGATCTGACCACTGCACGCGCCGAGGGTCTGCGCCGGCTCGACATCTATGCCGAACGTGTGCGTGCATGTCTGGCTGGCGCCCTGAAACCGCTGTGACGATGCAGGGCTCGGCAACACTGGACCGGGTCCGACGGGGCCGGTTGTGCACCGGCTGCGGTGGCTGTGCCGCCGTGAGCGACAAGATCCGCATCACCCGCACCGAGGACGGTTTTAACCGGCCGGTCGCGACCGAAAAGCTGACGCGACAGGAAGACAGGCACATTGCCCGGATCTGCCCCGGTCTTGGCATGCGGACAGAGACTGATCGCAAGTCGGATCCACTTTGGGGCCGCGTCAGGTCGGCCTGGACCGGGCACGCGGCAGGCGCTGAATTGCGGTTTCGGGCTGCATCGGGCGGCGCTTTGTCGGCCGTGCTGGTTCATCTGGTCGAGAGCGGCAAGGTCGACTACGTCCTGCATACGGGTGCCGATCCGGACGACCCGAGCGGTAATCGAACCGTCGCAAGCCGGTCTCGTGCAGCGATCGCCACATCTGCAGGCTCGCGATATGCGCCGTCCTCCCCTCTGGCCGTGATCGAGGAACATCTTCGGAGCGGGCAACGGTTTGCCTTTGTCGGGAAGCCCTGCGACGTCGCGGCGCTGCGCGCGATGGCGCGGCGCGACGCGCGGATCGATGCACAGGTCCCGTACATGTTGTCGTTCTTCTGCGCGGGCGTGCCCAGCCGAAAGGGCGCGGCCGAGATCCTGCGCCGGATGGGTGTTGACGAGCAGGACGTCAACACGTTCCGCTATCGCGGCGATGGCTGGCCCGGATCGGCGACGGCGACACTACGGGACGGATCGCAACACCGCATGGGATACCGTGAAAGCTGGGGAGACATCCTGAGCAAGCATGTCCAGTTCCGATGCAAGATCTGCCCGGACGGTTCCGGTACCTTTGCCGATGTTGTTTGCGGCGATGCCTGGCATGGCGATGCCTCGGGATATCCGGTCTTCGATGAGGCTGACGGCCAAAGCCTGATCCTTGCGCGTACGGTGCGTGGCGAGGCACTGGTGAAGGCCGTGATCGCGGCGGACCTGCTGAAGACCGATAGCGTCAGACTTGATCAGATCACCGCGATGCAACCCGGTCAGACCAAGCGCATGCGCAATCTGCTTGCACGCCTGGCCGCACTCTGGATCACGGCGCAGCCAAGCCCAAGATACCGGGGCTTCAAGCTGCTCCGTGTAGCACGCGAGGCATCGCCGTTCACACTGTTGCGCAATTTCCTCGGCACGGGGAGCCGCGTGCTTTTGGGGCGCCGGTGACTCTTGTGCGGCGCGCAGAGGGCCGCGCGCGGGACGGTCTTGCCCTTGGTGCCGCGAATGCAGCGGGCGCGTTGATCATCCTTGGCCGCAATATCCTGATCGCGCGGATGGTGAGTGTCGAGGAATTCGGCATCGCCGGGACACTTGCCATTGCCGTGACGCTTATCGAGGCGGGCACCAACCTGTCGATCGACCGGTATGCGATACGCGCGTCGGCGGGTGTCCGGCGCCGGGGTGTCGCGACGCTTCATGCGATGCAGGCGGCACGCGGCCTGGTCGGTGCGGTCCTGATTTTGCTGTTTGCCGCGGCCTATGCACGGATGATGGGGGTGCCTCACCTGAGCGGGAGCTATCAACTCCTCGCTTTGGTGCCATTGCTCCGCGGACTGATGCATCTCGACATCCAGCGCGCGCAGCGGCAAATGGCGTTCCTGCCGTTGATTTCGACAACGCTGAGTTCGCAGATCGCGTCCCTGGCGACGGGAGTCGCACTTGCGGTCTGGACGGGTGACCACCGCGCGATGCTGGCTGCGATCATCCTGCAACAAGCGGTCCAGACCGGTGTCAGTCATCTGATCGCTCGGCGCGTTTGGTCGGCAGCGATCGATGTCGACGTTCTTGCGGATGCCTTGCGCTTCGGTTGGCCATTGCTTCTGAACGGGCTCGTGATGTTTGCGACGTTGCAGGGTGACCAGTTGCTTGTCGGCGGTGCCTTCGGGGTCGAGGTGTTGGGTTGGTTCGCAGTTGCGTTCACGCTGACGCTCGTTCCGGCAACGATCTATGCCAACACCCTGCAATCCTTGCTGCTTCCGAAAGTTGCGCGGGCACGCGCGCGTCCGGCGGCGTTTGCGTCGAGCGTGCGTCAGGTCATGGCTCTGTCGCTGGTTGGCGGTGCCGCGTTTGCCATCGTCATGGGGGCATTCGGACCGACGCTATCATTTTGGTTGTTCGGCCCGCGCTATGTCGAGGCCGCCACCGTCTTGCCTTGGCTCGCCGTCATCCAGGGCCTTCGGATTGTCCGTGCCGGTCCTGCGATCCTCTCGATTGCCGATGGCCGGACCAAGGAACCGCTTCTGGCGAACCTCGTCCGTCTGGCTGCACTTCCCGCGGCTGCCGGGGCCGTCGCGCTCGGCGGCGATCTGATGGCTGTTGTCAGCGCAGCGCTTGCTGCCGAAATCCTGGCGCTTGCAACGGCAGTTGCACTGTTTGCGCGCCGGTATCCGCATGTGATCTGGTCACCCTCGCGGGAGCTGAGCCGTGGCTGAGACCTTGCATGCGAGAGCGCCGGGCAGCTCTGATCCCATCTTCCCCACGGCCTTCATGTGGCAGTCTGATTACAAGGCGCGCGCGCGCACGGCCGAGTTGCGCGGACGGTCCCGGCTTGCACCGTTGTTGCGTGCGGGTTACCGGCTGCGCAGGCTTCGCGGTCTGATCACGCGGCTTTGTCCCAAGTTTGAAGGTGGTGCGCTGTTTTCGCAAACCCTGCGCGAACTTCTGAGACGTCATCACGGGGTCGTTGTCGGCCGGTACAGCTACGGCGATGTGCTGCGGCCCGGTCTGCTGCCGCCCGGTACAGTCGTTGGGAACTATTGTTCCGTCGGGATGGATCTGATTGTCCGCCGCCGCGATCATCCGATCGAACGTTTGAGCCAATCTCCGCTGTTCTACAACAGCGCGCTTGGCCTGGTGCGGCGAGACACGATCCCCCTGGATCGAGATAACCCGTTGAGCATTGGTCACGATGTCTGGATCGGAGATCGTGTGACGATCCTGTCCGGGTGCCGGGTGATCGGGAACGGCGCGGTGCTTGCAGCGGGTGCCGTCGTGACCCGGGACGTTGCGCCCTATTCGGTGGTCGGCGGCGTGCCTGCCCGCGAGATCCGTCGCCGCCACGACGCGGCCACGATTGAGCGCCTTGAAACGACCCGCTGGTGGGATCTGACGCTGCCGGAGTTGATAAGCCTCGCGCCGGATCTGTTGCGGCCCGCGTCAGAGATTTCCACAGCGGCGCTTGAAGCAATCACGGACCCTGTCGTTCACCAGACGTCCGGGCGGATCGCGGAGCAAGGTGCATGATCCCCTCCGGCGTTCCAATCGTTCCGGTCCCTCCGGCGCAGAGGATGGGTGCGGAGTTCGCTTCAACCAACGCCCGTCCGATCAGTGCGCGCCGGGCCGGATCGATGGTCGTTCCGGTGTTCCTGATTTCGCTGGCGTTGCCTTTGGTGATTGATGTGGCCGGACTTCGCCTCTCGCCCTGCAGGGTCATCCTGATCTGCATGTTCCTGCCTTGCGTGGCTGCTCTGGTAAGTGGCCGCTTGGGACGAGCCAGCGCGGCGGATATCTCGGTTGTCTTCACCGCGTCGTGGTGCGCCCTGTCATTCGTGGTCGTGCACGGCCTGGACGGTGTGGAAGCGGCTGGAATGGTGCTGATCGAAACGCTGACGCCGTACCTGTTGGCGCGCCAGTTCATTCGTTCACCGCGCCAGTTCCATGCGATGGTTCGGGTCCTGGTTGGCGCGGTGCTGTGCATGCTGCCGTTCGCGATCATCGAGGCATTGACGGCACACAATCTCTGGCTGGGGGCATTTGATCTTATCGCCGTCACGTATCCTGATGTGGCGAAACCGCCGCGATTGGGTTTGGACCGCGTGCAAGGGCCATTCGAGCATCCGATTCTCTTCGGTGTCGTCTGCGGCGCTGCACTGGCTTTGGGTGTATACGCGCTCAAACCGGTGGGACGGTGGTTCCGTGCCGGGCTGGTCTTTGTCACAGCATCTCTGTCGCTCTCGTCCGGGCCGCTTGCGGCGATCGGGGCGCAGGCCGGGTTGATGGCCTGGGACCGATTCTTTCGCGGTTGGCGGTTGCGCTGGTACGCGATGGCATTCCTTCTTGTGATTGGCTACGTCTCGGTCGATCTGATCTCGACGCGCTCACCGCCCGAAGTCTTCATTTCGCTCGCGGCCTTCGATCCCGCGACCGCCTATAACAGGTTGCTGATCTGGGAATGGGGCTGGGCCAACATTGCCGCCAACCCGTGGTTCGGTCTTGGATACGAAGACTGGGAACGCCTGTGGTTCATGACCGACAGCATCGACATGTTCTGGATCCAGAGAGCAATGTCGCACGGAGTCCCGGCGGGATTGGGGTTTTTGCTTACGCTGGTCTTCGTGATCGCGGCGATCGCACGGCGGAAGGCGCTGTCGACATACGCCAACGCTTGCCGGACCGGCCTGATTATCTGCCTGATCGGGTTTTTCATCGCGGGCATGACCGTTCACTTCTGGAATGCGACGTTTGTCCTGCTGATGTTCCTGCTGGGCTCTGGCGCTTGGATCCTGGAAGATCGTCTGACCGGTGAACGTTTCGCGGGACGTCCACAGCCGCCGCGACCTGCATCGCGTTCCGGATTGCTGACGACGCGCGCACGCTCGCCCGGCGCCATGGAACCTTAATGTCTCTGTGAAAATGTCTCCCGTTATGATTGCGGAGACGGGGCGTGATCAGGCCGCAGGGTTTTGTTCGCGCGCTGATCCGGGACGCCCCCTCGCCTTGTTCACTGAAGGGGAGTGCGATGATCTGGACCGTTACAAATAGTGACGAACTCTCAGCTGCCTTTGGGTTGGCCCAAGGCGGTGACCGGATCGAGCTTACGCCTGGCGTGTATGACAGCGTTCATCTGAAGAACCAGGCGTTCACGACCGATGTCGTGATCACGAGCCAGGATACTGACAACCCCGCCGTTTTCGTCGATGCCCTGAGAATGTCTCATGTCAGTGGTGTCACGTTGTCCGGCGTGAACTTCGAACCAACGGGCGCCGCGCTCGACATCCTGGATCTGCTCCTCATTCAGAATGCCTCTGACGTCGCGGTCGTAAACAACACCTTCAAAGGTCACATACCGGGGCCGGGTGAAGGCCTTCCCGCCGGTGCGCCAATCGATACGTCGGAGAAGGCGAAGGGGTTGATCGAAGGCCAGCCGTTTGCCCGTGGCCTGCGCATGACAAACTCCGAAGATCTCACAATTGACGGAAACGTGTTCACGGCGCTGCGCAAGGGGATCATCCTGGATGACACGGCGCGGGTCGGCGTGACGGACAATCACCTTCACGACATGCGCAGTGACGGCATCAACATCGTCGACTCCCAGTCGGTCGAGATCGCGACGAATTTGATGCATTCGTTCCGCCCGTTGCACAATTACGAGAACATCGCGTTCGCTGACCACGGCGACTTCATCCAATGGTGGACGACCGAAGGCGGCTCCGGCATCCACAATATGACGATCCGCGACAATGTTCTGTTGCAGGGCGAAGGCACTTGGGTTCAGGGGATTTTCGGGCGCAGTGGACACCTGCACTCTGATGGAAGCCCGGCACATGTCAGCGGCCTGCGTATTATCGACAACGTGGTCAACATTGCCCACCCGAACGGGATATTTGTGGGCGATGCACGCGACGTCGAGATCAACGGAAACACCTTGTTGCCGGCGCCGAGAGATCCGTCCCACCCGGAGATCACCGATGGGGTTCCAGCGATCCATATCCGGACATCGGCGGCTCTTAGGCCGGATGGCAGTTATGACTTTAGCAAGGGTTCTTTACCGCGTGACGTCAGCATTCGCGACAATCTCGTGGCGAGCGGTGACGCGTTTCGCAGCTATCAGATCGATCACGGCTTGCATGATGAACTGGGGATTTCTGCCGAGCGGAACACAGCCCTTTCCTCCGACCCTTCCGAGAGTTCGTATTTCGGTACGGTCTTCCCGGCGGTTCGCGATAGCGCCGTCGCCTCTCCCGCGGATCTCGTTCCGTCGATGAACGAAGCGATGGTGACCGGTGGCGTCGACCCCGCGACAATCGCGCCATGGATTCTGGAGGTACTGGACACCGATGTCGAAAGCGCGCCGCCAGGCACCGGAACAGATGATGACGAAGTGCTCGTCGCGCCGCCAGACGGCGCAACGCTTGACGGTCTTGGCGGAGATGACGTGATCGATGGCAGCAGCGCAACGGACTTGCTGCGCGGCGGGGCCGGATCGGACATCCTTACGACAGGCGGAGGTGCGGATACGATCGTGTTCCGTCGTTCGGACCTTGAGGCAGGGGATACCGACACGATTACGGATCTGGACTTCGCGACCGGAACGTCGATCAGCTTTTCGGGCGGGTTCGCGCCGGGTTTCTTTGATGATGCAGCGGATCCCGAGAACGTGTTGCCGGTCTTCGCAAATGGTCGTGCGGCCCTGATCGGCAGCTCTTACGATCTGGCCGAGGTTGCCGCGATGAGTGGTGTGAGGGCCGTAGCCACAGCGCCTGGGTCGTCAGAGTTGCGATTCGATTTCGACGGCGATGCGGCGACCGATTGGACGTTGCGGCTTCCGAGTATTTCCGCGATCGGAGAAGACCTCTCTGGTTTGGCAAACGAACAGCTTCGGGTTGGAACGCCAGGCGCGGATGTGTTGCGGGGAACTGCGTCGGGCGGAGATGACTTGTTCGGTGGCACAGGGGACGATGTTCTGATCGGCGGCCTTGGCGCCGACAGGATGTCCGGCGGGGAAGGCGGCGATCGATACTACGTGGATCATTCGGGTGATCGGATCGTGGAACGCAGCAATCACGGGCACGACCTTGTCTACACGTTGGTCGACTACGCAGTTCCGGACAACACTGAAGTGCTCACGGCTCAGGGAACCGAAGATCTGCGGCTGATAGGAAATCCCGACGACAACTGGTTGATTGGCAATTCGGGCGAGAACTTTCTTCTCGGCAGAGCGGGTCAGGATCGATTGGTCGGTTTGCAGGGGTCGGATTGGTTAGATGGCGGCTTGGGCGGAGATGTTCTGCAGGGCGGTGCCGGAGACGACCGGTACTTTGTCGACGATCTGCAAGACGTTATCCTCGAAGTCGAGGGTGAAGGGTATGACCGAGTCTATACCTCGGTTGACTACGACCTGGACGCGTTCGTCGAGGCGGCGATTTCCAGGGGAAGTGCGGGTCTCGAGATCAACGGAAACGATCTGAACAACTGGATAATTGGCGGGATCGGATCCGACCAGCTGAGCGGAGGCTCAGGGTCGGACCGGCTGATCGGGTTCGGCGGCGATGACTTTCTGGAAGGCGGGGCTGGAGCCGACGTTCTGCAAGGCGGCGACGGTTCCGACGTGTTCTCGTTCTCGGACCGGGATGGGATCGACAACGTGCTGGATTTCCAGGTGGGAATGGATCGCCTTGACTTTGGCGATGTGCCGGCTGGTGCGGTTTTTCGCGCGATTGAAACCTCTAACGGAGTGGTGATCTTCCACGGTCCGTCGGATGGGATTGTTGTGCTGTCCGGCCTGACGGAGCGGGCTTTGACTGGAGCCACATTGCAGACTCATGGGCAGGACTGGACGTTGGACTTCTAGGGTATGGGCTGAGTGAGCGTCGAAGCCGGGCCATGCCTATGACGCCGAGAAAGCACCTTTGAAAGCCCGGCGGACGGGCTGTGATATGTATTCGAACAAGGTTCGCGGCTCGCCCAGAATTCGCGCGGATACAGCCGTACCGGGCGTGATCATGCCAGCGTATCCGAAGCTGGATCCGGGCGTTCCGGGCTCAGATTCCCGGAGGCTTAGATACGCTATGAAGTGGCTCGGGGTGCCGTTCGGTCCAAGCGACGCCTCTTGTGCAATGTAGGTCACGTGCGCTTCGGCATCTGCGTTCAGCGGATCACGCATTGATCCGAAGGAGACCAGCGCAGGCATATCGAGCCTCACCTTGTCGATAGATCCAGCCGGGATCTGGACTTTGAACATATGCCGGGCAGTTGACGGGATAATCTCCAAAATTGGTTGGAATGAGGAAACCGAGGCGCCCGCGTTGACGTTGTTCGTGTTTGTGACCGTCCCTGCAACCGGGCTCTTCACGGCACTCGCCGCAAGAACGCTTTCCATTTCGCTGATCTCATTGGAACGCGCCTCGATCAGTCGGCTCAATTCGGCTATTCGTCGGGTCGCCGCGAGTGCACCGCTTCCGGCTAACCTGTCGTGTTCATTTCTCGCGGTCGCCAAGTCGAGGTTGAGACGAGAGAGATCTGTTTGAGTGCCGGCAATCCCAGCTTGCAGCGCGAGATGAACCTGTCTGAGTTTTCTGAGTGCGGTTTCATCGACTGCGACAGTCTTCGGGCGCTGCGCGTAAGACGCGACGATATTGGCTGATTGGGCAACCTGCTGTTCTTCGAAGCCCAAACGCCGCCTGGTTTGTTCGCGCGTTCTTACGAGTGCGTCGATGCGGTCTTGTATGTACGCGCGTTCGCGCGTCTGAGCTTCGCGGTGTGCATCGAGTTGAGCCTGCTCGAGCGCAAGAAGCTCGCTGGCGATCTGTCGATCCTCGGCGCTGGAGGCAATACTTGAGTGATCAATCGTCGTCGCGCTGGAGAGTTGTGCGTTCAGGCGTGCTTTTTCCATCGAGAGCGCCAAACGATCCCGCCGGGTGTTTTGCAGCTTTCTGTGGAGGTCGGACGCATCCAACTGGAAGAGACGCTGCCCTGCTTCGACAGTGTCACCTGCACGCACGCCAATCTGCGTAATCGTACCACCGAAAGGAGCACGTACGACCCGCGCGGGCACATCACTGCGTACAGTCCCTGTCACTGAGAAAGATCTCGGCAAATCGATCTGGGTGCCCGAGACAACGGCCAAGATCAGGAATCCGAATGCGACGACCAATCCGAAGCGCAACGGGCCACGGGTCGCTGACTTCAATGTATCCAGGTTCGTCGCACGCATCGATCCAGCCCTCAGTTCATCAACCGGTCGCCCGCTGCGGTCGCAGCATCGCCGTCATTGTCATTGACCGGCGTCGAAATCTCGGCCTTCAGGACCCGGCCGTATTCGGCGGTACGTTGTTCAAAGCTCTCAGAGAGTTGCATGACCATGAGCAGCGCGAGATCGGATCCTTCAAGAGCAGGTGCGAGGATCATCTCGTCATTCGCTATACGGCTCAGGCGATCGACGCGCGCTGACGCAATCGGCTCACACGTATCGTGCAGAGAGATCGCGCAAATGCCCGGCGTATGCTTCAGCGTGAAGCGGATGGGCGATCTTTCATCCGTACTGGGCGGCGTGTTTAGGCTGATGTTAAACATTTCGGTCGCCACCAAGGCTGCATTTGCGCGGGCGTCGCCATCGGTGTCGCGCTTGAAATGGCTGCCGATCCAATCCTCGAGGCGTGGAAGTTCAGAGGGTTCGCGCGAGAGGTCGATCTGCATCATCCGCGCATTCATGCGTGCGATCACTTCGCCCTTCGGGCCGCTGTCGCGCACCCGCCCTGAATCGAGCAGCAGGATCCGGTCCACCATGCTGAGAACGCCGGCGCGATGCGCGACCATGACGATTGTAACGCCTTCGGTCTTTAACCGAGCAATGGTCGAGATCAGCGCGCGCTCGCCTTCCTTGTCGAGTGCTGCATTCGGTTCATCGAGCACGAGCACGCAGGGTTTGTCGAACAAGGCACGAGCGAGCGCGATGCGTTGACGGGCACCCCCGGAAACAGGGCCGTTCTCGAAACCGATGCGGGTTTCGTAGCCGTCGGGCAGCCGAGATATCAGGCCGTGAACACCTGCGGCCATGGCGGCGCGAATGACCTCGCCCGGATCCGCGTCCGGTTGGAAGCGTGCAATGTTGTCGGAGATTGTACCCGGGAAAAGCGTTGGTGATTGCGGCAGGAAACCGATCGAGCGCGCGCGCTGTCGGCCTGGGAGATTGCGCACGTCAAATCCGCCGAGGCGGATCGAACCCGTAGACGGTGCGGCGGCGCCGACAATCATCGAAGCCAGGGTCGACTTGCCGGATCCGGATGGTCCCATAATGGCGAGGCAAGTTCCGGGATCTACCCGAAAGGAAATCTGATGCAGGCGCGGTGCCTCACCCGGGCCCGCGATGACGGTGAGATTCTCGCAACTCAGATCTGCCCTCAGATCTGCAATCTCCGGATTCTCCGAGTGTGCGCCGGAGGTTTTGTCTTGCTTGTTCAGTGTGTCGAGCGCGGAACGTGCCTCCATCAGAATCGAGAGGCTTCCGGTGATTTGCTCGATTGGGCCAAGTGCTCGTGACATCAAGATCGAGGCCGCAATCATTGCGCCGCCCGAGAGCTGACCGTCGAGGACCAGCCACGCACCCGTTCCGAGGACGAGGATCTGGCTGAGTGCCCGGATGAACTTGGCGGCTGCGCGGCGTTGTTGCGCGGGGTCGATAAGACCATGATGCAGCGCGTTCGTGTTTCGGATGAGCGCGGATTGCGTTGGCAGCAGATTTCCTGACAAACCCATCGGCGATACGAGGTTGGCGTTGCGGTCCAGATGCCCGATGAGCCCCAAGGATTGAGCCCGCGCCTTGGCGCACCGTTCTTGAGGATCCCGGCCAAACCAGTGCCCGGAAACGGCAATCAGAAGCAGGATGACACCGATGCCGAGACCGAGCAGGGCGAGGTATGGGTGCAGCATCATAACGATGAGTAGGAAGACCAGCGCCCAAGGTGCATCAAAGAGAGCCTGAAGCGCAGATCCACCGAGGAAGCTGCTGACTGTCGAAATATGGCCCGAGGCTTCGCTGGCGGAGAGCTTGCCACTGATGGTTTCAGGCAAGATCCGTCGTGTCGTGTCCAGTTCCCACCAGGCGGCGGCGCGTGCCATCAGAACCGCCCTGAACGCATCGAGCAGGGCCATTACGGCAAGCGCACCGCCTGCAATCAGCGTTAGGGCCAGCAGGGTAGGGACACTGCCGCTCGGGAGAACCCGGTCGATTACCTGGAGCATGAACAGCGGGCCAGTTCCGACGAGCAGATTGATCAGGCAAGAGAAGCAGAACGCCGGGAAGATGACCGGGCGCAGCGAGGCGAGCAGGCGGCCTTGATCTGATCTGACGTGCTCGGTCATTCCAGTGAGTCAATCTCGCGTGGGGCAGAGGGTTGCTGCGCCACCCGCCGGGTTGCGGGGTCACAGCGCAAAATTGGTTTAGTCCAGATGGTCGGGTTCGACGTTCTAGAGATAGCTCCGGTCGTCGACCTGGCCTGAGAAACCGGTCAGATCGATCTGCGTGGCCCAACCGACGTCCTTCATCGCGGCCTGCAGATCATCGTAGCTGATGTTGTAAGCGGACAGATCGACGACGTCAGCCGACACCTGGAAGTCATGAATATAGTCGGTTCCGGTGCCGGTTTGCTTGACGAATGCGTCGAGCTCGCCGTTGGTTATCAGCTCACTGTCCCAGATATGGTCGTCGCCTTCGCCGCCGATCAGAGTGTCAGAGGCCGCCCCCTGGGCGATATGGTCTGTGCCGAGATCGCCAAAAATCGCATCTGCGGAGAACCCGCCCTGTGAGACGCCGCCGCCGTTGCCACCGTCTTTCGCAGCGACATCCGTACCGCCGAATGGCGCATCGCTGCTGCCTGCTTCGTTCTGCTGATCCGGGCCGTGCTGACCGTCGATCCGATTTCGTCCGTTCGATCCATCCATAATGTCATCTCCCGCGCGTGCGTTCACGTGGTCGGCGGCACTGTTGCCACCCAGGATTTCGGCGTCGCCATCTCCGGAAAGGAGAGTCTCTCCGCTGCTGCCGCGAACTCCGTCAGGTCCCGACGAACCAAAGAGCCGACCCCCGCCTTCGGAACCGTCGACGCTGTCGTCGACAAACCCAAAGGAAGCTTCCATGCCGCCGAGGTTGCTGGCTCGGTCACCGTCGGCGCCGTCGTTCACGACATCGGGTGCATCGGTCAAAGGGACCGCATCTGTTGGCGTGGTTGAAAGTGTGGAGACAGCGTCGTTCATCAGATCGACGGATCCAATGGGTCCTGGCGAGACCGTCGCCGAATTGATCTCGGACAGGTTTGGCCCGAGCAACTCCAGGACATCGCTGGCGTCCCCAGCCGCATTGTCGAGTTGGACGACGATCGGTTCACCACCCTGATCTTCCGGGGGGATGCGCGCGATCTCCTGCCCGCGCCACAGAACCTGGACCGTGTCCGACAGTTCATCGATGGGTGGAAAGTCGAGCTGTAGAGCATAGGTCTGCCCAAAGGACAATCCGGGGATCGGTTGGGCAGCATGTGTCGACGAGGCGTCGAGCCCGGACAGCAGATCATCCCGGTCGAAATCAATCTCGGCAGGCCCAGAGACTATCCTGGCGCCACCAGAGGACGCTGACATCATCATACCCCTCTCCGCCCGAACAGGGACGGCTAAACAAATGACACCGCCGAACCGAGGTTCATGGCGGTTGCGTCGTGTTCAGGCAGGAGTATGCGCGCCGGACCCTAATGAATGGTAAGCCGAGCCGCACCTGGTGGCGACCTGACAGGCATGCATGGGATTCAGGCTTTGGCGGGATGGGAGAGCGCAAACCGCAGTGTTTGCGGGCCAGGCCCTGGACATCTGTTCCCCCGAACGTCCCGGACTTGACCCGCGCTCCCCCCGCGTCGGTTGAGCTTGCGTGCCAGACTGGCTTACGGCGTTGCTGGATCGCGTTCCACACTGAGCGTCGCGAAGCGGCGACCGTTGCCAGTGTTCGTCGCCTCGATGCGCACAGTCACGCTCTTCTCGGCAGCCCCGGACGTATAGACGGCCTCGAAAGCGCCGCCTTCATCCAGTCGAAACTGTTGGCGCTTGAAGGGTGTCGAAGCCTCGGCAAAGACTTTCATCACGAGATCGGCTAGGACGGCCGGGTCGATCGTCAGGGCAATCACGCGGCAGGATGGCTGGTCATGAAAGTCGACCATCATGACCTGTGACTGAAGGTCCATCCAGACAGAGCCATCGCGGTTGCCAAGGACCTGCCGCGTCATGTCGTTCGATGCTTTGGCGAGACCGGCTGTCGGAGCGGCCTGGTCGCTCATCACGCTGGGCAGGCAGCGTGTGATCAGAGCGCGCATGGCAATGACCGAGGCGCTTTCGGCTTCGCGGGTTTCGGATTTGGGGAGCACAGCGGCCGACGCTGGGGTCGCGAAGGGGGCTGTGGCCAGGGCGGCGATAACTGCCGACAAAACGATTAAAGTTTTCATGAAATGCAACGTGACCGCGTCGCGCCGAGGTCGCAACCCCGCCTCCCGCATCCGGACACGGCTTCTGGAATTTAGACAGGTTTAACCGCGATGCGTGGCCAGACCCTGTTCCAGAACGGTACGGACGGTGTCGAGATCGGCGTCACGGGTCACGAATGCGTCTCCGATTGCGCGGGCGAGGATGAAGGTGAGTCGGCCCTGGCGGACCTTTTTGTCCTGATACATCAGGTCGATCAGACCCTCGGCACCGGGCAGCTCTCCGGGAATGTCCGCCAGATCTTTCTTCATGCCCATCGTCTCGAGATGCGCGCGAACGCGGCTGGGAGCTTCCTGAGCGCACAGGCCCAACCGCGAAGAGACCTCGAAGGCGAGGGCGCAGCCGATGGCCACACCTTCGCCGTGCAACAGGCGGTCGGAGTAGCCGGTGGCGGCTTCCAGCGCATGGCCGAACGTGTGGCCGAGGTTCAGCAACGCGCGGTCGCCGTGCTCTTTCTCGTCGCGGGCGACGATGTCTGCCTTCATCTGGCAGGACCAGCGGACCGCCTCGGCGCGCAGTGTCGCGTCGCCTGACGCCATGCCGGGGCCGTTGAGTTCCAGCCAGTCCCAGAAAGCCTCGTCGCCAAGCAGTCCGTACTTCGCAACTTCGCCATAGCCTGCAAGGAAGTCGCGTTTATCCAGTGTCCCAAGCACGTCGACATCGGCCAATACGAGGCGTGGCTGGTGAAAAGCGCCGATCAGGTTCTTTCCATGCGGAGAGTTCACGCCGGTCTTGCCCCCGACCGAGCTGTCGACCTGCGCCAACAGCGTCGTGGGGATCTGGATGAAGTCGACGCCGCGCCGCAGGACGGACGTTGCAAACCCGGCCAGATCTCCGATCACGCCGCCGCCAAAGGCAATGATCAGGTCGTCCCGTTCGATCTTCAGGGCCAGCAGATCCTCGACCACGCGGTTGAGTTCGGTCATGTTCTTGGTGGCTTCACCGGGCTCGAGGATGATTGCGGCGCTTTCGATACCAGCGGTTGAGAGCCCGCTTTGGAGCGCGTTCAGATGCAGATCTGCGACCGTGCGTTCGGTGACGATCGCGGCGAACGGGCGGGGCAACAGGGGTGCGATCTCGGCCCCTGCCTGGTTCAGCAGACCACCTTCGATGCGGATTGCATAGCTGCGGTCGCCGAGGTCCACGTGCACATCGGGCATCAGGCGACCTCGGGCGCGAAGGCGCGACCGTCTTCTTCGAGCGCGCGGATGATCCGGGCCGCCATGGCTTCGTGGCTTTGGCCACCGACGCTTTCGACGGTCACATCGGCAAGCCCGTATATCGGATAGCGCTGATCGATCAGACCGGCGAGGACTTTGCGCGGATTACCCTTGTTCAACAATGGCCTGTGGGTCCGGCCGGATGTGCGCGCGACCAGCACGTCCAGATCCGCTTTCAGCCATACGCTGACCGCGGCTTCGGAAACCACGGCCCGGGTGCTCGGGTCCATGAATGCGCCGCCGCCGGTTGCAATGACCTGCGGATTTCCCGTCATCAGCCGCGCGATCACGCGACGTTCCAGGGCGCGGAACTCGGCCTCTCCGTAAGACTCGAAGATTTCGGGAATCGTCAGATCCGCCGCCGCCTTGATCTCGTCATCCGCATCGACGAAGGACGCCGACAGCGCTTTGGCAAGTCTTTGCCCCACCGAGCTTTTGCCGCAGCCCATCAGACCGACCAACGCAACGGGCCGCTGAAGCGTCGGCGGCGCAGTCCGTTGCATCGTCTCTGGCATCACGACTCCCGCGATCGTGGTGGCGCCCGATTGCGCTCAACCGAAAGGCTGGGTAGTCTGCCCCTTGCAATCACGTCGCGTTCAGGCCACCTCCCCGGCGGAGGGCTTTTAGACCAGCCAGCCGCACGAGGAAAGAGAACTACGAGCAGGAGACGGGCGCGCATGGGCCGTGCGTTGAAATATCTTTTTCGGATCGCCGTGCTAGGGGCATTGGCGCTCGCGGCTTATGCGATGCTGGCGGATCTGCCGCCGCCAACGCGTGACGTGGTCGTTGAGCTGCCTGCGCCCGGGGCGGAGTGAGCGTGGCGCCGTCCGATCTCTCAATGGGTTGGATCGACGCCTTTCTGGATGCTTTGCAGGCCGAGCGCGGTGCAGCGCGCAACACGGTTCTCGCCTACACCCGTGATCTGACGGACTTTCGCGACTGGTTGTCCACGCAGGGTGACGAGACACTTGCCGATGCCGGACGAGGTCGGATCGAGACGTATCTGAGCCATTTGGACGATCAGGGCCGCACGGCGACCACCCGTGCCCGGCGGCTGTCGAGCCTGCGCCAATTCTACAAGTTTGCCTTTTCCGAGGGCTTCCGCACGGATGATCCCGGTGCGGGCTTGCGCGGACCGAGGCCTGCGCGGACCTTGCCGAAGACGCTCAGCACCGAAGAGATCGACCTGCTGTTGGGCCGTGCTGAGCAGGAGGCGCCGAAGAACCAGCGGGCGATGCGCCTGCACTGTCTCATTCAGATGCTCTATGCCACGGGGCTGCGCGTGAGCGAGCTGGTCTCATTGCCCGTGGCGGCGGTACGCGGGAACCCTGCGCTGGGTCTGGTGCGCGGTAAGGGCGGGCGCGAGCGGATGGTTCCGCTGTCGGATGCGGCGCGCGTCGCGTTGGTCGACTGGTTGCGTGAGCGTGATGTCGCCGAAGCGTTGCAACGGGAGAAGGGCGCGAAGGCATCGCAGTTTCTTTTTCCGTCGCGCGGCAAGGCGGGCCATTTGACCCGGATCGCATTCTACGGCGCTCTGAAAGACCTCGCCGTGCGCGCTGGTCTAGACCCGGTTGGCCTTTCGCCCCACGTCGTGCGGCATGCCTTCGCGCCCCATCTCTTGGAGAACGGTGCTGATCTGAGGGTGATTCAAACACTGCTTGGCCATGCGGATATCTCGACAACCGAGATC
>JBHJIZ010000079.1:0-33165 GCA_050043005.1 Paracoccaceae bacterium
GCTGGCATAGGTTAGTGGCGCCAAACAGCTTTCCCAGGTGTCGATGCCGAGGTCCTCGTGCAGCTCGCGGATCAGGCAGGCCGCAGGCGGCTCACCCGCTTCCACCTTGCCGCCCGGATACTCCCACAGCCCCGCCATGGACTTGCCTTCGGGCCTCTGCGCAAGCAACACTCGCCCGTCGGGATCGATCAGCGCGACCGCTGCCACTAGAACCACGCTTCTTGTCACTTCTCTCTCCACGCGACAAAGCTGGCGTAACAAAACTTAAGGTAGCCGTGATTCTGCATTACAATTGCGCGTGTGAGGGTGTTTTTGCTTACGAGGAGTTGCAGAATGCATGACGGTAAACGCGCGGGATGTCGACCCAAATCGAAGTTCGACCACCTCAAGATCCCCTATGATCAGCTCCGTCCACCAGCCGACCCATACGGGTAGCTAAAACCAATTCAACGTGCGGCGTCCGCGGGCGGGTCCGCTGAACCTCCATCCAGAGTGCAGCTTCTGCGGCGCGGCCGATTCAGGTTCGGGCTACGTCTCGGCTTCGATGAGTTGCCTGTCCCGGAGATTATTCAAGAGTCGTTCCGGGCCGCGGAACTCCTCGACTCGGTCATGATGGAAGAACCCACGGGGTTTGACCGAATAGACAAAGTGGATCTTGTTCGAACTGCATGGTTCATTTTTTCCGAGCACATCTCGCCTGAAACGGCACGCCGACTGACGGAAAGCGTCACAGGCACAGGTGAGACAAGCGGGCCTTCCTTCGAACTGGATCTTGTGCTGATTACTGACTTCAGCAGCGACATCGGTGGTGGTCTGCAGTTTACTTTGCGACACTGAGTGCAGAACGCGACACGTTGCACAGGCGACGAACCGGGCGCTTCAGTGCCCGGGTCACCACCAACTTTCGCGCCTAGGATCGATAGTCCGCATTGATCGTGATGTATCCATGCGTCAGGTCGCAGGTCCACACCGTCGCCGAGCCTGATCCAACGCCGACATCCACGCCAATCTCGAGTTCCGCGTTCTTCATGTAGGCCGCCCCTGCGTCCTCGGTGTAATTGGGTGATACCCAGCCGCCTTCGGCGACCGTGATGTCTCCGAACGTTATCGAAAGCTTGTCCCTGTCCGCCGCTTCGCCGGATTTTCCAACGGCCATCACGATGCGCCCCCAGTTGGGATCCTCACCGGCAAGCGCGGTTTTGACCAATGGCGAGTTGGCAATTGCCAGGCCGATGCGCCGTGCTGCGCCGTCGTCGGTGGCACCGGTTACGGTGATCGCCGCAAACTTGGACGCACCTTCGCCGTCCTTGACGACCTGAATGGCCAACTCGCGCATCACATCCAGCAAGGCGTCGCGAAAGGCCGGGTACCGAAGATCATCCGAGCTATCGATCGACGTCATGTCTGCCTTGCCCGTCGCACCGACCAGCAACGTGTCTGACGTCGAAGTGTCGCTGTCGACCGTGATCGCGTTGAAACTCTGATCAGTCAGCTCCGACACCGTTTGCTGCAACAGATCCCGATCAATCGCAGCATCGGTGAACACGAACACCAGCATGGTCGCCATATCCGGCGCAATCATGCCCGAACCTTTGGCAATCCCGGAGACTGTGACCAGAGCACCATCCAGTTCAACGGTCGTCGACGCGCCCTTCGGGTATGTGTCGGTTGTCATGATCGCCTTTGCGGCGTCATCGATCCGATCAAGCGAAAGCGTTTCGCGAAGCTCCAGAAGATTCGTCTCGATCCGTTCAGACGGCAGCGGTACCCCGATCAACCCGGTCGAAGCCATGAACGCGTTCGACACGCTCGTTCCGAGGGCGCTGGCCGTGGAGTGCATCACCGTCTCGACCGCCTGCATCCCATTTGAGCCTGTGAATGCGTTGGCGTTTCCGGCGTTCACAACGATCGCCATGGGCTGATCGAGATCGGGCTCTACCGGTCCCGAAATGCGGTCCTCGCACCAGAGGACCGGTGCGGCCCGTGTTTTGGAGCGGGTGAATGTCCCAGCCATGACCGACCCAGGTTCAAGCACCGCCAACATGACATCAAGACGCCCCGTGGTGTAACGCACACCTGCATTCACGGCTGCGAACCGAACGCCAGCCACAACAGGCAATGACGGAAAAGCTTCGGGCGCAAACGGCGACACGCCTGGCGTCTCGCCGAGCGTGCGCCGATGCTCGTCGATTTCCCCTGAAAGCTCGTCGATTAGGGCTTTCTTCCGCGCGATCTCGGCGCGGAGTTCATCCTCGTTCATCGCCGTCCCCCTCAGTTGTCCTGCAACAATCCGTCGTCGCGCACAGCGGAACTCGGGATCTTTGAATCAACGTCCAAGACGTCAGTGTTCACCCGCAGGTCCGTCAGGATCTCGCGTCTGACATCGGCTGCAATCTGATCTCGCAACGTCTGCCTGACATCGTCCAAGACCGGCACGGGCCGGATGCGCTTGGCGTCAACCCGGATGATGTGCCATCCGGCGGGCGTCGAGACTGGTGGAGACACCTCTCCGATCGGAAGGCTTCGCACGGCCGCCGCGAAATCCGGGCTCATCTTCTCGGGACTCAACCACCCGCGATCCCCTCCGCGAGAAGCTGTTGCGTCCCGGCTGTGGCGCGCCGCCAGCGTCGCAAAATTCGCCCCCGCGTCGAATTCAGCTCTCAACGCTTCTGCCGCCCCCTGATCTTCGACGAGAATGTGCGAAGTCCTGATCTCTGACACCGGTGCTGCCTGCTGATAGGTCCGCTCGTAAAGCGCCACGACCCGGTCCTCGGTCACGTTCGCTTCGATCATCTCTTGCAGGTATAGGGCTGCAAGGACGCGGCGACGCTCGTTCCTCAGTGTAAGCCGCGTCGCTGACGTTTGATCCAATCGATGTCCGATCGCCGCACTCTCGAGCAGGCTCTCCTCGATCAACTTACCGAGAATGGTCTGATACAGCACCTCATCCGGTAGCTCGAGATACTGGGGCTGCAAGGTGGCTCGGTACGCTACAAGCTCTCCCAGCGTGACTGTGCTGGTCCCGACACGTGCAATTACGGTGTCGCGGTTTGGTGCGGCGACGGCCGAGCTTCCCTCGGAACTTGCATTGCTCTGGGCCAAAACCATCGATCCGCAGGATAACGCGAAGACCAAGGCGGCGGAGCACATCACACGCGAACACCGTATTCCCAACCGCGCCTCCCCGTCGCTGCCGGGGCGCCGCCGTTGACACGGGCAGGCACCCTCAATACATCTCTCGCCGGACCTTCGCCTGGCGCGCGGGCTTCCTTAAGGTCTGGACCACGGTCCGGCAAGCGCCTTGCGGGAAATTTCAGGCAGGCGGGAATGTCAGGCAGCGCGGCGGTGGCCGTACCCAGTTGCCGCGCCCGCGATAGGAGAGTTGAGCCGATGCTTGGACTGGGCACGATCGCCAAGAAGCTGTTCGGCACCACCAACGATCGCAAGATCAAGGCAACGCGACGCACCGTCGAGGCGATCAATGCTCTGGAACCAGAGTTTGAAGCGCTTTCGGACGAGGCCTTGCGCGGCAAGACACAGGCTTTCCGCGAAAGACTGTCTGCCGGGGAAAGTCTGGAAGGGCTTCTGCCGGAAGCCTTCGCGGTCGTGCGCGAGGCCTCGAAACGTGCGCTTGGGATGCGGCCGTTCGATGTGCAGTTGATCGGCGGGATGATCCTGCACCAGGGCTCGATCTCGGAAATGAAGACCGGTGAAGGCAAGACGCTGGTCGCAACCATGCCGGTCTATCTCAACGCGCTCGAAGGTTTGGGTGTGCATGTCGTCACCGTGAACGACTACCTGGCCAAGCGTGACGCCGAGTGGATGGGCGCGATCTACAATTTCCTGGGCATGACGGTCGGTGTGGTCGTGCCCGGCATGGACGATGCCGAACGCAAGCAGGCCTATGCCTGCGACATCACCTATGCCACGAACAACGAGCTCGGCTTCGACTACCTGCGCGACAACATGAAATTCCGTTTGGAAGACATGGCGCAGCGCGGGCACCGCTTTGCCATCGTAGACGAGGTCGACTCGATCCTGATCGACGAAGCACGGACTCCGCTGATCATCTCGGGCCCGGTGGAAGATCAGACCGAGATGTACGTAGCCGTGGATGCTGTCATCCCCGAGCTTGAGGCCGAGCATTTCGAGCTTGATGAAAAGCAGCGCACGGTCGTCCTGACCGAGGAAGGCAACGAGCTGATCGAGGAACTGCTCAAGGACCGCAACCTGATCGAAGCAGAAGCCTCTCTCTATGATCCTCAGAACGTGTCTTACGTTCACCACGTGAACCAGGCGCTGCGGGCACACACGCTCTTCACCCGCGACAAGGATTACATCGTCAAGTCGAACAAGGTCATCATCATCGACGAGTTCACCGGCCGGATGATGGAGGGCCGCCGCTACGGCGACGGTCTGCACCAGGCGCTGGAAGCCAAGGAGCGGGTCGAGATCCAGGCCGAGAACGTGACCATGGCCTCGGTGACGTTCCAGAACTATTTCCGGCTCTACACCAAGCTTGCAGGCATGACCGGAACCGCGCTGACCGAAGCCGCCGAGTTCATGGACATCTACGGGCTCGACGTGGTCGAGGTACCGACCAACCTGCCAGTCGCGCGCGAGGACGAAGACGACCAGGTCTTCCGCACGAGCGCCGAGAAGGACAACGCAATCGTCGAGGCGATCAAGGACGGGCACGAGCGCGGCCAGCCGATGCTGGTCGGCACAACATCCATTGAGAAGTCCGAGGCACTGTCGGCGCAGCTCAAGAAGGCCGGCGTCGCGCACCAGGTTCTCAATGCGCGCCACCACGAGCAGGAAGCGTACATTGTCGCACAGGCGGGCGTACCGGGCTCGATCACGATCGCGACAAACATGGCCGGTCGCGGAACGGACATCAAGCTGGGCGGCAACGCCGAGTTCCGGATCGCACAGGAAACCGGGAACATCAGCGACGAAGCGCATCGCACGGCCCTGATCGAAAAGATCAACGCCGAGGTCGATGAAGGCCGCCGCAAGGCTCTGGAAGCCGGAGGGCTCTGGGTCCTGGCGACCGAACGCCACGAAAGCCGCCGCATCGACAATCAGTTGCGGGGCCGCTCGGGCCGTCAGGGCGATCCGGGCAAATCGTCGTTCTATCTCTCGCTGCAGGACGATCTTATGCGGATCTTCGGGTCCGACCGGATCGACGGCATGCTGAAACGCCTCGGGCTGGAAGAGGGCGAAGCCATCGTTCATCCCTGGGTCAACAAGGCGATCGAAAAGGCACAGGGCAAGGTCGAGGCACGCAACTTCGACATCAGAAAGAACCTGCTCAAGTTTGACGACGTCATGAATGACCAGCGTAAGGCGATCTTCGAACAGCGCCGCGAGTTCATGGAGGCCGACGACCTGAGCGAGTCCATCGCTGACATGCGCCATCGGGTCATCGACGATCTTGTCGATCAGCACATCCCGCAGAACGCCTATGCCGATCAATGGGACGTTGACGGGCTGTCGGAAAAGGTGCCCGAGCTTCTCGGAGAGGACTTCCCCGTTCGCGAATGGGCGGATGAGGAGGGCGTCGACGACGAAGCAATCCGTGAACGCCTGAAGGACGAAACCGACCGGATCTTCGCCGAGAAGGAACAAAAGATCGGCGCGGACGATCTGCGCATGATCGAAAAGGAACAGCTTCTGCGCGTGCTCGATCACCATTGGCGCGAACACCTCGTGATGCTCGAGCATCTGCGCTCCGTCATCGGTCTGCGCGGCTACGCCCAGCGTGACCCACTGAACGAGTACAAGTCCGAGGCCTTCCAGCTCTTCGACGGCCTGCTGAACCAACTCCGCGTCGATGTCACCAAACTGCTGGGTCAGATGCGGCCGATGACGCCGGAAGAGCAGGAAGCTTACCAGCGCCAGATGACCGAGATGCAGGAGCGTGTTCGCCAGCAGATGGAGATGCAGGCAGCGATCGATGCGCAGGCCCAGGCGGTCGGCGCTGCCGCACTCTCGGGACCTGCCGAGGTCGAAGCGGCTCCAGCCCGTAAAACGGTTTCGGTCGGCGTCGCCCTCGCCGAGATAGACCCGGACGACCCCTCGACATGGGGCAAGGTTGGCCGCAATGCGCCCTGCCCGTGCGGATCCGGCAAGAAGTACAAGCACTGCCACGGGCGCATCGAATGACCGCTTTGCACCGCTGAGGTGCTACCCATCACCCGGCGCATCAAGCCGACCGCGCGGCTTGTAGCGCGGTACGTTTGCCATCCGCTCGCGGATCGACAGATGAATTGTTTCACCATCGCTGGCACCCGTCCGGCGCGGCTCCCTCAGGAAGAATAACCGCGCAATCCCGGATCGGCAGCCCATCATTGGTGCCGCCGCATCCTCGGGAAACACATCCTCCCAGTTTGTCGGCAACTTGATCCCATGTGCCGCTGCCCGGCGCAGCATCCAGTTCAACGAGATGTTCGAGAGCGGCCGTGTTCGCGCGCGCGTGATCTGGCCACCAACATCCCCGTGGGCGCCGGGAAACCAGGTCTGCTCCAGCCTGCCCTGCCAGTCCGGGCTTTGTTCCCAGAGGAGTGGCGCGAAACTCGTCCGGTCCTCGTCGATCGCCAGGGCGTGGTAGCCATGCTGAATGTGCGGTGCGAGTTCGTGGTTGTGAAACTCCGTCGCCATGGGCGCCAGTCTGTTCAACAACGGATACGGCAAGCCCAGCGTCTTGACTGTGTCCCAGACGCCCAACATCTCGATCTCGACATTCTGATGACACCGATGGGCCGAGAAATGGCTGCACGCACTGGACGTCGATCCGACCTCGTAGAAACGGAATGCAAGGTTCACGTGCCGCTCGGTTGCAAATCGCGATTTCAGCAATCCAATCCCGCCGATCATTCCAGCAAGTGATCGCACCGAGTAAGCACCGCGCGAGTAGCCGAAAAGATAGATCCGATCCCCAGGCCGGTAGTTTCGCGCAAGAAAGGCGTAGCCGTTACAGATCGAAAGGTTGATCCCCGCCCCGGACGCCGCGTTCAGCCAGCGCCGCCACCCGGCACCCTGGATCCCGTGATCGTAGGACACGATGTTTACTGCTGGGTCTGGCTGATCCGATTCTAGCAGTGCGTGCAGCAAGCCTGCGTTGCTCTCGAACCCGGGACGCGTTGTCGACAGCGTTCCATCGCAAATGAAGATCAGGTTGCGACCTTGGCTCTCATCCTTGGAACCAGTCATGACTGAGTCGTCAATTTGTGAGTCGTGATTCGAAATGGGGCGGCTCTAGTTCAGGGTCTTGGCAGACATTTCTCTCAAGAAACTTGCAGATCAGGCAGAGGATGCTCGATCTCGCGCGCTAAAACTGTTTCTGGCACTGGCCAGGATAGCACAGTCGATCGAAAATTCGCGCTTTGGATGTCTGCGATGACTTACTCTCACCGCAAATGACACCTATTTGGCGGGGCAAGTTGAAGATCGATTCTGGTGAAGTCGCCCGACAGGCCGGGTCGATGCAATCTGAGGGGGCAGCAGCGGGTTTGCCTGCACGCAATCTTGTGCTTTAAGTGGCTCCCGAAGGGTGAGGACGTTGTTCAAAGACGATCGAATGATATCGATTTTGAGCGCGATCGTGCTGATGGTTGCCATCGGCACGGTGATCCAACGTGCCGACTTCCTGCAAGGCGTGCTCGGCACCGCACCCAAGATCGTTCTCAATGCTGACGAGATAGAAGCCTATCCAAACCGCCTCTCACGGGTGGAAGTGCTGAAGAACGATGAAGGGCTTTCCGATTCGGACCGAAGCGCCCTGCAGGTTGTCCAACCACCGGATTGCGGGCGCGTCTTCCGCCAGGGTCAGGTCCTGCAGTATCTTCCGGATGCGACCTGCACGGGTACACAGATTGTCCGCTACGGTATCCAAGGCCGGACTGTTGAGTACGGTGAGTTGCGAGCCAGAATCGCCGGACCGGATGCAACCGACGTCGCGCGGGCCCCTTCAGACCCCGCAGAGAAACCCAATGAAAGCGCTGCATCTTCAACCCTGACGGATCAGCCGATCCAGACCGCTTCGACGTCGGCCCTAAAAGACGCGGCAGAAGGCACCAGCCCATCGGCGCATGACACTGCCTCGACCATTGTCGAAACACTCACCCAGGGTGCTGCGACACCTGCACTGGCACACACGGACGAAGCGCTTGCGCGGGCGGATCTGCCTGCGTCCGCGGAAACCCAGCCGTCATCGCGCCCGGTAACTCCGTCGGAAGACGCCCGCGCGGCGGCAGCGTCAAGCCAGCCCACGATGTCGGCGGAAGAGATCCGCGCACTTGAGGCTGCGATCGCCGCGTCCGAACCCGTGATGGCGCCCGGCGGCGGCGTTGCGGTGCGTGCGCGTGCTTTGACCTCGGCAGAGACGGACGCGACCATCTCGGGACTGGCGGATGCAACGACCTACGGGGATACTGATGCGGCGACCGATACGGCTTCGCAGTTGGCTTCTCTCTCTCCCGGTGCTGCAATTGCAGAACCGGTGATGCCGACCCTCGCACCGCTTCGCACAAACGACGCGACGCAAAGCGATGCATCGGCAGCCATCGATGATGGATCGTCTCAACTCGCCTCTGTGGAAGTGGCTGAAGCGCCGGACTTGTCGGTGCTCTTTGCCGGTGATCCGTCGGACAGTGGAATCATGGTGGCGATCGTCGAACGGCGCGAGCCGCGTACGACACCTCCAACCGCACCCAACGTACAGCGCGCCAAGGACATTGCTTTGCCGTGGGCGCCGGCCTTGGCTCTGCCGAGTTACGAAACCCAGCCCGAGCGCTACGCCACCATCGCACCTTCTGATCAGATCTTGGTGCCCAGTGCGGCGAATGAATTGAGCGCCGCGCTGTCCGTTGTACCCGTCGATCCGACGCAACTGCCGCTAGATCCCCAACCCGTCAAATCAAGTGAGATCCCGCCGCTCAAGCCGTCCCGCTTTGCCGATACGAATTCCGAAGAGCCGGTTCAGTCGACAGCGGCGAACCCGGCGCTGGCCCCTGCCGGTGTCCGTGATGCTCCGGAGACACCCCTGGCGCCCTCGGCTGACAGGGTGGCTGCATTGCCGCGCCGAGACGCACCGTGTGTGATCCCGCCTGCGATGACGATTGACGTTCGCCGTGCGGCCCGGTCGATTGTGACCGTCGACGCGCCGTGCCATGCCACGACCGTTGCGCAGCTTGAGTACTCTGGTCTGCGCCTTGCAATCCCGCTGGACGCGCAAGGGAAAGGCGATCTCACGGTCCTTGGATTCGAACCCAGCGCACCGGCTCTGATCAGTTTCGACAATGGCGAGGTGATCGACTTCGATCTCCCGTTCAAAGGCGTAGACCGGGTTTCACGGGTCGCACTCGTTTGGGAACTCCCGGTCAACCTGGAACTGAATGCAATCGAATTTGGCAGCCCGCTGCTGGGCGACGACCATGTGCGGCCGGACAACCCACGCTCATTCCAGGACGTTCGGCGCCGCGGCGGTGGCTTTCTCCACACCTACCGGAGCTATGCCCGGGTCGGACAGAACGCGCAGATTTATTCCTTCTGGCACCGGCGTGGCGGACGCAGCGGCGTCGTGAACCTCATGATCGACTTTGCCAGCCGAAACCGTGACCTACTGGACGGGACATGCGGAGATGGAAAATACGCGGCACCAAGCTTTCTGATCATCCGATCGGAAGCTGGACGGCTTGAACGGCCGATTTTGCGCAAACTGGCTGCGATCGATTGCTCATACGTTACGCAAGAAGTCGACGATAAGCGGTTGATCTCCGGTGCAGTTTCAGATTTACTTGTAGTCGAAAGATGAGCTGTCCCTGACAGCCGTGAACAGGTGGGTCCGACTCCGAGGGGGCTGGGATGAGGTTCGCAAGAATTGCGCAAGCAGCGGTGCTGCTCGCTGTTGCTGTCATGGGCGGCGCTGAGCACGCTCACGCACAAAGCAACGATTCCGCGACGGTCACACTCAAATCCTTCGATGGCTTCACACAACTCCGAGGAAAGCTGGTCGACTTCGACGGCTCGAGGTTCACGATCGAGACCGTTCTGGGCGTGATCCAGGTGGACGCCCTGCAGGTGAACTGTGAAGGCGAAGCCTGCCCGGAGAATCTGTTGTTCGGCGCAGAATTTGGAATCTACGGCTCCAACACGATCGGCGCCGAACTGATGCCCGCGCTCATCGAAGGCTATGCGGACAGCCTGGACGCGACAATGGTGGCCGAGGTCGGGACGGAACCGCTTGAACGTATGATGCGCATCGTTCACGAGAACGGGCGCGAGATGGCGGCAATCGACCTCAAGGCCTACGGGTCTTCATCGTCGTTCCAGGGCATTGCCGAGGGTTTGGCCGCCGTGGGAATGTCAGCGCGCCGAGGCCGGGATGGCGACATGTCGCGTTTGCAGTCGGTCGGGATTCCTGACCTGCGCGACACTGACGACGAGCATGTAATCGCGCTCGACGGGCTGATCGCCATCGTCCACTCATCAAACCCGATCGAGTCGATCTCGCTCGAGGAACTTGCCCTCGTGTTCTCCGGCACGATCAGCAACTGGGCGCAGCTTGGGGGTGCCGACGCGCCGATCAACCTCTATGCGCGAGACGAGGACTCCGGTACGTTCCAGACCTTCGGCTCGCTGGTCTTTGCTCCGTTTGACGCGGATCTGGCACCCACAGCACAGCAGTTCACCAGCAACATTACGCTCTCGGACAGTGTCGCCGCCGATCCGAATGGCATTGGTTTCACCGGCATCTCGTTTCAACGCGCAACGCGTGCCGTACCGATCCGCCAGGTCTGCGGCATCTCCTCGGTTCCGAGCGAATTCTCCATGAAGACCGAGGAATACCCGCTGGCGCGCAGGCTTTATCTCTACACGCCACCCAGCAGCGTACCGGCACATGCTCGTCAGATCGTCGAATTCGCGAAGTCCGAGGAAGCGCAGCAAATCATTGCCGAGGCGGGTTTCGTGAACCAGAGCGTCGAAACCCGGTCCATCAACGAGATGGGCGGACGCATCATCCATGCAATCACCGGCGAGGCCGAATTCTCGCCGAACCTGATGCGCGGGCTGCTGGTGGATCTCAAGAACGCCGTCAGGCTCTCAACGACCTTCCGCTTCACGCCGGGGACGTCAAATCTGACGCCACGGTCCCAGATCGACGCGGCACGCTTGGCCGAAGAACTTGCATTGGGGGCCTACAGCGGGCGCGAGATCGTTCTTGCAGGGTTTACCGACTCTGTCGGGCAATTCGAACTGAACCGGCAGCTCTCGGCACGACGTGCGCAAGTGGTGGATGCGGCATTGCGAGCCGCGGTACCGGAAGGTGCACTCGATGCCATCGCGACTGTGACGCGCGGGTATGGCGAGTTGATGCCGGTTGGCTGCAACACCGACATCAATGGCCGGTCGGCCAATCGCCGCGTCGAGGTCTGGCTGCGTCCGCTAAGCTGAGCCTTTCCGGCAAAACTACGTCGTCGGGTACGCCGCAGTGTGGCCAAGCCAGCGACACGAAGCCCGGGCAAACATGCGCTAACGCGTCAAACCTGTTCCGGAATAACGTAGCCGATGGAGAGTACCTCGGCTTCATCATCGCCTGCACCATCGATCCGCTTCCAGATCCTGAAGGTCGGGATCGGATTCTGGGCGTCATCGGCCAGGATCAGAGAAAATAGAAACGCGTCCGTGGAGCGATCGCTTTCCAAGAATGAAAACAACCGACCCATGAAGGCGGCCGCGCTATCGGCCGTCAACACCTGAGCAATTGTGCTCCCGACCAGACCGTCCAAATCGCTCTTCAGGATCTCGGCCGCCTTGGGGTTCGCCTTCAGGATCCGGCCGTGGCTGTTCAATTGCATGACGGACACGCCCGCGTCCGAAAGGGCGTGCTCAAGTCGGGCGATGTCATCCTGCGAACGCTCTCGCTCCTCGGTCGCATCGGTAACATCCGTTGCGACTGAACAGATCGTACCATTGCCACCCAGAGACCCGGGCAAAACAACGCGCGCGATGTCGAACACCCGTCTGCCGGACGGTGTCGCGATATGCATCACTGCCCGGTCGGACCCAGCGGCCCCGTCCAGCGCCGCGATACCCTCGGCCAGGATCGCATCGGCATCGTCCAATACGAAAAAGTCATGCAATGTCTTACCGACCATCTTTGCCGGATCCTTGCCCATCAGGCGGCAGTAGGCGTCGCTGACATTCAGAATGCGGCCATCCCGGTCCCGGTGCAGCAGATAGAACGGGGCTTTATCCAACACCAAACGCAAGGCGGCGTTGACCCGCGACAGTTCCTCTTCCTTCTCGACAAGTTCGGTTATGTTCTGGGCGGTGGCAAAAATCGTTTCCTCGCCGTCCCTCGACCGATGACGTCGCCGCTCGACCGCAAGAACCAACCGCTCCCCGGTTTCTTCGATCGTTCTATCCTGTTGAAGAGCATCCTGATCGCGCGTGGAGTCGAGGAACTCCTCGGCCTCGCGCCGCGCCTCGTCCGCTGTTACAGGGTCAAGCAGATCGTAAATGTTGCGATCGACGATCGACATCGTGGTGTGGCCAAGATCTTCAGCCGCCGCTCGCGATGCCCGCAGGATGCGGCCATGCCGGGTGCGATGAAGCATGCGGCCCGGCATCTGGTCGAGCAGCATCGCAAGCTCGCTTGCCTCGTCACTGAAGGTGACAAAGAGCGTACCACCCTGGATCTCGCCGCGCTGGTTCGTATATGGTGCACAACTCAAGCGCCACAGTCTGACATCCGTGGTGAACTCGCGGACAATCGGCTCGCCGAGGCGAAGCGCCCGATCACAAAACTCGGCCAGCGGCGGGAACCCGGGTGGAAGGGCAAGCTGGCTGACATGCGGCTGCCCATCAGAGGACACCAGCTTGAACATCTTTGCCGCGGAAAGACTGAAGCGGCTCACGGCGAGCTTGAGGTCGAAGATTACCAGCGGAACCTCGATCTGCGTCAGGATCGCATCCAGTTCCTCGTTCACCTCGTTCAGTTCATCGGCCTGGACCTGATAGGCCTCGTTCACCGTGACCAGTTCCTCATTGGTCGATTGCAGCTCTTCGTTCGAGGTCTCGAGCTCTTCGTTGACGGATTGCAGCTCCTCGTTGTTGGACTGCAGTTCCTCGTTGGCGGATTTCAGCTCCTCGTTTGTGGTCTCCCAGCGTTCCACGGTCTGATTGAGCGCATCGCGCGTCAGGGTCAGCTCGTCACGGAGTGCCTGAACATCCTCGGGATACTTTTTCGCGAGCGCATCATCGGCGGGCGCTGTGCTCACGTCCTGATCGGCCGCCCCGAGACTGTGGAAAACGACAAGAAACAGATCCTCGCGCAGATCAGGATCGTTCAGCAGGAACATCTCGAGCTGCACCACTTCGCCCGAAGCATGCTCGAACTTCCGCTTGAACCCCCGGCGTGAGGCTTGGTTCTCATCCAACATCGTTGACAGGACGCGCACTTCGGCTGCCAGGGGTTCGATCAGCAGGTTGTGATCGAACTCCAGCCTCGTACGCCCGCCCTTGATCGAAATGAACTGGGTCAGATCGCCGAAGATTTCGACAATCGACAGATCGCGCGTCAGCAACAGCGCGTTGCGTCCCAGACTGGCCACCAGCGCGCGGACCATTGCGTTGATCCGCTCAGGGGGACGGAGGTCCTCGTCCTCGCCCCCATCGAACTTTGGCAATGCTTCGACCGAAGGACGCGCAGAGTAAGGCACATGGCGTGCCCGCTTCGAGTAGTTGACCCCGTGGTTCACGCGCTTGCGCAGGAACTTCTTTCCGGTCTCGGTCTCCTTGAACAGGTCAGGCGAAACGCCGGCGCTGTCGGCAGTGCCCAGAAACACCAAGCCCCGATCACCCAGCGAGTAATGGAAATTGGCGAAGGCTCTGTCCTGCAACACCGGCCCGAAATAGATCAGCAGGTTCCGGCAACAGATCATGTCGATGTTCATGAAGGGCGGATCCTGGATCACGTTGTGGAGCGAGAACAGAATCATCGACTTCAGGTCCGGATGAACCATTGCGGACGTGTCGCTCACATCGAAATACTGGTTGATGAATGCCTGAGGAACGTCATTCAGCGAACCAAGCGAATAGCGGCCGGACCGCGCCACCCGCAACGCGTTGTCGTCGATATCGGTCGCAAAGATCTGGATGCCGCGTTCGCGCCCCTTCTTCAGACCGCCCAGCGCCTCGCAGAACATGATGGCGATGCTGTAGGCTTCCTCCCCCGTGGCGCAGCCCGCGACCCAGATACGAATCGGACGCGCCGGAATGTAATCGACCATCTGTTCGATCAGCGGTTTCAGCTCGGCATATTCCTCGGGATCACGAAAGAAGCGTGTCACAGAGATCAGGAAATCCCTGTAGAGCGCTTCGATCTCCTCGTCGTGTTCACGGCAATAGGCCGCGTAATCGCGTTGGTTCGCCATTCCCAGCGCGATCATCCGCCGTTCGAGCCGACGCAGGATGGTCGTCGGCTTGTAGTCGCGAAAATCAACACGGGTCTTGGCGAGCACGATCTGCAGGATCTCGGCGAGTGGCGTCTGATCGTCGTCGCCTTTCATGACCTCGGCCAACCGCGGCACCGTCAGCGAAAGGCTCTCCAGCCGCTTCCCGATCTCGACCGGCGATAGAATCAGGTCGATGCAGCCGGTCTCAAGCGCAGAATTCGGCATACCATCGTACTTCGCCGTCTTGTCGTCCTGCGCAAAGGTGATGCCGCCTGCCTCGCGGATCGCCTTGACACCCGCCGAGCCGTCCGAGCCGGTGCCGGAGAGTACGACCCCGATTGCAAGGCTGCCAACACCTTCCGCCAGGGTCCGGAACAGGCGGTCGACGGAAGGCTTCGGTGCCGCGATCTCGTTGCTGGGTGGGACGAGCTTCAGCATCCCCTCGTCGAAGATCACGTCGGCATTGGGCGGCGCGACGTAGACGGTGTTCTTCAGCGGAACGACCGGGTCACTGATTTCTTCAACCTGAAGATGCGTTTCACGCGCGATCAGCGGCTGCAACATGCTGCGCTGTGTCGGCGACATGTGCTGCGCGATGACATAGCTTGCGGGCGCGTCGTTCGGAGCACTCTTCAATAACGCCCGGATTGCTTCGAGGCCGCCGGCAGATGCGCCGACCCCTACAATGAACTGCTGGGCAACATCATCCTTCATCGCCGTGCTTTCTAACCCCGATCCCCCGCAGGTTGTACCCGGAAACCAAGTTTCTACAAAGCGTTAGGAATTGCGGCTATCGAGCCAAAGATCCAGGCTGCTCGCGGACGCGTTACAGCCGATGCCAAGGGCTCGAACGGTGTCTATTCCTCGAGCGAGGAACACGCTCCGCTGACCCGGGTTTGACGCATCCGTCGGCGAAAACGATCTGCATCGTATCCCGCTCCACGGTGCAACAGGCAGCGATTGTCCCAGATCACCAGATCGCCCGGCTGCCAAGCATGCGCATAGACATGATCGGGCGCAACGGCATCGGCCACCAGCGCATCCAGAAGTGTGCGCCCTTCTGAGCTGTCCATCCCCTCGATCTCGCGGACATGGCTCCCCAGAAACAGGTTCTTCGCTCGATTTGAACGGTTCGTACGCACAAGACGCTGCCGGACGGGTGGCAGGCGACGCTGCATCTCGTCCGGAACCTCGGCCACCTTGGACCGCGAGAAGGTGTAATCGTGGATCGCGATCAACGGATCCAGCTTGGCGCGCCGCTCTGGGTTCAGCCGGTCATAGGCGGCGCGGGTCGAGACGAACAGCGTCTCGCCACCCTCGTCAGGCGTCTCGTACGCGCACATGATCGAGACATAGGCGGGCACGGCTTTGAACGAGGCATCCGAGTGCCACATGTTGTTGCCCGTCAGAAAACGCGTTGTCTGGTGTGACCCGCCCAGCGCGGTGCCGTCAGGCTGCACATTCCCGATCGTTCCGAAATACTGCGGCGTGTCGCCAAGTGCTGTGTGGCTGGGCTCGGGTGCTCCCAGATCCCGCGTCAAGGCAAGTTGCGCCTCATCGTCGAAGTCCTGCTCGGGGAACCACAGGAAACTGTGTTCATCAATCAGGTCATGAAGCTGTCGCACCCGCGCGGCATCGCGGGTTGTCATGTCAATCCCATCGATCCGCACCCCGAAATCGGGATGAAGCGGCGAGATCGTCGCACGCGTGTCCAGCATATCGGCCTCCCCATGCGTTTCCATCAAGGTACGGAAACTACGATCGGGGGGCAACCTAAGCTGCTCTCCGGGCCGGCATCGACCACGCGGACATCACCATGTCAGGGCGGACATCGGGTCGGAGAGCCCTGGCGTCAGGCTGCGTGGCGCATGATCTCTTCGCTTTCGCGTGCTGCCTGCATCTCTTCGCTTTCGCGTGCTGCCTGCACCGCCTCGCCATCGCGGACTGCTTGCATCGCTTCCGCAAGCAGTGCTGCGGAGTCGATGACATCAAGCTCCAGTCCAACCTCTACAAGCACCATTTCGATATCTTCGGGCAGCAGGTCCGCCAAAGTCGCGGCGGATATTCCTGTGACCTCAACGACCTCTCTCAGGTCGTATGGCGTCTCGTTCCCGATGAGTTCGTCGATATTTCTGGAGTGATCAAGTCCGACGCACACATCGTCGGACAGTGTATATCCGTACATGCGAACCTCCCACTTCGCTACAACCATAAGATGCGCTTCGAAGCGATTCTCCACAAGTGGATTTGCCGGAAATCAGACAATCAGTTTGACGCATCTGACCCGCGTACGAGGCAAGCCGTTGAATTCGCTTGATTGGTCCGCCGACGGGCGCGAAGTTGGGTCGCACAACAGATAAGGCGGGGGAACAGATGGCGCACACGGTCTTGCTTGTGGGGTGTGGGAACATGGGATTTGCCATGCTGAAAGGCTGGCTGTCACAGGACACCGCACTCCGGGTTTACGTTGTGGAGCCGGCGGAGGTGCTTCGAACGCGGGCCGCGGATACCGGTGCGCAAGCAGTCGCGACCGCCGATGCATTGCCTGGCGATCTCGCCCCCGATCTGGTCTTCCTGGCGGTGAAGCCGCAGGTCATGGCCGATGTCGTTCCGGAATACGCACATCTGGCTGGTGGATCGGCCACATTCGTGTCCATCGCCGCAGGCACCATGATGGCAAGCCTCGCGTCGATGCTGCCCGGTCCGACTCCGCTGATCCGCTGTATGCCCAACACACCGGCGGCCATCGGTGCGGGCATGATGGTCTGCTGCGCGAACGATCATGCCTCGGACCAGGCCAAGGCGTTGGCCTCGACTCTGCTGTCCGCCTCAGGGGCAGTCGAATGGATCGATGACGAGGTGCTCATGGATGCCGTCACGGCGGTTTCGGGATCCGGCCCGGCCTATGTCTTTCACCTGATCGAGTGCCTTGGGCAGGCGGGCGCCGAGATGGGCCTGCCACCCGATCTGGCGGCAAAGATGGCGTTGCAGACTGTGATGGGTGCCGGGCGGCTCGCAGCCGAGGGGGACACACCCGCCGGAACGCTGCGCGAGCAGGTCACCAGCCCCGGCGGCACGACGGCAGCAGCGCTTGGCGTTCTTATGGCCGAGGGCGGTCTGCAACCACTCATGACCCGGGCCGTCGCCGCAGCCCGCGACAGGGGGATTGAACTGGGAAGGGGCTGACGGCATCATTGCCGCGCATTTTAGAAGGAAATTGAGATGGCAGAATACTTCGTTGGATTGCCGGTCCCGCGCGACATTGCCGATGTGCTCGAGAAAGCTCAGGGCGGTCTCCATGCCGGAGAGCCCGAGCGCCGCGAGAACTTTCATGTATGGCTGAGCGAGCTTGGAGAGCTCAGCGAGCCCCAGCTTGAGAAGGTCCGCGAAGCGCTTGAGCGTGTCGCCGTCGGTCCCTTCTACGTTCAGGTGGACGGGCTCGGGACGATCGGCGGCAATGCACCGACGGTGCTCTATGCCGAACTCGACCAGCCTCGCGGTTTGAAAAGTCTGCACCGGCTTGTCGGCCGCGAAGCGCGCGAGGCAGGCGTGTCGGTCGCCCATGCCCGGGTCGACCCGCACATCCCCGTCGCCCGCTTCGGCGAGATGGGTCAGCACGATCTCAAACAGATCATGAGTTTCCTGTCCCGCCGGGCCTCGCTCAGCGCAGGACCTTTCCCGGCCACTGACTTCAACCTTTACCGACGCGGGACCGTCGCGCAGCCAGAGAACGAGATCGTGGCGAGTTACGAGCTCCGCAGTTATTGATGTCGGCTGATCGAGCCGTGGTGCCACGGGTAGAAGCCGGGGCGCTTTACACTGCCGTCGACGTGGCACCGGCCACAGGGCGGCTTGTCCGATGACGTCGCGGAACGCGGTGCATCTGTCTTTCGATCCGCCGTCCGCCTCGGCGAAACCTCCGGCGACACAGCTTTCCGCTGCCGTGCGCATCGGGGACACGCTGATCGTTGCCGCTGACGAGGGTGGCGATCTCGAGGTTCTGGGCGAGAGCCGGAACCGATGGGCGCAAATCGCGCGCGTATCGCTCCACGATATCATGACCTTGCCCGCGGGGCGCGAGATCGAAGTCGACATCGAGGGACTTGCCGTCGAAGACGACTGGCTTTGGGTCGTGGGCAGCCATTCGCTGAAACGACGCAAACCTCAGGGGAGTTCGGCGGAACGCGCCTTGTCCTCGATGCGAACACTCGTTCGGGAAGCCAACCGCTACTTGCTGGCCCGCATTCCGCTGGAACGCCAGAAATCCGGCCACATGCGCCCCGTCAAGAAGAACGGCGAACGTCGAACCGCGATGGTCGAAGTCGGCAAACGCTCGAGCATGCTGGTGTCATGGTTGGCAGAAGACCCGCTTCTGGCACCCTTCACCGGCATCGCCTCAAAGGAAAACGGTCTGGACATCGAAGGGATCGCGGTCTCGGACAACGACGTATGGCTGGGCCTGCGCGGACCCGTTCTACGCGGACACGCCGTCGTGCTGCGCCTGGATATAAGGGCCAACAAGCGCGACCTGTTGAAGGCGAAGAAGACCGACGGGACAAGACGGTTTCGCAAGTACCTTCTGCCGCTGGATGGCCTGGGGATCCGCGATATCGAGCTGGACGGACGGGATCTCTTGCTCCTGACCGGGCCGACGATGTCAGGCGATGGTCCGTCGAAGCTCGTTCGCTGGCGCAATGCGCTCGACAGCCGCGGCTCGTCGGTCATCCCAAAGAGCCAGGTGTCAACGGTGCGGGACTTGTCCGATGAACTGACAAAAGAGGCACCGGAGAGCATCTGCCATTGGACCACGGGCACATTGCTGCTGCTGCACGACCGTCCCTCGCCCAGGCGCCTGTCCGACAACGACAATGCTTTCGTCGCGGATCTTCTGGTGCTTTGATCGCGCGACATGCAACAGACAGGCCCGGGTCGACGCACCGATTGCGCGCCCGGACCGGATGGTGCAACAAGATGGCGAGAACGAGCGGACGACAGCCACCAGATGACAGAGACGAGGCGCGTAACCTTCGCCGCCGGTAGCGGCCACCTGAACCGTTCGGCCCATCTTCGCGATATCGCCGAAGACCTCCTGCGGCATCGACGCGCCGCACTGTTGCCCTTGCATCAGGGCCGGGTGCTGATCGACGTCGAAGCCGCGGCCCCGGGGCTCGGTTGGGTTCCACCACGCGACGAACACATCGATTGGACGGGTGAGGCACCGATCTTCCTCGGGCTCTCGAACGAAACACCCTGTTTTGCCGCAGACTTCGCCGCACTCGACGCCGCCGAGGCCGAGGAGCACTTTTGCGCAGGCGCGCGCTTCATGGATCTGCGCAGCATCGCCAGCCGTCTGGGTCCCGCCAGCGCATCGATCGCCGCGACCGCCAAGGCAATGACGGCCTGGCACCTGAACCACGCGTTCTGCGCCCGCTGCGGGTCGCCGACCGAGATCGAAACCGGTGGCTGGCGGCGTGACTGTCCGAACTGCGGGGCTCAACACTTCCCCAGAACCGATCCCGTCGTGATCATGCTGATCCTGAACGACGATGCTGTTCTGGTCGGGCGGCAGGCACAGTTTCCCGATGGCATCTACTCTCTGCTGGCGGGTTTCATGGAACCAGGCGAAACGGTCGAGGACGCCGTGCGCCGCGAAGTGCTGGAGGAAGCCGGGGTCGAAGTCGGTGCGGTCAGCTATCTCGGCAGTCAGCCTTGGCCCTATGTCTCGAACATCATGCTGGGCTGCGTCGGAATCGCCCAGACGACCGACATCCGCGTCGATCCGGCAGAGCTCGAGGATGCCCAGTGGATCAGCCGCGCAAAGATGGACGTGATCCTGCAAGGCAAGCACCCTCGGATCAATCCACCGCGCGAGGACGCGATCGCGCGGGCGATCCTCGCTGACTGGGTCAACGGCAAGGTCAAGGCACCCTGATCCGCGAAACGCGCGCGCCGCCTAAGCGTGAGACATCGCCAGCGCCTTCTGAAACACCTCGAGCGAGATGTTACGCCCACAGATAACGACGGCAATGTTGCGTCCGGCATAGTCGCTGCCGGTACGCAATGCGGCGGCCAAGGCAACACCGGCAGCACCTTCGATCATGAAGCGCTCATGCGCCGCCGTCTCTTGGATCGCCCGCGCGATCTCCACCTCGCTGACCAGTTCGTGCCGGTCGATCACCTGCTGGCAGATCGGGAACGTGATCGCACCTTCTTCAACACCGCCGGCCGATCCATCCGACAACGTGTCTTCCTCGGGCGTGTCGTGAATCTCGCCCTTCTCCATGCACACGTGCATTGCCGGTGAGTTCTCCGGCCAGCACCCGATGATGTCGCAGCCCGGCATCCTGGCCTTCAGATAACTGCCGACACCGCTGATCAATCCGCCCCCGCCAACACAGATGTAGACAGCCGCAAGGTCGGGGCACTGCGCCAGTAACTCGATGCCGATCGTGCCCTGGCCCGCGATCACATCCAGGTCGGAATAGGGTGAGACAAAGGTCAATCCCTGCTCCGCAGCGGCCTGCCGCGCGGCGCGTTCACATTCTACGCCCGCCCCGGGCACCAGGATCGTTTCAGCGCCGAGCCGCTTGATGTTCTCGTGCTTAAGGGTCGACACGTTTTCCGGCAGATAGATTTGCGCGGTGACACCCGCAACCCGGGCAGCCTGTGTCACCGCCATGCCGTGGTTCCCGGACGATGCCGTTATGATGCCGCGCTCCCGTTCCGTGTCACTCAGCGACAAAACTTTGTTCATCGCGCCGCGCATCTTGAACGAACCGGTGCGCTGCAGGTGTTCGCTTTTCAGCAGAACAGTCGCCCCCGTGCGCTCGCTGAACGCTCCAGCCGCATCCAGCGGGGTCTCGCGCACGCCGCCTTCGACGGCCTTTATGCGGATATCGGCGCTTTCGATGTCGTCGATCAGATCAGTCATGCAGCCGGTGCCTCGATGTCGTAAACCCGTCGGGCGGTGCCTGCGAACATCGCATCCTGCTCCGCCTCCGTGTAGCGCCCAGCGATCTTCTTGAGCCCGTTCCATAGGACGCGATACCCGATCGAAACCTTGTCGACCGGGTAGTTGCTTTCGAACATGCAGCGATCCGGCCCGAACACGTCGATCATGTGATGATACCAATCGGCCTGTGCGGCGACGAAATCGTCAGATGTCGGCGGCTTATCCTGAAGATGCCAGCCGAAACCGTTGTCCGGCATCGCCATGCCGCCCAGCTTGGCCACGACATTCGGACAACTCGCCAACGTGCGCATGTCCTCTTCCCACGCCTCGAAAATCTCCGATCGTTTCCCTGAAAAGATACCGACCCCCAGCGGCGTCCCGAAATGATCGAGCACCATCATCGTCCCCGGACACGCACGCGCCAGATCCACGAAATCGCGGTTTTGATAGTGGTAGTGCCACGTAGCATAAGTCAGCCCGCGCGCACCGAGACGTTGCACACCTCGCCGGAAGGCTGGATCGGCATAAAGACCCGCCGGAGCACGTCCGGGAATGACCAGCGGATCAGGGTCGACAGGATGCGACCCAGCATGACGGATGCCACGGAACAGACCCTGCCCCGCTGCCTCGTGCGCATCCAGAACCTGGTCGAGAGCATCACCCCGCAGATCGGCATGAGCGACGATCGCGGCGATCTCGGCTCCGTCAGCGCGCGCGCGGCTTTCCGCGGCCATGCGGGCCACGGCTTCTGTCTCTCCAACTGGTTTCAGATGATCCGGCCCCCCTGTGTGGTAATACGCCCGGCACTCGATGAAGACCGATTGCACCACGTTGTGGCCCGTCGCCGTCTCCGACATCCATTGATCGGTCTCATAAACCGACCCGCCGCGGCTCCAGAGATGATGATGCGGATCCACGATCTCCCGCCCGGGATCGATCACGTCCTCATGGACCTGACCGATCCAATCGTCGCGATACCCCATCTGCGCCAGAACGCGGTTACGCTCGCTCTCCATGCGGACCTCCTTGCCGATCGCGGTAGCTTTACGATCCCCTGGTCGGGACACAAGCCGCCCGCGTGATCAACACCGCAATACCGCGCAATCCCATCCGCTTGTCGCAGGAAGCGCAAGAAACCATTTACGATGCTTCGGTTACACCCGCGGCAACCAATCACGCAAAACGAATGGACTTGCATTGGCTGCGACGACGGATATGGAAGCGCATCGGTCTGTGGGCGCGCCGATCAGCCTGCTGCCGCTCAGAAGGAACGGAGCTTCGGCCACTATGAAACCATTCTCGCATCTCGACCGCCTAGAGTCGGAATCGATGCACATCATTCGCGAGGTTGCGGCAGAGTTCCGCAACCCGGTGATGCTGTACTCGATCGGCAAGGACTCGGCGGTGATGCTGCATCTCGCGATGAAAGCTTTCGCACCGGGCGTGCCGCCCTTCCCGCTGTTGCATGTCGACACCACCTGGAAGTTCCGCGCGATGATCGAGTTTCGCGACCGCATCGCGCGCGAGATGGGGCTGGAACTGATCGTTCACACCAATCAGGACGGTGTGGCACAGGGCGTCAATCCCTTCAGCCACGGCTCGAAGGTGCACACGGACATTATGAAGACCGAAGCGCTGAAGCAGGCGCTGAATGCGGGCGGCTACGATGCGGCCTTCGGTGGCGCACGGCGCGATGAAGAGAAGTCCCGCGCCAAGGAGCGCGTGTTCTCGTTCCGCTCCAAATCGCATCGCTGGGACCCCAAAGCGCAGAGGCCCGAGCTTTGGAGCCTCTACAACACCCGCGTCGCACCCGGTGAGAGTGTCCGGGTCTTTCCTCTGTCGAACTGGACCGAGCTGGACATCTGGCAGTACATCCACCGCGAGGGGATCGAGCTTGTGCCGCTCTACTTCGCCGCCCCCCGGCCCATCGTCGAGTACAACGGTATGTGGATCATGGTCGACGATGACCGGATGCCGGAAGAGCACCGCCAGAACCCGGTCGACCGCATGGTCCGCTTCCGCACGCTCGGCTGTTACCCGCTGACGGGTGCTGTCGAAAGCCAGGCCACCAGCGTGCCTGACATCATCCTGGAACTGCTCGCCAGCCGCGCGTCCGAACGGCAGGGCCGGGCGATCGACAAGGATCAGATCGGCTCGACGGAAAAGAAGAAGCAGGAGGGCTACTTCTGATGGCCACCGACCCAGCCGACGCCCCGCAGATCGACATCGACGCCTTCCTCGCCCAGCAGGATGCAAAGGACCAGTTGCGCTTCATCACCTGCGGTTCGGTCGATGACGGCAAGTCCACGCTGCTGGGCCGCCTGCTCTACGATTCGAAGACCGTGTTCGAGGACCAGCTGGGCGCGGCCGAGGTCGAGAGCAAGAAATACGGCACCCAGGGTGCCGAGGTCGATCTGGCTCTGCTGGTCGACGGCCTGCAGGCCGAACGCGAACAGGGCATCACAATCGACGTCGCCTATCGGTATTTCGAGACCGACAAGCGCAAGTTCATCGCCGCCGACACGCCGGGCCACGAGCAGTACACCCGCAACATGGCGACTGGCGCCTCGACCGCCGACCTCGCGATCATCCTGATCGACGCGCGCAAGGGCGTGCTCACCCAGACACGGCGGCACTCTTTCATCGTCTCGCTGCTGGGCATCAAGAACGTCATCCTCGCCGTCAACAAGATGGACCTGATGGACTGGGACGGCGCTACGTTCGAGGCGATTGTCGAAGAATACAGCGCCTTCGTCTCGGATCTCGAGATCGAGCACGTTCACGCGATTCCGCTGTCCGCCCTGACCGGCGCCAACGTCTTCTCCGGCTCGGCCGAGATGCCGTGGTATCAGGGCCCGACCCTGATGCGCCTGCTCGAGACCATCCAGATCGCGCGCGACACGACCGGCCTGCCCTTCCGCATGCCGGTGCAATGGGTGAACCGGCCGAACTCGGATTTCCGCGGGTTCTCGGGCACAATCGCCTCCGGCGACGTCAGCGTCGGCGATCCCGTCGCCGCAAGCCTGACCGGCAGATCCAGCCGCGTGTCGCGCATCGTCGGCCCTTCGGGTGACCTGGACCGGGCGATGGCGCCGCAATCGGTGACGGTCTGTCTGGAAGACGAGATCGACATCAGCCGCGGCGACATGCTCGCCCACCCGGGAACTCTCCCGGCCGTCGCCGACCAGTTCGCAGCCCATATCGTCTGGATGGACAGCGAGAAGATGCTGCCCGAACGGGCGTACCTGGTGCGCTTTGCAACAGCCGCTGCGACCGCGCAAATCACTGACCTGGTGCACAAGATCGACGTGAACACGCTGGAGAAGCAGGCAACCAAAACGCTCGAACTGAACGAGGTCGGATACTGCAAGCTGGCGCTCGACCGTGCCGTTCCGTTCGATGCCTATGAGAGTGTGCGCCAGACCTGCAGCTTCGTGCTGATCGCCCGCTTCACCAACACCACTGTCGGTGCCGGCACGATAGACTTCCCGCTGCGCCGGGCGTCGAATATCGAATGGCACCAGATGAAGGTCGACAAGACCGCGCGTGCCGCCGCGAACGGCCAGACACCGCGGATACTCTGGTTCACGGGCTTCTCCGGCTCGGGCAAATCGACGGTCGCAGACCGGCTGGAGCAGAAACTGCATGCGATCGGGCGGCGGACCTATCTGCTGGATGGCGACAATGTCCGTCACGGGCTGAACAAGGATCTGGGCTTCACCGATCATGACCGGGTCGAGATCATCCGCCGCGTGGCCGAGGTCGCCAAGCTGATGGCCGATGCCGGGCTGATTGTGCTGACGTCGTTCATCTCGCCGTTCCGGGCCGAACGGCAGATGGCGCGCGACCTGCTCGACGAGGGCGAGTTCGTCGAGGTCTTTGTCGATACGCCGCTGGAGGTCTGCGAGGCCCGCGATCCAAAGGGACTCTACAAGAAGGCGCGCGCCGGCCAGCTCAAGAACTTCACCGGGATCGACTCCGATTACGAGCCGCCCGAGGCCGCCGAGATCACCCTGAAATCCGCCGAACAGGACCCCGATACCCTGGCCGACCAGATCATAGCATGGCTCCGGGACCAAAAGGCGATTTAAACTCTGTTGCGTTTCACTGGCCATGCCGTGCGGACGCGACAGCCAGCGCCAGCCGCCAAGCGTGTCTCCCGGACGCTCGCAGATAGAACTGTGCGTTGTGAGGACAGGTGCGCACGCTCACTGTCTTGACCGTCTCGTCACTCCAGAAACCACGGCGTAGCCAGACCCTCGCCTCGTAATCAAGTAACCGCTCCCAATTCTGCGTCCCCCATCGAGCTTCGGCGTCGCAGGCATCACGTGTTCCGATAGCCGCAGCGCCGTTTGCAGCGTCGATCCCCCCCCGACAGATCCCGTGTCAGCACGCCAACCCGAGCGCGGCGACATGCTCACCGGTCATCGCCCTCGGCACGCGCAAAGCTGCATGGCACGAGCCGACAACCTCGGAACCCTGTCGACAAGATCCGATGTGTCGCTTGCAGACATGCATGCGCGCCAAGGACGGAGGATGGCTCAGCGGTCCAGCAGAGGAGCAGGATACAGTGGCGACAGAGATTTCGAACCTTCTGCACCATTTGACGACCGCTGTGTCGGCGGCGCAGCCGACGTCTTTGCACGGTGCACTCTACACCTCCGAGAGCTTCTTTCAGCACGAACGGCTGTCTACTCTGGCGCAGGGTTGGCACTGTTTGGGACGCGCCGACGAGATCCCGATGCCGGGCGATTTTCTGACCGCCACCATCCTCGACGAACCCCTGATCGCGGTGCGGGGCACCGATGAACAGATCCGCGTCCTGTCGAACCTTTGCCGCCACCGGAACATGCCTCTCGTCCAGGGACGCGGACAGACAAAACGGTTCCTCTGCCCGTACCACGCCTGGAGCTATCGGCTGGACGGACGCCTGCTGCGCGCACCGCATATGGATCAGGAGAGCTTCGCGCCCGAGACCTGCCGTCTGCCGGAGTTTCAAAGCACTGTCTGGAACGGATTTCTCTGGATCAGACTGGATGACCCTGCCGCGCCTTTCGAGACAGGCCTCGAAGATCTGAACACGCTGATTTCCCCATTCGAACCCGGTCGCTACGAGATCGTGCACGCCGAGGAAGAGATCTGGCGCTGCAACTGGAAGTCGCTCGTCGAGAACTTCATGGAAGGCTATCACCTCTCGGTGGTCCCCCAGACAAAACTACGCGGGTGCGCCCCGGCCGAGTTGTCACGCACAGGCCCATCCGGCCCCGCGTTCACCAGCTACATCGCGAATTACCCCGAAAGCATCGCGTCCCGTGGTCAGGGCGCGCCCGGTCTCTCGGATCACCAGCGCCATTCCTCAACACTGTTTTGCGTCTATCCCGGCATGGTCGCCAGCATTTCGGCGAACCTTCTGGTCGCGCTGATGCTGCGACCGATCGATCCCGACCAGGTTCTGGTTCGTTGGACGATGTCGATCTACCCTGAAGAGTGCGACGACGATCTGATCGCGCAGAGGATTGCTCTGTGGCAGGAGGTCAATCGCGAGGATCGCGAAAAACTCGAGCTGATGCAAAAGGGTTTTCGATCGCGGCACGCGATTGCGGGACCTTTGGCCGGAGACGATCTCGAGGGCACGATCCACGATTTCCACCAGTACCTGGCACGCAAGCTCAGTGTGTCTGACCCCGCACTTCAGTAACTGATCTTGCCATCGGCATCGTGGATCACCGCATCCGCCTCGATCTCGACAACCATGCCGGGCTGGTTGAGCCCGCACTCCACGCCACAAGACACGGGATCAATCCCGGTGAAGACCTCTCCATGAGCACGGATAAACCCCGGCCCATGCTCGGACAGGCTCGTCAGATAGGCTCGCGTCCGGACCACATGGCGCATCTCTGCCCCGACGGCGCGCAGTGCGTCCTCGATCCGGCCAAGAATATAGACTGACTGTGCATAGGCATCCCCCGGCGCGTGGAGCTTGCCCGAAGGTTCAATCGCCGTGGTGCCCGCGACATAGACAAAAGGCCCGACCCGCTTGGCCCGCGCAGAGGCGCCGATGCCCTCCAACCGCCCTCCCGACTTGAAGATCTCAACGGTCAAGAGGTGTCTCGTAGGATGGGCGCCTCGCCCATCCGGGTCACAAGTTTGCGCCTCCTCCCGCCAACCTTGCGCGAATCGCGTCGGCGGCCGCGTTCAACGACGCGCGCTCGGCATCCGTCAAGCGCAGTTCCTCGACCTCGATCAACCCCTTCGCACCCAGATGACACGGCACGCCGAGAACCACGTCCCGGATGCCGTACTCGCCCTGCAACAGCACGGAACACGGCACCCACCCTGCGCGTGCGCCCCGGATGTGGTCGATCAGTTCCATCGTTGCATGAGCAGGCGCCAGCGTGGCCGACCCGGTCTTCTTCAGCGCCACGACCTCGCCGCCGCCTGTGACCGCATCTCGAACGCAGGCCTCGATGACCTCCTGCGTCAGGAAAACCTCCAGCGGCCGGCCCTTGATCGTCGATTGCGACGGGATCGGCGCCATTTCGTCACCGTGGCTGCCAAACGTGATCGCCTGCACATCCGCCGGATCGACCCCAGCGGCTTGCGCCAACGAGACCCGAAACCGGCTGGAATCCAGCGTACCCGCCATGCCCAGCACGCGCTCGCGCGGGAAACCGGTGGCGCGAAGCATCTCGGTCGTCATTTCATCCAGCGGATTGGTGACGACGATCACGATGGCCTCGGGCGCCTGCGTCCTGATCGCCTCGGCGGCGGCACGGATCACGCGGGCATTCACGCCGATCAGATCGGTGCGGCTCATCCCCGGTGTCCTCGGGCGTCCCGCGGTGACGACGACCACGTCGGCCCCGGCCACATCCGCAAGATCCTGGCTGCCGGTAACCCGGCACGCAGACCGCGTGATCCCCGCCGCGTGCATCAGGTCCAGCGACGTTGCCTCGGCCAGTCCCGGTGCAACATCGCTCAGCGCAATCTCGGCAGCCAGATCGGCATTCGCCGTCAGGTGCGCAACGGTGCCACCGCCGCCTCCGGCACCGACCAGTGCAAGCTTCCGCAACCGACGCGGCTCCCGCGCCTGCCCCAAGCGCGGCGCCACCCAACGTGGCGCCCGCCGGGTCAACGCCCTGCGCATCGCCGTATTGCCGTCAGTGCGCGCAAAAACCGGGCGCTCCAGGGGGCCATCCACCAACGCGATCCCCAATCGCGCCGCACTGTCCCGTGCCAGATCCGTCACGATGTCGCCGGGCAAAACCTCGAGGCGCTGACGACCACTGGCGCGCGCCGCTTCAATGTGTTCCGCTCCGATGACCCGGGCCATCAGGTGGTCTTGCTCTCTTGTCGGCCCTCGACGGACTCGATCCCGGCAATCGCACCTTCGACAGCGGTCTTCACGCTGTCCTCACTGCCCGAAATGAACAACCGCCCGAACCGGCCCACCGCACGCACCTCGACAATATCGATATCGGCGGATTTTTCGGCCTCGTTCGCGGCGATCGAGATATAGGCGGCAGGTGCGCACTCGATGATCCCAAGCGTCTGCCCCGGCACCACCAAAGCCCCCTTGCGCCACTTGTTCAGCAACTGCGCCTGATAAGGCTCGACCGAGGTGATGATCTGCGTCGACGCCACCGACGGCTTCGTGCGGTCGGTCATCGACGCCCCCAACTCGGCCAGGATCGCATCGCGCGCCGCCGATACCTCGGCATTGGACGGGCTGCGCAGGATGAAGAAGCCGAACTCACGTTCGACGATCTGGCTTGTCGCTTCGCACGAGGACGCCTTCAGCGCCCGGTCAATGAGGGAAAATACACCGTTGCCTGGCGCGATCTCGCCAATCAGGATCGTATCGCCCGAAAGCGGCACCGAGCCCTGCACCGTCGCACCGTTGTAGGCGGCGAACTTCGGTTGCAGATTGTCGATCTGCACGAGGGCGCGGATGGTCAAGTCGCTCATTCACCGTACTCCTCGTAAATGTCGCGCCAGGGGCGGTTCTCGTAGGCCACGCGCTTGATGTTGATCAGGTGCAGCGCCGTCACGTTGTCCGAGGTGATCGACCCCGACCACGTCCCCGTCCCCAGCATGAAGCTGGGCTCAAGATCGGTCGAATACCCCATCCCGCCCATGATCGCGGGCGTGTTGACCAGCACGCGTCCCGTGGGAACGGTCGCAAACCGCGCCACGATGCCCGGGTCGTCGCAGTGGATGACCGAGGAATGGCCCCAGCCTTCGAACTTCGCGATCGCGTGGCTCAACTCGATCCCATGATCTTCGTCGCGGGCCTCAAAGAACGCCAGCACCGGGTTCAGTTTCTCCGCGGACAATGGCCGTTGCCAACCGATCTCGCTCTCTTCGCTCACCAGGCACCGCGTCTTCGGTGGAATCGAGAACCCTGCCGCATCGGCCAACGCCTGCGGCGACTGTCCAACGCGTTCCGGGTTCATCTGCTGACGCCCGTGAAAGATCACCCCCGCCAGACGGTCGGCCTCGGCAGGCGTCATGAAATACGCGCCGCGCAGCTTCAACTCATGCCGCAATTCCCGGGCGACCGGCTTGTCGGCGATCACCGCCTGTTCCGAGACACAGGCCGTGCCGTAATCGAAGGCTTTCGACGTGACGATCTGCTCCGCGACCTCACCGATCTCTCCGGCCTTCGAGCGATGGACGTAGCACGGCACGTTCCCCGCCCCGACCGCGAGCGTTGGCTTGCCCGAGGAATAGGCCGCGCGAACCATGGCCGGGCCGCCCGTCGCCATCACGACCGAGGTCCGGCGGTGCCGCATCAGCTCCCCCGTGCCCTGGATCGTCACATCCGACATGCACTGGATCAGTCCCTTGGGCGCGCCCATCGCCTCGGCAGTCTCCGCCATGATCCGCGTCGTCTCGATCCCGCATCGCACGCCGCGCGGATGCGGCGCGCAGACGATGGCGTTGCCCGCCTTCACCGCGCTCAGCACCTTGTAAATGATCGTCGAGGTCGGGTTCGTGACGGGGATCAGCGCCGCCACGACGCCCATCGGCTCGCCAATCGCACAGATCTTCGTCGCGTCATCGCGCCAGAGCACACCCAGCGTCGTGACATCGCGCAACCAATCAGCGACCGATAGCGCGTTGAACAGGTTCTTGATCCGCTTGTCGGGGACGTTGCCGTAGCCGGTCTCGGCGACCGCAAGCTCGCCCAGACGCTTCGCTTCCGGCTCGATCGCACGCGCCATGGCGTCGACAATCGCATCGACATGCTTGGGATCCGTGCCCAGGAACTGCTGATACGCGTTGAAGGCCGTCTCGGCAGCCTCGCGCGCGGCGGCGATGGACTTCAGGTCGGCATCCATCAGCGCACCGCCGCCTCCAGCGCCCGGCGAGCCGTGTCGATGTCAGGCCCATCGATCCCCATCGCAGGCAGCTTGCGCCCGGCGGTGGCAAGATCGGCCTTAAGGACCGAGGATGCGAGCGCGATCATCGCCTCTGTCGCGGGCGACGCCACGCCGGTCAGCCGCGCCGCCGAAGTTAGCGGCACGAGCGAGCCGATCACCGCATCGCGCAACATGGCGTGAGAATGCGCCAGATCCGGTACGGGCCGAGCGCCATCCCCAGACCGGGCACCAGCATGGGTATCGAGCCAGTCATCGGTCGCGGGCAGATCGCGGATCCCGAACCGGCGCGCAACCTCGCGACGTTCATCGGCCAGATCTTCGATCACCGTCAAATGCTGCGGACCGATCAGGTTGCGGAAGGTCTGGTTCTCCGGAAGCGGCGTGCCACCCATCGGGATCTTCGGCCCACCATCCTCAACGGCAGGACCACCCAGCAACACTGCCGGCACCTCGACCAGCCCTGAGCCATCCGCGAAGCTGGACCGCAACACATCCAACACGCCAGTTGTCCCGGGCAGCAACGCATTCATACCGGCACAGAGATCCGGCTGATTTCCCGGTAACAGCCCGCGCGGACCGGACGCTTGCGAAAGGGTCAGCGTGGCACCAGCGGCGTCGAACCAGAACGGCATCGGTGCTTCAGCAATGGTGATCGCGGCGGAACACCCCCCGATGCCAAGCATCCAGCGCGTCTCCAGCGCGGCGAAAGTCCGCCCAGACGCCACCACCAGCACCTGACCATCGGCCAGATGATCGGCCAGAACCATCGCATAGGTCCGCTGCTTGTGCACCGGCCCGGTCAGGAAGATCAGATCCGCGCCCCGAACGGCGGCGTCCAACTCGGCAGTCGTCTTGACGGATGGCGCAGCGTCCGCGTTCACCTGATACGAACCCACCGGACCGGCCCCGCGCAGGGCAATGCCCGACGCCATCGCCTCCAGCTCTGCACCGTAAGCCGAGAACAGCGTGACCTCGGACCCTTCGGACAAGGCAATTGCAGCCAGCATCCGCGCCTCGGGCCCGCCGCCCAGAACGGCAACGCGCCGGAAGGCACGCGCCTCCGACATCACCGAGGGCCGGGGCGATGCCATAGCGTCCGCGAAGTCCGAGAAGCTGCTCACCAGATCTGAACCCGAAACAGGCTTTGGGTGGGTTTCGAACCCACGCGATTAATCCGCTGAACCGCCGCCGATATTGCCAATCAGCGTCTCGACCTCGTCATGCGGGCGCGGGATCACATGCACCGCCACGACATCGCCAACCTTATTCGCCGCGACCGAGCCCGCGTCCGTCGCCGCCTTCACGGCACCGACCTCGCCACGCACCAGCGTCGAGATCAGCCCGCCACCGGATTTCGTCTGGCTGACGATGCTGACCGAGGCCGCCTTGACCATCGCGTCCGCCGCTTCGATCGCAGCCACCAGGCCGCGCGTTTCAATCATCCCCAATGCTTGCGCCATGTCAGGATTTCCTTTTCTTGGCAGTCGGTTGCGCCAGCGTGACCTTGTCGACGATGGCAATGATAGTCGCGTCCGTGGGTGTGCCTGCGGTGCCGGACGGCATCCGGGCGGCAGAATTCAGCGTCACCAGCACCTGATCGCCGACGCCTGCACCGCAGCCATCGACCGCGACCAGCGCTGGCTCCTGAACGGTCCCGGCGCCGTCGACCAGATCGACGAGCAACAACTTGTGCCCGGACAGAGCCTCGGCCTTGACCGTCGCTTCGATGGTGCCGGTGACGTTTCCAAGCTTCATTGGACCAGCTTCACGCTCAGAAGTTCCCGAGATACCGGTCAAGCTCGACCGGCGTGACCTGAGAGGCAACGAATTCGACCTCACGGTCGGCCTGTTGCAGCAGCAACTCGTGAATCAGGTCGCCCAGAACGCCCTTCAGCCACGCCGAGCCACGCGCCAGCTCGATCGCCGTCGCGATATCGGCGGGAAGCGGCGCCGCCTCTTCATCGAGGTATCCGTTTCCTGTGGTCTCGGCCGTCGGCGTCATGCCCTGCTCGATCCCATCCAGTCCGGCTGCAATCTCGGCGGCCAGCAACAGATACGGATTGCAGTCGGCAGCCCCGGTCCGCTTTTCGACCCGCACGGCGCTGTCCGATCCATGGATCACCCGCAGGCCGACCGTGCGGTTATCGATCCCCCAGGTCGTGTTGGTCGGGCAGAAACTGAACGGCTGATAGCGGCGATAGGCGTTCGGTGTGGTCGCCCCGCAGATCGCCATCTCCGGCATCCTCGCCTGCATCCCCGCCAGATAGGACAGGCCTGTCGCCGACAGCTTGCCCCCGTCCGAGAAGACATTGACGCCATCCTTCCACAGCGAGTGGTGGGTATGAAACCCGTTGCCCGATTCCTC
>JBHJIZ010000080.1:0-7112 GCA_050043005.1 Paracoccaceae bacterium
GAGGAGTTGCGCCCGGAGGATTTCGTCTTTGAGGGGTACAACGGTGTCATGTGCGTCGAGGCCGGAGGCCCTCCGGCGGGCACTGGTTGTGGCGGGTACGTCGTCGGTCAGACGGTGAAGCTCCTCAAAGAGCATCACCTGCTGGAAGAGACCGATATTGTGATCTTCGATGTCCTGGGCGACGTGGGCTGTGGTGGATTTGCGGCCCCGTTGCAACATGCCGATCGCGCGGTCGTCGTAACCGCCAACGACTTTGATTCGATCTATGCGATGAACCGGATCATCGCGGCTGTGCAAGCCAAGTCGAAGAACTACCCTGTGCGCCTGGCAGGATGCATTGCCAACCGCTCCCGCGACACCGATCAAGTCGACAAATACTGCAATACAGTTGGCTTCAAGCGCATCGCCCATATGCCCGATAGCGATGCGATCCGGCGCAGCCGTCTCAAGAAATGCACGGTTTTCGAGATGCCGGACGAAGAGGACATCGTCCACGTCCAGAAGGAGTACGTGCGGCTGGCCGAGACACTTTGGGCGGGGACCGAGCCTTTGGCGCCCGCCCCGATGGAAGATCGCGATATCTTCGAACTGCTGGGGTTTGACTGATGACTGACACGTATTCCCATACGCGCGGTCGGCTCGAAGAATACTTCGATCGTACGGCTGCCGAGACCTGGGAACGCCTGACTTCTGACGCCCCGGTGTCGAAGATACGCCAGACTGTGCGCGCGGGCCGCGACCGTATGCGGGCGGCTTTGCTCTATCGGTTGCCTAAATCGCTGTATGGTTGCCGGGTTTTGGATGCTGGCTGCGGCGCAGGTCAGATGTCGATTGAACTCGCAAAACGCGGTGCCGAGGTTGTGGCTGTCGACATCTCGTCCAGTCTGCTCGATGTAGCTGCCGAGCGGACTCCCGATGAGTTGACGTCACGCATCGAGTATCGTGTCGGAGACATGCTGGACGATGCGCTCGGTCACTTTGACCATGTCGTCGCGATGGACAGCCTGATCCATTACGCTCCAGACGATGTCGTGACTGCCCTGGCGCGTCTTGCGCATCGATCACGGCATTCAATCAACTTCACCTTGGCACCGAGCACGCCGTTGCTGAACGTCATGCACATGACCGGCAAACTGTTCCCACGTTCGGACCGCTCGCCCGCCATTCATCCGGTCGCGGAACGCAAGCTGAGACGCTTGTGCGTATCCGAACCGGCTTTCGCCCGTTGGCGGATGCCGGCGAGCGAGCGGATCAAGTCCGGTTTCTACATCAGCCAGGCGATGAGGCTGGTTCGGTGATCATCTCGCGGCAGTTCATAAAGCAGCTTTCGCTGCGTTATCTGCCCTTTGCGGACGCAGGCAGCGAGGGCTTTCCGCTGTCGCAGATCTTGCGCCTCTCACTGTTCCAGGTCTCGTGCGGCATGGCGACGGTTATGCTGCTTGGCACGCTGAACCGCGTGATGATCGTCGAGCTTGGCGTGCCTGCCTTCATGGTCGCGGTCATGGTCGCGCTGCCAGTGTTGATCGCCCCGTTCCGGGCTCTGCTGGGTTTCCGATCCGACACCTATCGTTCGGCTATTGGCTGGAAACGGGTGCCGTACATCTGGTTCGGCTCATTGTGGCAGATGGGCGGCCTCGCGGTGATGCCATTTGCCATTCTTGTGCTGTCGGGAGATCAAAGCGTCGGTCCAGTGTGGGCAGGCGAGGCTCTGGCAGCGGCTGCCTTCCTGATGACCGGTCTAGGCTTGCACATGACGCAGACGGCAGGCTTGGCTTTGGCCTCGGACCTCTCTGATGACGAGACCCGTCCAAGGGTGGTTGCGCTGCTCTATGTGATGTTCCTCGTCGGTATGGTCGTCGCCGCCATGATCATCGGTGCCTTGCTCGCTGACTTCTCTAAGCTTCGGCTTATCCAGGTCGTCCAGGGTACAGCTCTCGCGACCTTGCTGCTGAACCTCGTCGCGCTGTGGAAACAGGAACGCGTGCGCCCGATGTCGAAGGCCGAACGTTCGGCTCCTCGACCTAGTTTTGGAGACGCTTGGAGAGATCTGAAGGCCGGCGGTCCCGCTGGGCGCCTGCTGATGGTGGTCTTTCTCGGTACCATGGCGTTCCAGATGCAGGATGTTCTGCTCGAGCCCTATGGAGGTGAGATCCTTGGCCTGTCCGTATCGGCGACGACGCTGCTAACCGCGATCTGGGCTGCGGGATCGTTGATCGGCTTCGCGCTCGCCGCGCGATGGTTAGCGGCAGGCACCGGGCATCACTGGATTTCGGCCCGCGCCTTGCTGATCGGACTAGCTGCCTTCGTGTTCGTCATCCTCTCTGCCCCAATGATGGCGCCACCGCTGTTCTTTGCGGGTGCATTGCTGATCGGCGTCGGCGGCGGGCTGTTCGCAATTGCGACCCTGACAGCAGCGATGACCATGCCTGTCTCCGGCAGCGCCGGGCGTGGCCTGGCCCTGGGCGTTTGGGGCGCAGCGCAAGCGACGGCCGCTGGGATCGGGATCGCGGTTGGTGGCGGTATCAAGGACGCGGTGGGCGAAATCGCAGCTTCAGGCGCTTTGGGCAAAGCACTTTCGGGACCCGAGGTCGGCTACGCAACAGTTTACCATGCCGAATTGGTGCTGCTGTTCATCACGCTGATCGCGCTGGCTCCCCTGGTGCGGAGGGGTCGAACCCCGATTGAAACGACGACTGAAGCGAAGATCGGGTTGGCTGAGTTTCCAACCTGAGATCCTGTGAAGGAGACCGAAAATGGAATTCGACGATTACGGCACGATCATCGGCTACTTCGATTTCGCGCAGCTGTCGCTCTACCTGTTCTGGCTGTTCTTTGCCGGGTTGGTCATCTACCTGCAGCGTGAAAACATGCGCGAAGGTTATCCGCTCGAGAATGATGACGGCACGCCTGCGGGGAACGATGGACCTTTCCCGTTGCCGCGCCAGAAGACGTTCAAGTTGCCGCACAATCTGGGCGAGGTGAGCGTTCCGAACGACCATCCGGTCGATGATCGCCCGATTGCCCTTCAACAGATGCCGATGTCGGCGGGCTCGCCGTTCGAGCCGACAGGTGATCCGATGATGGACGGTGTCGGACCGGCCTCTTGGTGCATGCGGGCGGATGTGCCGGAATACGATGGCCACGGACATGCGAAGATCAAGCCGGTGCGTCTTCTCGAGGATTTCTCGGTCGTGAGTTGGCGCGATTGCCGAGGGCTCCCGGTCGTATCTCATGACAAGCAGGTTATCGGTCGGATCTCGGATCTATGGGTCGACGTGCCGGAGCAACTGGTCCGCTATCTGGAGATCGAATTGAGTAACGACGGCGGCAAGCGTCTTGCGCCAATTCAGCTCGTCAAGATTACGTCGGACCGGGTGAAGGTGCATTCGCTGTATGCACAGCACTTCCCCAACATTCCTCAGACTGCGTCCGATGGCCAGGTTACCAAGCTCGAGGAGGAGAAGATCTGCGGTTACTGGTGTGGCGGCAAGCTTTACGCAACGCCTGAACGCCTTGAATCGCAACTCTGAGGCGCGACATGGACCACGACGATTTCCAACCGCCAGAGCCGATCGACGGTCTGCCCGAAGTGCCGCCGGAAGGTGAGCGTATCCTGTGGCAGGGAAAACCGGACTGGCTGGTGCTCGCCAACGAGGCATTCATGCTGCGTTGGGTCGCGATCTATTTCGTGATGCTGGCGGTCTGGCGCGGTCTCGCCGGGTGGCTGAACCACGACGTCGAACGCGGTGTCCTGTCGGCGGTCTGGTTGGTTGTGATCGGTGTTGTCGCCTGCGGCCTGATCGCCCTGTCGGCGTGGGTGCAGGCGCGGGCGACGGTCTACACAGTGACCAATCGCCGTATCGTCATGCGTATCGGGGCTGCACTGACCCTCGCGCTGAACCTGCCCTATCGCTGGATCGGCAAGGCGGATCTGCGGTTGCATCGTCAGGGAACGGGCACGATCACCTTCGATTTGTTGGGTGAGACACGCTTTTCCTACCTTGTGTGCTGGCCGCATGTGCGCCCCTGGCATGTCCAGAAAACCCAACCTGCGTTCCGTTGCATCCGTGACGCCGAACATGTCGCGGGATTGATCGCGGAACACGCCCGGACCGAGATTGCCGCAAGTGATGCACGCGCCCAGTCTGCCGCGATCCCTGCCGAATAGGAGTACGAAGTTCCATGTCCGCCCAAGCAACATCCGACGCTCACGACCGGGAACTGGTTCCGCGAATACTGCTGCGCGCGGTGGCGGCCTTGCTCGTTATCGTGTTGGCGATGGTGACGTGGGCGCGGGTGACGGGCATGCCCCCGACGGCGCTACCGCCCGAAGGCGAGATCGCAAAGGAGCGTACATTACACATCTTCGGAGATCTGACGGGGTCAGCGCGTGTTCTGGACACCAATGGTGTGATGATTGCGGACCTTGGTCCGAACGAGGGCGGCTTTATTGCAGGCGTCGCGCGCTCGCTGGCGATGAAGCGGCGACAGGCTGGTGTCGACATCGCGGCACCCGTGCGCCTGATCGGCTACGCCGACGGTCGGATTGCTCTGCGCGATGACTACACCGGATGGCGCGCCGAACTGATCGGCTTTGGTAAGGACAATACAGCAGCCTTCGCGAAGCTGCTGTCGGCGAAGTAATCGCGAGAGATGGAGGACTGAAGATGGGACTGTTCACGAGACGACGCGACACGGCACCCTGCACGGTCGAGATTTCGCACTGCTTTGAAAGCCTTCACGCGCATGTGCGCTTCAATGATGGATCGGTCGTCTACCCGGGTGACGAGGTTCAGGTCGAGGGCCCCGAGATCATGTCCCCGTTCGGTGAGATCGTCCGCGAGGATCGCACCGCCGTCATCACACGCGCATCTGGGCTTGAACGGCTCTGGACGCGTTTGACCGGCGACCTGGAAGTCATGGAACTCTGCGAATTCAGCTTCTCCGAGGAGGTGAAACTATGAACGCGCCCCGTATGCATACAGCCGATGCAACCACTGTTGAGGAAAGCCTTGCACTTCAGGAGGAACTCGCCAAGTTCGACAGCGAAGCCGCAACCGAACTGGCCATGCAGAACACCCTTCTGACGCCGCGCTTCTACACCACTGACTTCGACGCGCTGGATGCGCTTGATGTTGGACCGGTGCGGGCAGAGTGGGACGTGATGATGGCGCAGTTCGCCTCTGATCCGAACAAGGGACACTTCAAGAAGAACGAAGACTGGGACACCATCGATTGGGAGGGCATGGAGCCTGAACTGAAGATGGAGTTCATCGATTTCCTCATCAGTTCGTGCACCGCCGAGTTCTCGGGCTGTGTCCTTTACAAAGAGATGAAGCGGCGAGGTGCGAACGAAGAAGTCACCAAACTGTTCCAGTACATGGCGCGGGACGAGGCTCGTCATGCCGGGTGCATCAACGATGCCCTGCGCGAAGCGGGGATCGCTGTGAACCTCGGCTTTCTGACGCAGAAAAAGAAGTACACCTACTTCCGGCCTAAGTTCATCTACTACGCGACCTACCTGTCCGAGAAGATCGGCTATGCGCGGTACATTACGATTTTCCGCCATCTCGAGCGCAATCCGGACAAGCGCTTCCACCCGATCTTCAAGTGGTTCCAGGAATGGTGCAATGACGAGTGCAGCCATGGCGAGGCGTTCAGCCTGATCATGCGCGCAGACCGCAAGACACTCGAGGGTGGCAACAAGCTCTGGATCCGGTTCTTCCTGGTGGCCGTTTTCGTGACAATGTGGATCCGCGACCACGCCCGTCCGAAGTTTCACGAGGCGCTTGGCGTCGACATTGACGATTACGACCAGAAGGTCATCCGTCTGACATCCGAGATTTCGCGTCAGTGTTTCCCGGTTGAGTTGGATCTGGATAACCCGACGTTCTGGAAACTATGCGATGTGATGAGCCGGGTGAATGTCGCCATGGATGAAAGCCGCAAGAAGGGCGGCGCGCTGCAATGGTTGCGCCGTATCGGCCTCGGTGCGCGTGCAGGGGCTGTGTTCGCTCGGATGTATCTGTTGCCGGTCAAATCGAATGAACTGCCGGAAACATCGCGCCTTCAACCCGTCTGGTAATCGATGACTCTGGCCATCCTTTTCGCATGTTTCGTCTGGTGGTTCTCCACCGGTGCGATCCTTTGGATGGTCAACCGCGGGGCAGGGCTGGGCGCGTTGCTCCTGACAGCACCTATCGCTGCCGGAGCGTTCTATGCCCTACATGAGTTTGCGTACCAAACGGGAGACCTCGCCGCCTATGGCGGTTTCTGCGCCGCGATCGTGCTTTGGGGTTGGTTCGAGCTCGCTTTCCTGACGGGCGTCATCACGGGGCCGAATACACGGCCCTGCCCTCTGGGATTGAAGGGGTCACGTCGGTTTTTGTTGGCATGGGGCACGATTGCGCATCATGAACTGACCCTGCTGCTGACTGCGATCGCACTTGGGTCCATGGTCTCAGGTGCACCCGAACAGACGGGGCTCTGGACCTTCCTGATCCTATTCTTCGCGCGGATTTCGGCCAAGCTGAACATCTACCTTGGTGTTTCTAACCTCAGTCACGAGATGATGCCGGGCGCGCTTGCGCACATGAAAACGTATTTTGCCCAACGGCGGATGAACTGGCTTTTCCCGGTATCGATCACATTGCTGACCTTCGCGATCGCCTGTTGGATCGAACGTGCCATCGCGGTCGAAGGCTCGGGCGTTGGGTTCGTGCTGCTGGCGGCGCTGACGTCGCTGGCGCTGGTGGAACACTGGTTGATGGTGCTGCCGGTGCGGGATTCCGCACTCTGGAGCTGGATAACAAAACGTGACGCACCGGGGCAAGGTGCGGAGCCTGCCGACTGAGGAGGAAAACATGGACTACGAGAAGCATTTCACGGACCGATTGTCCGCCTTGAAATCGGAAGGCAACTACCGGGTGTTTGCGGATCTCGAACGCCAGGTCGGATCGTTTCCCAAGGCGAAGCGCCATGTCGGCGAGGGCGCCAACGCAGGCACCCACGATGTCACCGTCTGGTGCTCGAACGACTATCTCGGCATGGGCCAGCACCAGGCCGTGCGCGAGGCGATGAAGGACGCCATCGACAGCTGCGGCGCGGGTGCG